>NZ_CM003641.1:605990-625654 GCF_001439985.1 Wolbachia endosymbiont of Trichogramma pretiosum
TCTTTAGTAGGTTAAATGCTTGTCTTACAGTGAATTTTGTCAGTAACTGACAGTTCTTTTTATTTGACCTATGCAACAAATCCAACTGGAATCCAGAATTTTTTTGAGCACGAAAGTTTATGCTAAGTTTTTGTTGGTAAAAAGGCTGGATACCAGTGTCACGCACTGGGATGACACCATTTATTTTAAACTCACTTTTACTTTATGGTCTATACTACCTTGCCGCTATCCTGAACGGATACCAATATTTATCCATTAAAAACAACAACATTTTTCCGAATAACTGTAATTTCAGGCTAAATCAACGCAAACTAATTTCCACTTTTTTCAATGATTTTTTTTGCTTCTTCTACATCAGCCCATTCTCCAACTATCACCGTTTTTCCCTTTTCTAAATCTTTATAATGAGAAAAGAAATGAGCTATTTTATCTAGTAGGTTTTTAGATAAATCAGAATAGTTTTTTATATTGTCATAATAGCTATCAACACTGGAGATAGGTACAGCTAATATTTTTTCATCCTCTCCTTTCTCGTCTTTGGTAAGTAATGCACCTACTGGACGCACTGATATCAAAACTCCAGTCGCTAAAGGAATTTGAGTTAGCACTAAAACATCCACAGGATCACCATCACCTGCGCAGGTATTTGGTATAAACCCATAATTGCAAGGATAAGTCATTGAGGTAGACAAAAATCTGTCAACTTGTAACAACCCAAACTCTTTATTAAATTCATACTTTACAGGCTCAGCATTTGCACTTATTTCAATTACTACACTTATTGCATCTGGTTTTGTTGTTATTTTGCTTAAATCCATGGATTACCTCATTCTTCAAGAGAAGATATTATATAGCATACACTTTAAAAGTGCTACATTTATCATTTATAAGTAGAGATTCATGAACGCCTGGACTGTATAGGACCATTTGTGAGATCATTAATAATTGCACCATTGACTGCTGAATGTGGCGGTTCTTGAGGTGATTTTAGTAGTTGAAATAAAACATATACTATTACGCTAGTAAGCACTGCAGCAATTACTAGATTAGCAAAATTATCCTGTGGCATGACACCTTTTATTGGATTAAATAATTTTTGCTCCATAAGGAAATAATCAGCAACATATAACCCAACAGACAATACAAACATACCTAAAATAAGTTTACAGACTGTGTTTTTATGATTTTTCTTGCTGAGTATGAAATTTGGCCTACATTTATTCTCTTCTTGCGATGCTGAATAATGTGTGTTGTTTATTATCCTCTCTTCAAACTTATTGCTATTTTGTTCTTTTAACAGCTTTTTCAAAGTTGGTCCAGCTCTTTTCAGGCATAAAAAAACTTGATTATTATAACCTGCAGATGACAATATATTGAATGTTCTATTTAAACTACCTATCTTCTCACAATCAAGTGTATATTTAGTGGCTCTATTTTGATCTTGCAAATTAATACCTTGCACTAATCCAACTAAAGCCATTATATATCTAGAAACGACCATGTTATCTATTATTGATAAACTTTCCTTTTTTATAGACTCTGCGTGATGTTCAGAAAGTTTATGATAGTCGCCAAATATAGAAAATAATAATACTACATCCCTTTCTACTTTTATGTCTTGATGAATAGAATAATAGAAATCAATAATGCATTTACTTAAGGTAAATTCTCTGTCATGTTCGTTTAATGCATTTTCTTCACTTATTAACTTTCTAACATCAATAAGCACCTTATTTTCAAAATCTTCTGCTGTTTTAAATATTGATTCTCTCTTTGGATTTGCCAAAACGTTAAGTAAATCTAATTTTCTTCCATCTACTACTTCGTGTATGTCTTTACCTAACTCAGATTCCTTAATAACTTTATATATTTCATCTATGATATCTTGAGTGCTCAGATTATTATTCCCGATTAAAATTTTATAAGCTTGAGTATAAATTAAGAACAACCCTTGTAGACTAAATTTTAAGTTAAAATATCTATCTAATGATTCCTCTTTTTTTTTTCTCACGAATAAAGACAAACCAATATGGTTTCTGTAGTCTATTTTGCCAGTTAAGTTAGCATGTTGAAAATTGCCTAAAAAAATAAACAAGGCCTCTAATAAACTTCCTTTACCAACAATTTTTATTAGTTCTTCAGCTTCTTTAACCATCCTTCTAGTCCACAATATAACAACTATCTTTATAGTGTAAAGAATGTAGTCTAAAAAAGCAATAGATTGTATTGTATGTTTACATTCTGTATTAAAAAATTAAACCACTAAGTTAGGAGCATATCCAACCTCCACCGATAACTTGTTCGCCCTTATATGCTACACAGGCTTGACCTGGACTGATGCCAAAGTAATCGTCGTTTAAAATTACACAGGCTTTGTTCTTTTCGTCAGTTGAATATATTGTCGCCAAGCTTCCTGAATGTGATGACCTGAGCTTCACAGTTACTTCCATGCCTTCTTTTGGTTGTTCTAACCAATTTAACTCTTTCACCAATATCTTTTTTTGCATTAGAGCATTGATCGGTCCTACTACAACCTCATTATTTTCTGTATTAATTCTCACTACATAAAAAGGCTCACTATGTGCAATGCAGAGGCCTCTTCTCTGCCCCACTGTAAAATTTACTATGCCGCTGTGCTCACCTAGCACTTTTCCATGAACATCTACTATTTTACCTTTCTGTACAGATTGTGGAGCTAAATTAGCTATTGTTTTACTATAGCTTTCGGAAACAAAGCATATATCTTGACTATCCGGCTTTTCAGAGATTTGTAAGCTAAAATATTTTGCTAATTTTCTTATATCACTTTTATAGAACCCACCTAGTGGAAATCGCAAAAACTTTAACTGCTCCTCAGTTGTAGCAAACAAAAAATAACTTTGGTCTTTACTTTTATCAACACTTCTGCACAACTTTACCTCACCATTTTCTTCTAATCTTCTTACGTAATGTCCTGTTATGAGCACATCCGCACCAAGATTTTTTGTGACTTGCAATAGATCACGGAATTTGACTGTTTGGTTACATCTTACACATGGTATGGGGGTTTCCCCACGCATGTAAGTATTCGCAAAATCTTCTATTACTTCCTTTTTAAATATTTCTTCGTAATTTAAAATATAATGAGGAAAGCCAACACTTTCAGCTACGCGTTTGGCATCATAAATATCTTGTCCAGCGCAGCACGCACCTTTTCTTGCATTAGCATTGCCATCAGTGCCATATAGCTGAAGAGTCACACCTATCACTTCGTACCCAAGGTTATAAAGCAGTGCTGCAGCAACGGAGCTATCAACTCCCCCGGACATTGCAACAACAGCCTTAGTTTGATGCGGAGCTTTATCTTTTAATAAGGGTTCAATTTCAAATTCTTTTAGCATATAATTTATAAACACAAACCTGCTGTCAAGCACTGGAATCCAGTTTCTATTACACAATTTCATTGAAACAGCGTACTTGTTTGTAGTCAAGTTCCAGTGTCAAGCGCTGGGATGACACCCCTTCTGCTGGAAGTTGCCTTTAAATTACTTGATGAGTGATACTAGGATCTCATTTATATTACATAATTCCATCAAAACAATTCGATCTTCAAAAACAACTTAATCTTGCTTGAATAAAACATGGCCAAAATAGTCCATGTTTTCAAGTACTTTTCCGCTACCCAGGGCAACACAACAAAGTGGATCATCTGCAACACGAACTGGTAATTTTGTTGTTTCACTAATAACTTTACTCAAGTTGCGCAACAACCCACCTCCACCAGATAAAATTATTCCTCTATCAACTATATCAGAAGAAAGTTCGGGTGGAGTACTCTCCAGTGCAGTTCTAATAGCAGAAATTATCTGATGTACAGGCTCTATTAGGCTCTCCGCAACTTGATATTCTGATAAAAGCATTTCTTTTGGCATACCACTCACTAAATCCCTGCCTTTAATTATCATTCCCTCTTTGTTGTTTTCAACTGGCAGACTGGCTGAACCGACGTTTTTCTTAATTTTTTCAGCAGTTGTTTCGCCAATCAATAACTTATGATTTTCACGAATGTATGACTTTATTGCCTCATCCATAATATCACCACCTACTCTGGCAGAACGTGAATAAACAATTCCACCTAAAGAAATAATTGCAACTTCAGTTGTACCACCTCCTATGTCAACAATCATAGAACCTTCAGGTTCGGTAACTGGAAGTCCAGCCCCAATTGCTGCAGCCATTGGTTCTTCAATTAAGAATACTTCGTTTGCACCAGCACTTTCTGCTGCATCTTGTATAGCACGCCTTTCAACTGGGGTAGATCCAGATGGAACACATATGATAATACTAGGCTTATTAACAGTGAATCTTTTGTTTGCGCTGCGTATGAAATATTTTAACATTTCTTCCGCGCTTTTAAAATCAGCAATAACTCCGTCTTTCAAGGGCCTTATCGCTTCTATTTCTCCAGGTGTTTTTCCGAGCATCATCTTAGCTTTTTTGCCAAAAGCATAAGGAACGTAACTTCCTTTTTCTTTTACTCTTGCTACAACTGAGGGTTCATCAAGCACTATCCCCTGGCTTTTCTGATAAACTAAAGTATTTGCAGTACCAAGATCTATAGCAATATCGCTAGCAAATAAACCTTTGAAAGTAAAAAAATTTCTGATTAAATTCCGAACAAAACTCATACACAACTTAAGAAAACCATTTATTGAGACAAATTATACTTTTCAGATAAGTAACCAGTGTAGCACTCAATATCTAAATCCCTACCTGTTACCTTTTTTAGCTGTTCCAAAAATCCATAATTTGCACTATATACGTTTTTAGAGAACCAATCGATAAGCAAACTGAAATCTCCTTTTACTATAGAATCTAAAAATTCATAATGATTTTTCTTAATGAAAGAAAAAAACTGCACAGCAGCGATTAACGCTATGACTTTAATAGGAAAGTAGCCTATAACACCACTTATCCAATACTCATCTTGAAAATAAGTGTCTAGCTCATTTTTAGCTTTTACTGAAATCTTGTAATGCTTCATACCTTCCAACCATTTATCGTGTAGATCTTTAACTTCTAACTTACCATTTATTAGATCTTGTTCTAATTTAGTTCTTAGCATAATGTGAGCCAACAAACTAAATCCATCCGCATTCTTCAAAAAAGATGAAAGATTTACTTTATTGAAAATCAAATACAAATTTTCAACACTACTATTAATTTTGCCTTTTGTAGAAAGTTTCTCCTTTATGTGTGGTTGAATGAACTCAATAAATTCTCTGGATGTTCCAATGATCCTCTCCATGAGTAACCCTTGAGTTTCATACATAGTATGTTTTGTAATTGAGCTCTTTATAGAATTTTGCGCTAAACATTTTTGATGAATTGCATAACCAGTATGCCGTAAAAGTAAAAATAAACCATAACAAAGGTCAGATTCATCTGAATCGATAGGATCGTAATAAGAAATGGAAATCTCATTTGGTGTAACACTCATTTGCTGTAAGAATAAGGAACCAAGTTCAATCTGCCTCTGAACCGTAACTTTTTGTATATTAGCAACCTTATCCTTCTTCTGCTTTTGAGTTACTTTCTCTACATTTTCACTAAAAAATTTACCTAGCTTAGGAAATATTTCCTTTATGTTCTTTTCTGTGATATTAGGGTCATAGTCAGCAAGCAATGACTCATAGTTTGAGCGCTTTAATTGCTGCGATTTTAGAGAAGCTGCTTCACGAGTAAGCTTAATTAGGTTAGTAAAGCATTCTTTCAGCTTTTCTAAGTTACTAATTTCAGAATTAGTTAGCCTCCATAAGTTTTGGCATTCAATCTTAGCTTTGGACAAAGATTTTACTAAATCAATAGGAATAGCACTGCTGCCTTTGTGCATCCCCTCTATTAACCTTAGCTGCTGAATATTAGCACTCTTTTTATTCCTAAGCGCATTCGCTAATGATTCCTTTA
The DNA here is from genome assembly GCF_001439985.1 of Wolbachia endosymbiont of Trichogramma pretiosum. NCBI lineage: Bacteria > Pseudomonadati > Pseudomonadota > Alphaproteobacteria > Rickettsiales > Anaplasmataceae > Wolbachia > Wolbachia endosymbiont of Trichogramma pretiosum. The sequence goes on from NZ_CM003641.1 coordinate 611,937, forward strand.
CTGCATCATGAGAGATAATTTCATGTCTGATTTCCTCTAGAAGACACATTTGTTCAACTTTGTCCTCTACATTCAATTGGCTTTTGCTTAGTAGTTTTAGTGTATTTTCGATATTTCTTACCTTATGTAATACTTCCTCTAAAAACTTACAAGATCTCATTTTTATTCATTGCTTTGAAACATCTGCTTAACATCGTAATAGATTAATAATAAAGTTAAAAGTATATTTGCTTAAAGTACAATAAAAAATTGTACTTTTATTCTTTTACTGTACTTCATTGCCAAGAATTGAGCATCTTATCAGAAGATTAATTATAAGATTGTAAAGAAAGCATCTAGTATTTTATTTCCCTTGACTCTATTCTAGTATAGAGGGATCATTAGTACTAAAATTAGAATTACGCACTATATTTTGAATTTATGGAGGTTTAGTGATGTGGAGTAGACTGATTATAATGTGTTGTTTTTGTTTACTGCTTACTGGTGTAAGTTCTTGCCCTAAAAAAGGAGTAAGTACAACAAATAAAATGAATGCTGTTGTTAAGCAGATAGGTAGTAAAAGAGTTTTCTTTGGTTATGATGAATCTAGTATTAGCGAAGTGAGTGCAGATGCATTACTTGACGTAATGGAAGTATTACAAAATAATCCTGACGTAAAGGTCACTTTAACTGGTCATACTGACAATCGTGGTTCTCACGAGTATAATCTTGCACTAGGAGCTAGAAGAGCAGATGCAGCTAAAAAATTTATGGTCAGCTGTACACCTTATCTAGAAAATAGGATAAGAACTGCTTCTAAAGGTGAAACTGAGCCTTTGGTTGATGTAAAAGATGATTCTAGAAATTCTAAATATGAAAAAGAGCATGCTAAAAATCGTAGAGTGGAATTTTCATTTTCTGGAATAAAGAAGTAGTTTCTTGCATTAAAACCTGGATCCCAGTGTCAAGCACTGGGATGAAAAAAGAGAGAAATTCCGCTACTTGTTAGCGGGATCTATACATACCACAAATAAAGTCGTTATATGACGTAGAGGATGTCTAGCCATCAAGAAACATAATGAAATTAGAGTTATTATTTCAAAATATAGCCAATAGCTTTGCTTTCCATAACCAAATCGCAGTCGCAGTATCAGGTGGTGTAGATAGTATAGTCTTACTTCACTTGATGACTAACTGGGCAAAAAAAAACAAGCTTTCACTTCCTATATCATTAACAGTAAATCATGGGTTACGTTCAGAGTCCCAAAAAGAAGCTGATTTTGTTATAAGTTATGCAAAACAACTTGGAGCAAAGGAATCGTTCATATTAAATTGGGAGAAGCAAAATATTAAAGGTAATATTCAGTTACAGGCACGAAAAGCACGATATAAGTTACTAGAAGAGTGGTGTAAAAACAATAATGTTAAATGTTTGCTCGTTGCTCATCACAAAGATGATCAAGCAGAAACGTTCTTATTAAGATTAGAGCGAGGTAGTGGCGTAGATGGATTATCATCAATGGATTACAAATCTTTCTTAAATGGTATTTATATATTGAGGCCGTTGTTAAATTTTAGTCGTAGTGAAATAGAAAAGTACGCTAATCTTCACCAGTTAAAATGGATCGAAGATAGAAGCAATTATGACTTAAAATATAGACGAACTTTATACCGTAACTTACTTAAAGCAAGTGACAATCAAGAGATTTTAACAGAGCGAATATGCCTTACAGCCCTTCATATGAAAAGAGCTGCAAAAGCGTTGATGCACTACACACGCCTTGCACTTAATGAATGCGTTAACATTCATGATCTTGGTTATATTGAAATTAAACTAGATGAACTTTATAAACTGCCAGAGGAAATAGCTTTAAGGCTTCTTCTTTATTCTATAATGGCAATTGTCAACGAGCACTATAAGCCAAGGTACCGTAGCCTTATCGCAATATTTAACAAAATATCGCAAGAAGATAGTGATATTAACTGTACACTCTCTGGGTGCAAAATAAGAAAATATGGAGGGAGCATCTTGATAATGAGAGAATCATCAAAGATACAGGAAATTACTGTACACCTAACATTAAATGTCCCTGTTGAATGGGACAATAGATTTAGCTGTACAATACTTAGCAATCAGAAGTGTTCAGTAACTATTGCTCCGCTAAAAAAAACACAAAAAGTTCCTGAATTTCTGAAGGATTACAACTGCTGCCCCGAAGTTTTCTACTCTTTGCCTACAGTACAAAAAGATGGAAAAGTGCTTGCTTATCCTGATATAAATTATAACGAAAAAAGTACCAATGACGATAAAGTTCAATGCATTATTAATAGCACAATAAAGCAAAATTTGGTAAGCTTGATTAGTATTTAATTAGAAACGTAAATGAAAAAAAATTTAGAAGGCTTATTGATCTGGTTAGTGATTATTGTTCTCATTTCAGTTGCTTATATTCAATTTAGCGGAAGTATAAGTAAGAGTAAAACAACCATACCTTTTTCAGAATTTTTAACTAGACTAGAAGATAATGATATAGAAAATATTACAATAAGAAACCAAAGTATCGAAGGAAAGTTTAGGGATGGGTCAGCCTTTAACTCAAGTGGTGTTATATACAGTGACTTAATAAAAAGTTTGCATGATAGGAAAGTGAAGTTCTCCTTTTCAATTGGAGACTCTGCAATAGGTATCATTGGTGGATTACTTATTCAATGGGTTCCGACGCTTATCTTTATCGGTTTATTACTTTTCCTTTTTAAACAAACGCAAGCAGGAGGTAATAGAACTATAAGCTTTGGCAAATCAAAAGCTAGGCTTATGACTACTGGAAAACAAGTGAAATTTGATGATGTTGCTGGGATTGATGAAGCAAAAGAAGAGTTGGTTGAAATTGTTGATTTTCTTAAACAAAGGCAAAAATTTCAAGTGTTAGGTGGGAAGATACCAAAAGGATGTCTTTTGATTGGTTCCCCTGGAACTGGTAAAACTCTACTTGCTCGTGCAATTGCAGGTGAAGCTAATGTACCGTTTTTTAGTATTTCTGGATCTGATTTCGTTGAAATGTTTGTCGGTGTTGGTGCAAGCCGTGTCCGGGATATGTTTGATCAAGGCAAGAAAAATGCTCCTTGTATAATTTTCATAGACGAAATAGATGCAGTAGGTAGGCATCGCGGCATTGGTCTTGGTGGCGGTAACGACGAAAGGGAACAAACATTAAACCAGTTACTGGTTGAGATGGATGGTTTCGAGTCTAATGAAGGTGTGATAATAGTTGCTGCAACTAACCGTCCAGACGTCCTAGATCCAGCACTACTTAGACCTGGTCGTTTCGATCGACAGATTACTATTTCTTTACCTGATATAAATGGGCGTGAGAGAATATTAAATACGCATATAAAGAAAATATCAATAGCACCAGATGTAAACGTAAAAACAGTTGCGAGGGGAACGCCAGGTTTTTCAGGGGCTGATCTAGCAAATTTAGTGAATGAGTCTGCGCTTATTGCTGCAAGAAGAAATAAGAAAATTGTTACCATGGATGATTTTGAGTATGCACGTGATAAAGTGATGATGGGCATGGAAAGGAGATCCTTAGTCATTACAGAAGAAGAAAAAAAGCTTACTGCTTACCATGAAGCTGGTCATGCAGTGGTTGCAGTTAATATGCCTGCTTCTGATCCTATACACAAAGCAACAGTTATTCCACGTGGTAGAGCACTCGGTTTAGTTATGAGACTACCAGAAACAGACAGAGTGTCCCTCACAAGAGAAAAGATGCTAGCAGATATAACTGTTGCAATGGGTGGACGTGTGGCAGAAGAGCTAATTTTTGGCTATGATAAAGTCACGAGCGGTGCGTCTTCAGATATAAAACTAGCATCAGATTTATCACGTTCTATGGTGACAAAATGGGGAATGAGCGACAAAATAGGTCCGATCTATCATAATCGCGAACAAACCACACATGATTCTGAGACAATTTCTGAAGATACGTTAAGACTTATAGATGAGGAAGTAAATAAAGTCGTATTTTCTTGCTATGAAAAAGCAAAAGACATTTTAACCAAGCGTAGGAAAGACTTGGAGCTCATTGCTAAAAATCTACTGGAGTTTGAAACTTTAACAGGAGATGAAATAAGAGACATATTAAGTGGAAAAAAAATTGTTAGAAATGAAAATGAAGGTAAAGAAGAGATAAGAAGATCCTCTCTCTAATAAGATCTGGCTTTATTTAACCGCTAAAAAAAAAATTTTTTAATTAATTAGCTAAGTTGTAAGATAATAGTTAAGTCGATGTGTTTTATAAATAGACTTTTTTGAGCATTCTTCCAATTTTTTTTCTAAATAACTCTTTGCCTATTTAAATAAGCATATTCAGTATTAGAGCTTTCCAGACCGCTACTAAACGTCTCTATTAGCTTTATACAGGAGAAGTTCCTGCTACAACAGCTCCTGTAACAGCAGTAACACCCATGATGAGAAGAATCGGTTCTGCAGTGGTGATTACACAAAGCTCAATACATAAACCAGCAATGACCATACCAACCATTATACCAATGAAAGAACCTACAATTATGGATGAAACTACACCAATTAATTGTCCTATTTTTGAACTAAGTGGCACTTCTCTTTCACGTCTAATACGCCTAATATAGCGTGACCTCATTTTTCCTCTCATTATTACATTTTCATCCTTGTTTCCAAAGAGATTCAATGACGCTTCTCTTTCTCTAATAAAATTTGGCCGCATTTGTTATTCTCTTGCCCTTCTTCGCTCTCTCATTATTATGTTTTCCTCAAAGAGGTTTAGTGGTACTTCTCTCTCACCTCTAATTCTAACATGATTTAGCTGTGCTTGTTCTACTAATAATCTTATTGTACTTTTTATTTCATTTAGCGGTGCTCTTCCTCCAATATCCTTAATTGCCTTCTCAAATTTTAATAGCGACTTGTCATTTAGTCTGACATTATTCTGAGAATAACAAACAATAAACCAATCTAAAATTGGCTTTTTTTAAACCACCATACTCTATATAATCATTAATGTGTTCCTTCAGTTTTTTTTTTAATTACCTCTACTGCTCTTGTTTCCATAACTTCTACGGCGCTATCTTCACTTTCTATGAGAATATTAAAAATAATTCCTAATAACTCCTGTTGTAAATCCTTTCGTTCTTTAATATGCATAATTAGCCTCAACTTTTATATGCTATTTTGCCAAAATAATTTTGGCAAATAAGTAATATATATATATACGATAATTCTCATTTAAATTTTTTTTTTACATTGGCCTATCTAAGTTATGTTTTAGGATGTAAAAGCTTCTTACTTTAATACTTTATTAAAGTAAACCATATACGGGTTGCTATTTAGGAGCAGCTGTTGTACTTTAGTCAGAAGGTACAGTAATGTAAGAAGGAGGTACTTTATGTCTTTAAAAAATGAAATTTCTTAGTTGATAGAGCAACAGCTTGGCATTAAATATCATGACAATTGCTTAGCTTACACTATCCATAATTCGTCTGCAGGTGAAATATCCGATTCTATTGCTCTTTGCATAGTTGGCTGTGGAAATTATGAAATTAAGTATCAGGGCATTGCCAATTTATTTAACATAACGAAAGAGGAAATTAACCAAAGTAATATAGAAAGCATAAAAAATAAGATAGAAAGTGAAGCTAGAAAAGAAGGTAGTGAATTTTCCGAGTTGATTTCTAGAATGGATCAATCGCTGAAAGAACAAAGTGAGAAGTCTATTATACGGATTTTAAATTCATCTGCTGAAAAGCAGTTAAGGAGTTTTTGTGGTAGTTCTATACAGAGAACAGAGGATAAAGAAGTTAGTCTGTCCTCTGCTTCACATGAAGAGCCTACTACAGAAGATTCGGAAACTACTATTAATTCTGATCTTTTATCAATTTAACCAGCTCCTCATATAAATTTTTTTTCTGTACCTAAGCTATATGTTTGTAAGAGGATAGTAAGCACTACATTTTTCTATTTCCATTAGAACAGATTCGCCTATTTTCATGAAGATCTTACTATTTGTACTCTATCTAGGACCAAGCAATAGAAATAGTAGGATAACAGTAATAAACCAAGATTCCAGCATCACGTACTAGGATGATATAAGTATCATAATTTACGATTAGATTGACATAGGGTAAAGAGTAAATTAAAAATTAAATAGATCTTTTAATAAAGAATAAATGCCTATAGAAATATTGATGCCCGCTCTTTCCCCAACGATGAGTAAAACTGGAGGAAAAATTGTAAAGTGGTGTAAAAAAGAACAAGATAAAGTTGAAATAGGTGATGTAATCGCTGAAATTGAGACTGATAAAGCCATAATGGAGTTTGAATCTGTCGATGAAGGAGTTTTAGCAAAAATTTTAGTGTCGGAAGGAACAAGTGGTGTGCCTGTAAATCAACTGATAGCTCTAATGTTAGAGGAAGGGGAAGATAAAAGCGCACTTGATTTAGCTTATGCCATCAATACCAAGGTTGAGAAGGAGGTTGAAGCCGATTTTTCAGTATCATCCAACCCTTCGATTTCATCTAGCTCTTCAATGTCATCCCAGTGCGTGACATTGGGATCTAAAAAAGAGGATAGAGCAACAGAAAATAGAATAAAAGTAAGCCCCTTAGCTAAAAAAATAGCTCAAAATGAAGGTGTTGATATAAAGCGATTAAAAGGTACAGGTCCATATGGTCGTATCATCAAAGCTGATGTATTAGAATTTTTAGATCAAACTAAAAGCTATGAGAGATTTGAGGAAAATACAACAGTTGAAGTAAGTAATATGCGCCAAGTGATAGCGCAGCGCCTAGTTGAATCTAAGCAAAATATTCCACACTTTTATTTAACTGTAGACTGCCACTTTGATAAGCTAATATCTCTCAAAAATGAGGTTAATTCAGCAAATGAGAACAATAAAGTAACAATTAATGACTTAATTATAAAAGCTGTAGCTTTCAGCATGAAAAAATTTCCTGATATAAACTCATCGTGGATAGATACTAAAATAGTAAGATACTCAAATATAGATATCTCAATTGCTGTAGCGCTTGAGGATGGACTGATTACTCCTATAGTAAAAAATGCTGATGAAAAAAGTGTTTTATCTATATCAAAAGAAGTGAAAGATTTAGTAAATAGGGCAAGATCTGGAAAACTAAAGCCTGAAGAATTTCAAGGAGGAGGATTTACTATCTCCAACTTAGGCATGTTTGGTATAAAAACTTTCAGCGCTATAATCAATCCACCGCAATCTTGCATTATGGCTGTTGGTGAATCTAAAAAACAGCCGTTTGTCATAGGTGAAAAAATAGAGATAGCAGAGATAATGACAGTGACTCTCTCTGTTGACCACAGAGCAGTTGATGGAGCACTAGGAGCAAAATTTTTAAATGCCTTTAAGTACTATATAGAAAACCCTGCGGTGATGCTTCTTGAGCCTTTGTTATTACAATAAAATTAATAGCTCTTAGTTTATACTTTTGTTAGTTAATAGGTTTAGAGGTAAAATGTGACTAATAAAAAGATAGAAAAACGTAGTATATCTTTTGATGCTACAAAATCAAAATTTTCAAACGATAGGTTTCAAATAGATTCCTCATCTAATGAGTCAATAGATGCCATTGGTAAAAAATTTAAGTATGAAGTGAAACTTCCAAGTGTTATTCACACTACAACAAGAAAAAATAATGTTGGGAGCGGATTAAATGAGTTAGCTCTAAGAAAGAAAAATGAAAACTCTTTCAAGACACCAATAAAGAATATTGAAGAATCAGATAGCAAGAGAAACCAAAGTCATTTGCTATTTCAGGAGGACTCATTTCCAGAACTACCAGCATGTGCATATAAGCCAGCACTGCTGCCAAAACCATCAAAAGAAAAATAAAGGAAGCTGTAGAAAAATGCGCAATAATAGAAAATCTCATAATTCTGCAAGTGTTGAAAATGGTTTTAGTTCAGACAGGTTCAAAGTGCGCCCGTTCTTATGTAGTGATATAGATGGATATGTAGCTCCTGGTAAACGTGACCGTAATCTAGAAAGGTGTAGGGTTACACATGATAGCAGTAAGCTTGAAGCACAAATAGAAAGAAAACATGGGTTTCAATCAGATCCAAGTGTTAAGTATGTAAAGGCTGATACTGTAGTATGTTCTATTACTAAAGGTCATGACAAAAAAGGCATTAAATCTGATGTCTCACATGGACAAGAGCATACATCAGAAATGTCTAAAGTCAATGTGAGAGAATTAGCAAATAGGTTCCTCGGCTAGTCATTATTGGATTTTTCGAATAACAATTGCTTAAGATTTTACAAACTGTGCATATAGTACTCTATAAGAGAAAGAGAAGTGTGACAGCTTCTCTCTTTCTTAACCACTTGCTGAAGAACGTTTATCTTCTGTGACATCTGGTGATGGAGCAACTAATCTGCTCAAAATCTCATCTTTTGGTCCCATATCATAAATAACACCATCTGACATGATAATCACTTTATCAACTACGGACAGTAACGGTAGCTTATGAGTGATGATAACAGTGGTAGTATCTTGCTCTCTTGCAACATTGATTGCATTAATCAAGCGCGCCTCTCCATTACTGTCTAAGTTAGCATTCGGTTCATCAAGTACTAAAAGCTTAGTATTACCATAAAAAGCCCTTGCAAGTCCAAGAAGCTGTTTTTGGCCACCAGAGAGTATTGTTCCTCCAGGTCCTCCTATTGTTGTATCATACCCATTTGGTAAGCTAAGTATTAATTCATGTATTCCTGCAATTTTTGCTGCTTTGATTATTTCTTCAGGATTTGGATCTGGTCTCATGCGGGCAATATTAGCTTTAACGCTCGTGTTAAATAACTCAATATCTTGAGGTAAGTAACCAACATAATTACCAAAGTTTTCTCGATTCCAAGTATATACATCAGCACCATCTAGTCTGACTACACCTGATATGGGTCTCCAAACACCAACTGTTAGTTTTGCAATGGTCGACTTACCAGAAGCACTTGCACCAATAACACCAACAACATCCCCTGGTTCTATTACAAATGAGATTCCTTTTACTGTTGGCTTATTGCTCCCATAAGGAGTAAAAAACACCCTATCAAATTCCAACTTACCTTCAGGCTCTGGTAGAGCCATAGTTTGCTCTCTTTTTGGAGATGTTAGGATAAGTCTTTGCAGCCTGCCATATGACATCTTGGCTTGATTTAAAAATTTCCAAGTATGAACTGCTGCATCAAATGGAGCCAATACTCTACCCATCAAAATCGAGGCAGCAATAATGCTACCGGCAGTTTTGTGAGCTGTGATTGCAAGTAATGCACCTGTTCCAATTACTGAAATTTGGAGAGTTGAACGTAAAAATTTAGTAATACCAGTAATTACATTAGAACGATTCTGTGCTGTAACTTGCATTGCACGATTTTGATCATTCCGTTTACACCAATCAGAAACTATAAATTCTGACATACCCATAGCCTCAACCACCTCTGCATTTCTTGTTGCAACATCTATAGCGTTAATATTACGTATAGTTTCTTCATTGGTTTCTCGCAATATACGCTTAGTGGCAAGTTCATTCCATACTGCCATTGAAACTAATATAATGATCCCGGCAATAGCTATAAACCCTGTAGAGGTATGTATCATAAAGATCACAACAAGGTAAATTAGCGACCATGGAGTATCGAACAGTGAAAATATACCATTTCCTGTAATGAAATTTTTTATTACTCCAAGATCTCGTATTGCTTCACCACTTGAAGTTGAGCTTTGTACTGATGTTAACCTGATTGACCTTACTATTAGATCTGGTGTTGCAGTTTTATCAATCCAATCACCAATTTTAGCCATAGCTAAATATCGACAAGTTTCAAGCATTGCAGAACATGCAAACGCAGATAAAGTAATAATCGTCAGCATAACTAGTGTTGACACACTCTCGCTCGATATCACTCGATCAAGTACCTGAGAGGTATAAAGTGGCAAAAATAACATTAACGCATTAATCCCTGAGCTAAACCAGAAAATAAACCAAAACGCACTCTTGCACTTCTCTAGACAAGTATAGAGTATACTTTGCTTTAATTCCTTTTTTATTGACGTAGTGATTTCCATAATCTTCCTTTTTATTTAATTATATTTACCATATATAGTTTTTGTGTCGAAGGTATTAACAGTTATTGCCTTGCCATATCATTAATGTAATAAAATATTAATGATATGCGAATATAAACTTTTTCATGAAAATTTAGCAAGGCTGTCTAATTTCTTCTCTACTATAACCTTATACGATAGCCTTGCCAATTGTTCTACGTTTTTCTTATCTACTACTAAATGACAGTTTACTAGAATACTTACTATCACTCCTCTGAAAGTTGATGCTATCAGAGTCAGTGACTACAATCTGCATCTCTTTTTCTCTTTCTATATGATCAGAAAGTATTATATATTCCAATGATCTAGCTGTAATTGCTCTTTTTCTCACATAAGATGGACTGGAATGTACCCTTGGTCTATATCTTTCGAATTTAAAACAGTCAACAGTAATCCACCCCCTCCTCAAAGTTAGAAAGTATTAGAGATGGAGATTTACTAACTTCCTTATTACTCACAGAATTATTTGCACCACCATAACTCACATGACGCTCTACACCATGATTGTTACCACACTCTTCTCTTGAGTTTGAACCTCTTGGATTAAAAGGAGTCAAAAATATTGAATACCCATTGGTATCACCAAATCGGTTTATCAACCCACAGTTTTCTTCATTAATTTTTGTAATATTCTCGTGATTAGCACCTTCTGATAAGCTTGATGAAGCAATAAGATCTTCTTTTTTCTTACTAAAGATATTGTCTATTTTTAGCTTAGTTGCAACATTCTTGAATTTGTTTTTCGGAGCTTTTGGTTTAATTTCTGGATGCTCATTTATAGTAATTACACATGATGGATTATCTAACTTGTCCATTGTATTTTCGTACTCTACTGTTGCGTCTTGAATACAGACTAAGTTTTGTTGTTAAATCATTCAAAACAGGTGAACTTTTTCTACCTTCTAAAGACTTATTCGAACGTAGTACTGCACTACCACCCCTACTCATTTTCTGAGGATAAATATTGAGTTTGTCTTTACTCTCTAATCTAGTTTCATGCGTAAACTTGTAAAGTTCATTTTCCAATCGTGAAATATCTTCTGCATTCTTTATTAATAGTTCCAATATTGAGTTGTATTCCTCCAAATCATGATCTCCTACTTTTGTCTTAGCTAACTTTCCTGTAGCCTCTTCAATTCTGTTCATTTTTTCAATATAGTTTTCTATCTTACGTTTAACAGGTTCTTTTTGAAGGCCAATCACTAAGTTGTATAAGATAAGTAAAAATGATATCGAAGAGAATGCAATGGAAATCCAGGTAGGAATTTCTTCCTTTTAAGATTCTGCATTATTATGCTTAACGCAAACAGAAATAATCACACTTGATATTGAAATGGCCAGATTATGGTAGTCTATAAGCTTTTTGCTTCTTTCTTGATCTTCCATATTAAGTTTATCATATTTCCTTTTTTTGTTCTCCCTTATTTCATAAAAGAAATCTAAAAATAACCTTAAGATATTTGTGTCACCATGTTTAAAAGCATAACCTAAAGCTGTTTTTTTTACATTATCCTTTATATTAAAATTTATCTTCTTATTTACAGTTTTCTCTCCGGTGCTGATTATTAGGTAGAACAAGGCTTTAATAGCTTTTTCACTTAAGTGCTCATTTTGTTTACGCTTTTCTAAAACCAACTTTTTCAAAAATTGACCTTGCTTAAAATCCTCATTTATAGTTTTTTCAAAATCATTATCACTCGTTACAAGATAGTGTAATGCTGTTCTTCCAGATTTAGATACAACATTTAACATTTTCTTATTATATGGGTAATGATTATCTGTCATAAAACATTCTATTAACTCAGCATTAAGGCTCATGGCAGCTAAATGTAGAGGTATAAGCCCTTGACTGTTTGTGTTAAAAAGTGGTACTACATCCCTAATAGTTGGCTTGACAATATTTTCAATAATATACTGAGAGAATTCTATGTCGTCGGCAAGAGCATCCATGTGTAGCGGTGTATTGTCATTTTCATCATATAACACTTTGATGCTAGCAGCCACCTTTTTACCTAAAAGCTCTTTTGACACAAATTCAAGACATTCCTTATTGCCGCTCAAAATAGCTGCAAATAACAACCTTTTTGTGTATTTTGTTCTAAAAAAATACCCTTTGGGCTTTTTTTTACCAAATACTTAACGCATTCTACTCTTCCACTGAGAAGAGATAAGTGTAGTAAAGTTTGTCCATCCTTATTTTTCTTACTTAATATTTCTCCCACTCTCTCTTTTTTAAAAAGGTGCTCAAGGCATGATTTATTACCAACACGTGCTGCCATATGAAAGACGGTGTCACCGTTGCTATTCTCACGCAAAACCTCTTGATAAACGTCAAATTTCTTCTCTTCTAACTTTTTTTTCTATCATGCTTAAAAACGATAAATCAAGTTGGGCAGCAAAATGTAAAGGGGTGTTTCTTTCATTATTACTCTTATTTACTTGCATGCTTCTGTCTACTAATAGACTCACACATTTTTTCTTAGTTCTGTTTCTGTATTACTCGATAGAGCTAGGTGTAGGGCCATATTTCCTTTGCGTGTTTCTGTGCTTAAATCGTAATCAGGAAATTTCTTGAGTAAAGATGTTAGACAATCATACTTCCCGTACATTGCAGCTAAATGTACAAGATCTCTTCCATAATCACCTTTGGATTGAAGTATGATATTCCTATATTTTCATAAAATAGCTCTATACAATATGAATTACCATGTATAATAGCAATATGTAAGGAGGTGTTACCTTGTTTATTCTGAACAATTTTTGCACCTGATTTAATAAACAATTTCATCAGCTAGTTATTCCCATGTTTTGCAGCTATATGTAATGGGGTGTTACCATCTGCATTTTCTTGATTAATTTCACTTTTTAGTCTACCTAAAAATTTTAGATGCTCTATAAGAAAATTTATGGCATTTTCTTGAGTTTCTGAGTTACCTACAATCTTATGAAAAGGATTCTCATTATATTTACTTTTTAAAAATTGCACTTGATTATCAACGAAGAATTCTATGCACTCAGCATTTCCAGATTGCACAGCATAGTGTAATGCGTTATTTCCATATTTATCTGTTTTAATTTTCTCTCTATCAAAAATTCCTTTTGCTTCAATATTTCTTTTAAATATTCTAGGAGGTTAGGACTTCCGCTTCTGGCAGCATAGTGTAACTCAGTTTTATCATTGGCAGTGCAACTAAAATCTGCTTCATTTTCTATGAGAATTTTCAAGCATTCTTTATTGCCAGATTTAGCCGCATAGTGTGGTGGTGTTTTACCATCTCTATCTTTGTTCCTTACTGCTTCTTTAATGTCAAAATTAGAATTTTCTATCACAAAACATAAAATATCTTCTTTACCCGGTAGGCTTTATTGCATAGAACTGATAGTGCATGTAAATCAAAGTAAATTTACGCAGCTAATTTAAATTTAGCCACACCTATATCAGTAAATTTATTCAATAAGTAGCACTTAATTAACAGCTCTTTTTCACGATTTACCTCTGATTTATTTTTCAAGTTAAACACAAATATTTGCTTCAACCTATAGAAAAAGACTTCAATATAAGAACGTG
>NZ_CM003641.1:626444-765979 GCF_001439985.1 Wolbachia endosymbiont of Trichogramma pretiosum
TGCCTATTCTACAACTAAATTCGTTAGTAGTCATATATTGAAAAGCTTTTCTTCTTACAATAACCTCTACCAACACTAGCTATTCAACAAAGCCAACCAGATTATGTGTGCACTCCAAGAATCGTAATTAGTAAAGGCAAGGAGAAATTTTGGCAATTTAAAAGTTGCGTTTTAGCAGACATGCCTAAAATCACACTCAACAATAAATATTAGACCTCCTGCATAAACTAGATAAAAAGGCAAATAGCCTTTTATTTTTACTAACAATAGACTTCTTGGATAACCTAAGGACATTTTTTGTCTTCTATGGGGAAGTTGAATATTCCCTTTTTATAAAACTTTTGCATACTCCTATCTAACTTTAATAGCTCTTTATCTTCCTAAAATCTCGATATTTTATCAATGCATCTTCTATTCAGCCGTTAGCAAGAACTTTCACTTATTCCACAGCTTTACGCTTTATGGAAAAATGTACGGTATTTACACAAATATTCGAGTGCTATTAATAAATATATTTGCTTTTCCTCCTCTTGCCTTTTTCTTGGCCTCTTCCTCTATTAAAATTTCTATTATTTTCCAATGTTTCTCTTTTTACTCCTCTTAGTCTTCGAAGCTTCTCTTCATCATGTTTACTTACCTGCTCACAATTTATACCTTCCCTAATATTGCTTCTACTACTTATTTCTCAAGTTATCCAAGAAGTCTATTGTCTGTCCAGATACGAGGTAGCTGCTGCCATTTGAAATATTTTATTCACCTAAAATTACATTCTACCTATTTTAAAAGTAGTTTAAAAAAAACTTTATAGACTGCATACAAAAGACCTAACATCTTTAGCAATGCTTTCATAAATCCTTACTAAATCCTCACTTAGTATTGAAGGATTTCCACAATCAGAAGCAATACATATTTGCGGATCTAGAGGAACTCTGCTCAAGAGTTTGACTCCCAGCTCTTCAGACATTTTTTTTGCACCACCTTTTCCAAATATGTGTATTTTTGAATTATCTTGAACAAAATAACTCATATTTTCCACAATGCCGATAATTGGCACGCTGAGTTTTGTGAACATATCATAAATTTTTTGTGCATCGATTAAAGCAAGCTCCTGTGGAGTTGAGACTATTATTGCTCCAGTTAAACTAAAATTCTCCATCAGACTTAAATGTACATCGCCAGTGCCAGGCGGTGTATCAATGATTAAATATTCTATATCAGACCACCTTATTCCCATAAGCAAATTGTAAAGTGCTTTTGTGATCATAGGTCCACGCCATATTACTGCGCGGTCCTTATCAATAAAATAGCCAATTGAAATAGTATAGAGACCATGTTTCTCTATAGGCATTGCTTTACCACTCTGTATTTCTGGTTTCAATTTCTCAGTGCCCAACATTTTAGGAATCGAAGGACCATATATATCTGCATCAACTAGCCCAACTTTATGTTTTAATTCTGCTAACGAAAGAGCTAGATTTAGTGCAACTGTCGACTTACCCACACCTCCCTTACCAGAAGCAACGACAATTATGTTTTTCACTCCTTCGATATGAAGTTTAGCTTTTTGTTGCCTAGCTTTTTTTTGACCAGTAGCAACTACAGTAACCTTTCCTACTCCCGGTATCGCCTTAACAGCCTGCTCACAATTTTTTCTTAATTCTTCATTTGGCTCAGCAACTTCAAGAGCAAAAGCAACATCTTTACCTTTAATAATAATTGAGGATACTACACCAACATTCTTACCACTTTTCTTCTCTATAACCTTTTTTAGGCTCTCTCTTACGGTTTCCTCATTAACCTGTGCAAATTTTTTCCAGAACATATGATGAATTTTTCTATTGGTGTATACTAACATAGAATAATTAAACTGCACTGACTTTAAAACGAGGTTACAAGAATATGCTAAATCATCAAAATTTAACACGAAAACAAAAAGATTTGTATTTTCAGCTAAAAAGATCCATATGGAATGGAAGGAGCATCAGTGATATCTTGGAAGCAGTTTCAGGAAATGATTTACTAAAAGTTCTTATCACTTGATATACTACACGATTTCCAACAGGTGGAGGACGCACTTTAACACTGCTTAGCCTAGCTATACATAGAGACAATAATGAATGTGTTAATTCTATTTTAGAACAAGCTCAAAACAGTGGTATACTGCAAGATATTCTTACTGCTCCAAATATTATAAATTATCAAGATGGTTTGATGTACAACTTAACATTGCTTGGCTTTGCCATACATTACAACAAAGAAAGATATGTTGATGTTATTTTAACAAAAGTCCAGGAAAATGGTATATTACAAGATATCCTTTCTTCTAGAAATATTGTACAGTATTTATATATTATAGCTTATACTTTAACGCCACTTAACTTTGCTATATATAAAGGCAATAACAAGTGTATCAATTCTATTTTTATACGAGCTCAAAATAGTGATACACTGCGAAATATCCTTACTTCTAAAGATATTGTGCAGCTTACAGGAGTAACGTATGTCATTAAACCACTTGCCTTTGCTATGTATAAAGGTAATAATAAGCGTGTCGATTCTATTTTAACACGAGTTCAAAATAGTGCCATGCTACAAGATACACTTACTGAAGTAAGTACTGTACTGTTTCTATATGGTTAATATACTTTGAATGCTTTTAAGCTAGCTGTAGTTGTTAATGAGAACAATGCTAGTATTAGAACTGCATCAGATAATTTATCTATTTCTTCTAGGTATGTTAGAGAAAATAGCAAGGTTAGTTAGTTTCTTAAGTAACTCTTTCTTGCAAGTACTACTTTTTTATGTATCTGTTCAGGAAATAGCGTTAACTTAAGAGAATAAATTAGCAAGCTCTCCTAGAGGCATGATGGCGTTTAGGCTTATCTACTTTATTGCAGCTATACAATCTTCACGTTAACTTTAGTGATTATACTTAAAAAGGGCTTGGAAATTTTTTGGTTCCAACAAGCACCTGATAAAGTTTCCGTCTCATTACACCAAATAAAACTGAAATTTAAACGATACTCAGCAATTTGATCTTGCTTCCAAGGCTCTTGTGCATCACACATATGAAGTATTGCACATGACCAAGTTTGCACAAAATTCTTGTTTCTAAATTTATCCCAGAAAAATTCTCTAATTCTCCTTCTACTTTGAGTCGTTTATAGCACTCCTCTATGTGAAACCTTAATAGATAAGCTTTACTGATATCCTCTTTATTGAAATAAAATAGAAACCAAAGGTCCTATTTTTTACAGTATTTTACTCCTTAACATCTTTCCTTAAGTTGACGCCATTGGGCTTTGTTGCATCGCTATCTATGATGGATAAAAGATAAAATGTAGAATATCAATAGCCTATTATTCTAGCATTTATAGTAAGGATAGTCAGTAAATATCTAAATTTAAGTAAAAGAAGTTTTACTATCATTCACTAATCTAGCTAGAACTGAAGAGTTTTAATGCTTTAGCTATTTTAAGTAGAATTAAATTTACTAGTACAAACAATAAATTACTATTCTTAAATTTAATCAGATTGATTGCAAAAAATAAGATTTTCAATAAGCTGCTTGTATAGTTAGCCTTTCATAGATAGTGATGCAACAAAGCCCGATGGAATCTAGTTCATATTATATATTTATCTGATAAGTTCCATATATGTGGAATTTATTTAAATTGACTTCTTATCATATAATTAAATACATTATTGAAAATTAAAGGTAAGGTCATAGCAATGGAAATTTCAAGTTGGCACGAATTATTGAATTTAGTTAATGTTGACAAAGATTTAAGCAAAGATAACGTAATTGAAAAATACAAAATGAGCTAAAAAGATATTCAAAGGAATATGAAGAGTGGGAAAAGTCTGGCTTTGATATAAATTATGTGTTTAAAGATGGTGAAAAAGCGACTCTTTTGCACTTGGTGGCTTCCTTTAACCTAAAAAATATAGCGAAGGCTCTCATGGGAAAAAGGGCAAATGTTAATGAAAAAGATGTAAAAGGAGATACTCCTTTACATAATACTACTTATATAGCAAACGCTCTCATAGAAAAAGGTGCAAATGTTAATGCAATAAATATATGGAGAAGGACTCTTTTACACTATGCTGCTTTATTTCGCAGTATGGCCATAATAGATGCTCTTGTAGAAAGAGGTGTCAATGTTAATGCAGTAGATATGTAAGGAAAGAATCCTTTATACTATCTTAATTGTCCAGCAATTAAGATGGGGTGGATTGCCGGTGGAGTAACTGCATTATTAGGTACTGCTATATCTATAGCACTTTTTACAGCAGGAGCAACTACAGCTGAGTTAATACCTTGTAGTTGTAGTGGTAGTTGCAATTACAGGAACAGCATTAATAGTTGGCAATGCTATATATAAATTGTCAAAGCCTGACACTCAAGTTGATAAACCAATCTCAGCAAATCGACAGCAAGAAACTGCTAGCGATAGCAGGGTTACCTAGCGATTCTGCCACAGTGTCATCTGCTTCAATGATATCCATTTGTCCCTATAGTTGTCTTTCCTTGGCTACCATATTTTGCTATTCTTCTGAACAGAGACAAATTTACTTTCTTACTTCACTCACTAAAATTTTAATATGGCGTTTCTTTCCTGCAGATAATTTGATAAATGGCTGACCTTCAAAGGTTTCAGAGTTTATTGTATAGTTAACATCGTTTATAGTATTATCATTAACTTTACATCCATTTCCCTGTATCAAACGCTTTGCCGCACCTTTTGAAGGTTCAAAACCGGTGTCATGAAGCAAGTCTATCAGGAGCATGCCATTTGCAACTTGTTCTCTTGTGAGAGTGTAACCAGAAAGCAATAAACTATCTTCATTTTCAAAAGCAGAGATTGCAGCAGATCGTGCAAGTTCAGCTTCTTTACAACCATGACATATTTTTGTCACTTCTGTTGCCAAGACCTTTTTTGCTTCATTTATTTCTTGATCCCTCAAGGACTCTAGTTTTTTAATTTCATCAGTTGGTAAATCAGTGAAAAGTCTCAAGAAACGACCAATATCTTGATCATCAACATTGCGAAAATATTGCCAATAGTCATAAGAACTTAGCATGCTGCCATCAAGCCATACTGCCCCACTTTCAGTTTTGCCCATCTTTTTTCCTTGTGCGTTTAATAAAAGAGATGTGGTAAGACCAAACAGCTCAGGTAAATTTAACTTTTTGCTAAGTTCAATTCCGTTTACTATATTTCCCCATTGGTCTGACCCTCCAATCTGGAGACGACAGCCATACTTTTTATTCAACTCGACAAAATCATAGGCTTGTAACAACATGTAATTAAACTCGAGAAAGCTTAGATTTTGCTCCCTATCTAGCCTAATTTTCACACCATCAAAGCCTAACATGCGATTTACAGAAAAATGTGTCCCTATATCACGCAAAAAGTCTATATATTTTATGCTATCTAACCAATCTGCGTTGTTTACTATGATTGCACCAGTTTTTCCAAAATCGAAAGATATCATCTTCTCAAGGGTTTTCTTTATACCAAGTATATTTTGATTGATATCTTCTATCGGCAAGACGCTTCTTGCTCTGTCTTTACCAGATGGGTCACCAATTTTTGTTGTGCCACCTCCAAGTAGAACTATTGGCTTATAACCGAATTTTTGTAGGTGACGGAGCATCATGATTTGAATGAGACTGCCAATATGCAAACTTGGTGCCGTACAATCAAACCCAATGTACGCAATTATATAATTATCTTGTGATAATAGCTGGTCTAACCTACCAATGTTTGTACATTGATATAGGTATCCTCTTTCTTGAATGAAGTTTAAAAACTCGGATTTATGTTTCATAATATGTTATTTTGTGTGTAAACGGTGTTGTTAAAGATGGCGTCATTCCGGTACTTGATGCTGGAATCCAGTTTATTATGAAATTTCATCAAAAATGTTGTATAGTGTGCTCGTTTATGATTAAGTTTTCTAGATTCCAGTGTCAAGCACTGGAATGACACCACCAACTTCATAGGGTTTCCTTCAAAATTACTACAACATTTGAGCAAGTGTATACCAGCTACCTGGATAATCAATTCCATAACTCTTCTATCTTATAATATTCTCTTACTTCTGGCCTGAATAGGTGAACCATTATACCTTGAAAATTCACAATCACCCAGTTACCTTCATCCATACCTTCTACATCTATTTTATCATATTGCTTGAGATTTTTCATCACGTGCTCAGCTAATGCTTTTACATGGCGGCTCGAATCACCGGATGCAATGATCATATATTTTGCAATGACAGTTTTATTCTGTACATCAAAAGTAACTATATCTTGACCTTTGTTTTGGTCTATTACATCTACAATTGTATTTTTTATTGATTCTGTATCACCACTCATTATTCTAAATAATATAACTTATCTGTAATGATACACCCAAAATTTCTGAATACGAACTATTTTGATATGTTTCTAGTGTAACGTTTATAATACATACATTTGTAATATATGATAGTTTTCTGATGGTATGATCATTTATTTAATCGGATTCCGGGTGGTGGCAAACTTACAATTGCAAAAGAGCTGTGTAATATTATTGATGTGGTGATAGTGGACAATAACCCGTTTAATAATATTAAATTTGATATGATTGATTTCAGAAACGCTGAGGTTACAAGTAAAATATGGAAGAATTTTTGTGATTAGAGAGAATATGTTAGCAATATTGGAAAAATACCATATAGAATCAAAGCATTATATATTTACAAACGAATTGATAAAAGGTGATTCCTATGATCAAAAAGTATATAACTCGGTGGTGAATTTAAGTAAAAAAATGAACGTGGAGATTCTCCCTGTGGTGTTATATTGTAATAGTGGGGAACTAGTAAAGCACGTTCAATTAAAGGAAAGAGATCAGGAGAGAAAAATTACTGATTCAGATTTTGCTATGAGAAGAATTAAAGGAAAGAAACTATTTATGCCTCAAGGTTCACTTGAAATTGATAACTCAAACTTAAGCGCAAAAGAAGTTGCAAAAAAAATCGTTGAAAAAATGAATAGTAAAAAAGTAGTTGGAACTTCTATGATAGATAATTTAGCAATAGAGAGTATTTGTGATTAGTGAGGAGAAAGAGTATCGCCCTTGTGTTGGCATAATGTTATTTAACAAACAGGGAAATGTTTTTATTGGAAAACGTTTTGATAGTGACTCTTATTGGCAGATACCACAAGGAGGAGTTGATGAAGGTGAAGAGCTAGAGCAGGCAGCGCTACGTGAGCTATTGGAGGAAATTGGTACTGATGAAGCAGAAGTTGTAGCTCAAAATAAAGAGTGGATATATTACAACTTACCCGAGGAAGTTATACCGATATGCTGGAATGGGAGATATTCTGGCCAAAAGCAAAGGTGGTTCTTGATGAAATTTCGTGGGAAGGATAAGGATATTAATATTAACTATGCTGATCATCCAGAGTTCAAAGAGTGGCGTTGGCAAAATGTGGATGATTTGGTAGCCAGTGCCATACCGTTCAAAAAAGAAGTTTATAAAAAAGTGATAGAAGAGTTTTCTTCTATCATAAAAGGATCTATTTATGATAGTTGATTCTCATTGTCATCTAACTTATTTTTCTGATGATGAAATACCAAAGTTAATTTCAAGAGCAGGGCAAAATGGTGTGAGAATTTTGCATAACATATGTATAAGCATTAATGATATCCCTAGATTATTAAAAATTTCTTCATCCTATGATCAAGTCTACTACTCCGTTGGTATACATCCGCTTGATACTAATGTGGAAAAAGGTGAGTATATAAATGCTGATGAATTGATTGAATTTACTAAGGGCAAAAAGGTAATTAGTATCGGTGAAACTGGATTAGATTTTTATAAATCTGATAACAAAAGCAATCAAAAAAAAAGTTTTGCATTACATATAGAAGCGACAAAAGTAACAGGATTACCTTTAGTTATTCACACTAGGAATGCTGATAGTGAGATGATTGATATGTTAAATTCAGAAATGAAGAAGGACGCTTTTAGTGGAGTAATGCATTGCTTTGCTTCTTCTAAAGAGCTTGCTTATAAAGCTATGGACCTGGGATTATACATTTCATTTTCTGGAATCATTACTTTTAAAAATGCGAACTTACTAAGAGAAATTGCACAAAATGTGCCACGTGAGCGTGTTTTAGTTGAAACTGATACACCTTATCTATCTCCTGAGCCTTACAGAGGAAGAAAAAATGAACCGGCAATGGCGAAATATGTTGTGAATTGTTTAGCAGAATTATGGAACGAATCGTCGGAACAAGTAGCAAAAATAACTACAAATAATTTTTTTAGACTGTTTTCGAAGCTTGAGCTCAAAGAAATTCTATAGGGCAATTAATTTAGCTGACAGAGCTCTTTTACTGCACTTACAGATTTATAAAACATCTCTTGCTCACTATCGTTCATTTTAACTTCTAGAACTTTCTCAACTCCATTTTTCCCAATAACAGTAGGAACACCAATGAATAAGTCTTTCACACCATATTCACCATTAAGATAAGCAGCGCATGGTAATATACGCCTTTTATCTTTTAAGTATGATTCTATCATGCTTATGGCTGAAGACGCAGGAGCATAGTATGCAGATCCAGATTTAAGTAGATCAACTATTTCTTTTCCACCATTACGAGTGCGCTCAACTATTTCATCAACTTTTCCTCGCGCAATCAAACCCATCTCAATGATTTGGGTAAGTGGAATGCCAGCAATTGAAGCATAATTGATTAGTGGTACCATAGTGTCACCATGTCCTCCAAGCACAAAAGCAGATACATCTTCGACAGAAATATTTAACTCACTTGCAAGAAAATAACGAAAACGAGCAGAGTCAAGCACTCCTGCCATACCAACAATCATATTAGTTGGCAAGTTTGAAGATTTGTATACTACTGAAACCATAGCATCTAAGGGATTGGTAACCACTATTACAAATGCGTTTGGAGAATGTTTTTTAATATTTTCCCCAACCTCTTTCATTACTGCAGCATTAGTTTGCAGAAGGTCATCTCTGCTCATTCCAGGTTTTCTGGCAATGCCAGCAGTTATTATAATTGCGTCAGAGTTTTTTATATCTTCATACCTATTTGTACCAGTAATATTGACATTAGATCGATCAATAGGAGATGATTCTGTAATGTCAAGTGCTTTACCTTGTGGTATTCCATCGCTTACATCAAGCAAAATAACATCTCCTAGCTCTCTTAGTGCAATCATATGGGCAAGAGTCCCACCGATATTGCCTGCACCAATCAAAGATATTTTTTTTCTTTGTGCTGTCATTTTCTACTCCTTTATATTTACTTTTGTTGCTTTACTACCTTCCCAAGGGGATAAGCTATCAAACATACGAAAATCTTGCGGTAAGTCTATAGGATTATATACAACCTTTTTTGCCTCTATATCGTATCTTACTTCCTCGTAGCCAGTGAGAGGAAAATCTTTTAACATTGGATGACCTTTGAATCCATAATCCGTTAAAATCCTACGTAAATCTGGGTGATTAGAAAACTCTACTCCATACATATCAAATACTTCACGCTCAAACCACGAAGCTGCGTTAAATATCTTTGCTGCACTTAGAGGTATATCACCTTCACATAACTGAAGCTTTACATGCACTCTGATATTGTGCACAAGGCTGAGCAAATTGTATATTAGCTCGAAACGTTTTTTTCTATCTGGGTAATCAACCCCAAAAACATCAACTAATAATTCAAGCCTACACTTTTCATCATCACGTAGAAAGAGTAAGTGATTTTCAATGTCATTCAAAGCTGAATATATTACAATAGTACCATCTTTTTTCTGAATACATTTACATGTAGTCTTTTTTTGTATGTATTTTGCAGTTTTATCCATGCTATATATTCTTAGTTCGTTTTATTTTATTTTGTAGACATAGCATTCCATACAGTAATGCCTCAGCAGTTGGAGGGCATCCAGGAACATATACATCAACTGGCACAATTCTATCACAACCACGGACTACTGAGTAAGAATAATGATAATAGCCACCGCCATTTGCACAACTTCCCATAGAAACGACGTACTTGGGGTCCGCCATTTGATCATAAACTTTACGCAATGCTGCTGCCATTTTATTAGTTAACGTGCCAGCAACAATCATAACATCTGCTTGCCTTGGGCTTGCACGAAAGATTATGCCGTATCTATCAAGATCATAACGACTGGATGCAGTGTGCATCATCTCTACTGCGCAACATGCAAGACCAAATGTCATTGGCCACAATGAACCAGACCTTGCCCAGTTCATTATATAATCCATTAAATCGCCAAATTTAGTGACAAGAAAACCTTCTTTTTTGTAACGATTCCAGTCGCTGTTAGATAAATTTACTCCCATTCCAACGCACCTTTACACCACTCATAAATAAAGCCTATAGTAAGTATAGTAAGGAATATCATCATAGACCAAAATCCGTAGTAGCTTATTTTAGATAAAGAAACGGCCCAAGGAAAAAGAAAAACAATTTCTAAATCGAATATTATGAATAATATTGCAACCAAGTAAAATTTTATGTCGAAACTTTTTCTGGCTCTTGATAAAGGATTAAAGCCACACTCATATGTAGAAAGCTTTTCTCCATCTGGGTTACTGACTGCAAGAAACATAGGCAACACACCCAAAGTAAAGGATAATGCAATTGATGCACAGATAAAAACTAATATGGTTAAATATTCACTCATTTAAAAAACATATAACATTATGAACTTACATGCTTTCCTAATCTTTTACCACCTAAAATATGTATGTGAAAGTGCGGTATAACTTGCTCTCCATCTTTACCGTGATTAGTAACTAATCTATATCCTGTTTTTTCCAAGTTATATTTATGTGCTATTTCTCTAACAGTTTTAAAAAAACTTACTATTTCCTCTTCAGAAGCTTTCAGAGCAAAATCATCGTATGAAACGTATTGACCTTTTGGTATAACCAGAATATGAACTGGTGCATCAGGATACTTATCACGAAAAGCTAGCACGTTCTCATCTTTATGTACTTCCTCATAAGACAACTCACCTCTCAATATCTTAGCAAAGATATTAGTGTCATCATAAGCTGTACTACCCATACTTTGTTAAATCCCTGGTCCTCTTCTATTTTGCTTACGATTTAGTGTAGAAGGTGGGCTTATTGCTGCTTCGCTAGAAGCATCTTCAAGACTTAAAACGTCTCTTGGCTGTATATCTTGTCTACGCAAAACCGACCCATAGTCCATTTGGTGTCTTTTTGAAAACTTTTCTATCCTATTTGCCCTTCTTGCAGCAATAACTTCTGGTTGTAAATGATACATATCTCCAGGAACAGTTAGGCTATGATACCTTTCCTCTATTTGAACTTCTTTCATAACACTCTCCACAATTTACTTCCCCCTACCTCTTATGCTTTCGCAACTTTCAAAATCTTGTTTAATAGCTTTTTGCCAATTACTTAAAATTTTCTCTGATGATTTTTCCTTATCCATAGGCCTTACAACTTCCTGTGACTTATGCTTTTTATTAGCATATCCACTATACAACTTTTCTGCAATACCATACAGCAATTTCCGATCTGTGTGAACTTTAAACTCTCCACTAGTAATTTTTGCCAAATTTTTAAGATCACAATCAATCTTATCATAAATTCCCTCAAGAGCGTACTTTTTCATTACTTTTTCATCCATAACTGGATTTTTATCTTTTATTTCTTGGATAATCTTTTCAACATCAACTTCAATTACAATTTTGTTTTCTTCTCTAAAAATAGTTATATTGGGCAGATCTTCCCTTATTTCATCTAATTTCTCTGGAATCAAGCAAGGTATATCCCCCGTCAAAGCTCTTGACGCTAAAAAACTCACCTTACCTTTTTCTTGTTTTGTTATTTGTATGCCAAGGTACCTACTAGCTTCTGTAGTTTTTACAGGTGGTTCATATTTCTCTTCTTCTTTAGGTACATCACTCACAGCGTTTTTTAATGAAATTTTAGCATCATGCTTCATTTCATCAATTGAAGTAAACGGTTTCTTTACAGGATAAATAAGCGCTTTAGGCACAAGAAAAAACACTCCTTTTATCTTAGCCATAATAGACTTTTTATTTGATTCATCTTTTGCCATACATACCTCCAAGTGACTTTCTACAGTCAGGTGGTAAAATACACCCAATTATAGACAAAAACATTTAAGCTTGTACATCTACAATAAGATGAAATGATAGAAATAGCAATCATTATTTTTACATTACCAAAGTATGTAGTACTTTTGCTGCTTTTCTTGTTCAAATTACCTTTAAAGATAAATTATGTTTAAATGGAACGCAAATAATATTATTGATGCTACTGGCGGAAAAGGGCGGGGTGTTTGTAATTCGGTATATAGCTCAAATATTTCAACGGATACAAGAAGCATAAAAAAAGGTGATTTATTTATTGCTCTCAAGGGAAAGAAATTTGATGGGCATGATTTTCTACATGAAGCATTTTTAAAAGGAGCTGTTGCTGCAGTAGTAAGCGAAGATAAACATAGAAATTTTCCTCTAATTATTGTGCAAAATACTCTAAAAGCTTTGCATAATATGGCATCATATTACATTAGAAATATTCTTGTTAATGCTAAAGTTATCACAATTACAGGTAGTGTTGGGAAAACCACTACAAAAGATATGCTTAACACTGTTTTGTTGCATTATGGAGTATCTCATGTAAATGAAGGTAACTTGAATAATAATATAGGATTGCCTTTTACGATTCTAAAAGCGCCAGAAGACTGCCAGTACTTAATCCTTGAAATAGGAATGAGTAGAGCTGGTGAAATAAAAGAGTTATCGGAGATTAGCAATCCGGATATTGCAGTTATTACCAATATTGAACCTGCACATGTTGAAAATTTTTCATCTCTACTTGATATTGCACAAGCGAAATTAGAAATTCTACATGGTATGAAAAATAATGGTACTTTGGTTTTGAATAAGGATAATGAACATTATGATTATCTCTTATCAAATGCTAACAGAAATGTAGTAAACTTTGGTAAGAATGAAAGTGCTACTGTTCGTTTGTTAGACCTCATAAGAGACGATAATGGTCTAAATTTAAAAATCAAACTGAACAGCGGTCAAATTATGAACTGTAATTTACCTGTAAAAGGCGAACATTTTGCATACTCTGCATTAGTTATTACAGCAGTTTTGCAAAGTCTCGAACTTGATTTATCTAAATTACCACTAGTACTTGAGAATTTTACTGTAACAGAAGGTAGAGGTAATGTTCATCAAGCTAAATACAATGGAAAATTAGTATATTTGATTAACGACTCCTATAATGCTAACCCTACTTCAATGAGGGCTGCAATAAGAACTTTAGGTACATATTCTAATTTAAGAAAAGTGGCACTACTTGGCGATATGTTAGAACTTGGTAATGAAAGCATAGTATTTCATACAGAATTGCTTGACTCTATAGTAGAACAAAATGTGAATAAAGTTCATACGGTTGGTAAATTTATGTTAGAATTGAATAAACTTTTACCGGAGAATATAAAAGGCATGCATTTCGATGATTCTAACAAATTGAAAAGTAATTTAGCTAATATTGTTCAAGGTAATGATGTAATTTTAGTTAAAGGTTCTCATGGAATGAGAATGGACCTTATAATGCAGGAATTCACGATAGAATATTAAACAAAACTATTGTATTAATTTAAAGTTAAGTTATTGGGAGTTTTAACTGTGATAAAACGTATAGTTATTTTTGGTGGAACGGGATTTATAGGAAAACACATCGTAAGACGCTTGGCAGCGGCAGGGTATTTAATAAGAATATTTACTCGTGATCAGGAAAAAGCTGCTTGTCTGAAGTTATGTGGAAATTTAGGACAAATATCAATAATTGAAGGAGATTTTTTTAATGAACAATCAATTTTAGAAAGTATCGAGGGGTGTGATGTTGTTATAAATTTAGTAGGAATACTATATGAGACAAGAAAGCACGATTTCTATGACGTTCATGTTGGAGTAGCTGAAAGAATAGCAAAAGCTGCGCAAATAAAAAGTGTATACATGATGATACATTTTTCTGCCATGGGAATAGAAAATAGCAAGCTGTCAAGATACGCCCAAAGTAAATTAGGAGGTGAAAAAGCTGTAACTTCAGCATTTCAGGAAGCAATAATAATTAAGCCAAGTCTTGTATTCGGTAAAGAAGATAGTTTCTTCAATAAATTTGCAAGATTAGCAACAATTCTTCCTTTTTTGCCGTTAATCGGTAGTGGAATAACGAAATTTCAGCCGATATGTGTAACAAACTTAGCTGAAGTGGTATATCGTATTATCAGCCTTAATAAGCAAGATAAAAAAATTTATAATATAGGTGGACCAAAAGTTTACTCTTTTAAAAGCTTATTAAAGTTCATTCTGAATGTGACTAACAGAAAGTGTCTACTGATCAACGTACCTTTTCCAATGGCAAAATTGATAGCCTTTTTCTTAGAAAGTAAAGTTGTTTCTGTGCTGTTAAAACCTATAACCGGAGATACAAGCCCTATACTTACTCGAGATCAGGTGAAAGTTGTGATGAATAGTTCAATCAAAAAGTCAGATGATCTCGGAACAATGAAAATTAGACCACTAGCGATTGAAAATGTGGTACCAGAATACTTGAAAATCTATAGAAAGCGTTGATAGAATAATGTGCCCGGTAGGATTCGAACCTACGACCCACAGCTTAGAAGGCTGTTGCTCTATCCAACTGAGCTACGGGCACACATCGTATATAAAATGCTTCTTAGTAAACGTGAAGTCAAGTATTTCTTGTGAATATAATGTTTGTGATAGTATCTCAAAACTTTGTCAGTACAGCATATAAAGATAAAACTGAAAAAAGAAGCGTGGGTAATAGGAAGTCTAATAGCGCAGCAACACAGAACCCCAGGTCAGTCCTGCACCTATTGAAATCAGCAATATCAGATTTCCTGACTTTATTTTTGATTCTTGTACTGCATAGTCTAAGGCTAGTGGAATTGACGCTGCTGAGGTGTTTGCATGCTTATCAACTGTATTAATTACTTTTTCTATAGGAAAATCTAATTTCTTTACTACTGCTTCAATAATGCGAATGTTTGCTTGATGGGGAATTAACCAGTCAATATCAGTAATCTTCAAACTATTGCATTTTAGAGTTTCCTCTACTGATGCTGTTAATTTCTCTACTGCATGTTTAAACACTTCTCTTCCATTCATAAGTATCTTTCCAGAATCACGAGTAGAGGATATTCCTCCGTTTGTACATAATAAGTCCACATTACCATCAGAGTGTAAGTTTGTTGATATAATGCTACTGCTACTCATTTCTGATTTCATTATCACTGCACCAGCACCATCACCAAAGAGTACACAAGTTGACCTATCTTCCCAATCAACAATCCTAGACATTATTTCAGCACCAATAACAAGCGCGTATTTAATACTATCGTTAGACTTTATAAGTGAATCAGCAACTGTAACTGCATATATAAAACCAGAGCATGCTGCCTGTACATCAAAAGCAAATGCATTTTTACACTTTAATTTACTTTGTATAATCGTTGCAGAGCTAGGAAAAGTTTTGTCAGGTGTTGTTGTTGCAACTATGATCAAACCAATTTCATCTATTGAAATTTTAGCTTTTTCTATAGCATTTTTCGCTGCATTAACGGCTAAGTCTGACGTTAATTCTCCTTCATCTGCTATATGTCTTTGAACTATTCCTGTTCTTTGCCTTATCCATTCATCGTTTGTTTCAACAATCGATGCAATTTCGTTATTACTCAATTTTTTTTTTGGTAGGTAAGAACCAGTGCTCAATATGAAACTTTTATTCAATATGACTTACCCCGTTAATTATCTTCTGATTCAAATTTTCACTGATTGCATTTACTGCAAATTTTATAGCGTGAGCAAAAGAAATAGCATCAGAATTTCCGTGGCTCTTTATAATGATACCATTTAGCCCTAAAAACATAGCTCCACTTCTAATTTTAGGATTAAAACGCTCCAATGCTTTATTTAGCTTGGGTTTCAACAATATGCCGACAAGCATTTTTGTCATCCATGAATTAAATACTTCCTGTTTTATTAGACTGATAAAAGTACCAGCAGTTGCCTCAGCTGTCTTGAGCATTACATTACCAACAAAACCATCAGCAACAATTACGTCTATATTACCATCTAAAAATTCACTTGCCTCTATATATCCTTTAAAGTTAATACCTGGAGCATTTTTGAGTAACTCAAAAGCTCCCCTTACTGAGTCAGTACCTTTCACTTCCTCTGTACCAATGTTTAGCAAAGCGACTTCAGGATTTTCAACTTTTAATGCTATTTTTGCAAATATACTCCCCATTAATGCAAATTGAAATAATGAGTCAGTATTACAGTCAACATTTGCACCAAGATCAAGCAATGCAAAGCTTTTTGTCTTAGTTGGACAGACAGATGCAATAGCAGGACGATAGATATTGGGTAATGTTCCTAAAATAAATCTGGAGATAGCCATCAATGCTCCAGTGTTGCCTGAAGATACCATCCCAAAAACTTTACCTTTTTTCACTGCTTCAACAGCTGCCTTCATACTTGAATCTTTGCGATGTCTAAGTGCAAAAGAGGGTTTATCATTTTGAAGAACATTATCAGAACAATGGGTAAATTCGGAGTTATCGCTTACTTTTTTGTATTTTGAAAGCAAAGGGGATATTTCTCTCTGATCTCCATAAATATGAAAAAAAACTCCAACACCTGGGTCAACAAGATTATCCAAGAAAAAACTAGCACCCTGAATTACGGAAAGAGGTGCAAAATCCCCTCCCATAGCATCAAGTGCGACAACTATGTTGTTGTTGACCGTGGGTAACATATCATGAGTCACTCCGCTTTTTGCTTAATGAAAACACGTTTTCCCTTGTAACTATTGTCAACTGCTATGTTGTGAGGCAACATTAGTTCTCCAGTCGTTGCACATACCACAATATTCTTAGGCTTAATAGCATGATGAGAACGATGCATATTACGCCTTGACTTTGACTTTTTTCTCTTCGGAACTGCCAAAACTTACTCCAATTCAATTGTATAACACAGTTTGTTAGTAGCATGTTTTTTACAAGAAGTAAATAGAGAAATAAGTAAGGTTTTCTTATACAATTTACTCTTATAAACTTAAACTCAAGCATTTTGATCAAAGTATATTGAACTTAAGACATATCTTGACTATACTCTGGCGAAGTTAACAAAAATTTTAATAAAATCAGTAAGACTAGTTTTAGCTAAGATAAATGTGAAGTGAGTTCCTTTAATATAGACAGCGTTGGAATAATAGGTAGATGCTTTATCAACTTTCTGTTGAGTATTGGTAACGCATTTGTATTTTTTATTCAATCTCTATACCACTGCTTTGTTCCTCCATATTATTTTAGCAATGTGGCAAGACAAATTATAGAGATAGGCTTTTTCTCTTTGCCAATTGTTGGGCTCACTGGAGTTTTTATAGGAGCAGTGATAGTTTTACAGAGTAGCTTAAGTGGTATATTGATTAGTCAGGAACAAGTAGTACCTAAACTTGTTACAATCACTATCATTAAAGAGTTAGGGCCAGTTTTGATCGGCTTAATAATGGTAGGCAAGGTTGGGTCCTCAATTGCAGCAGAAATTGGTACGATGCGCATCACTGAACAAATAGATGCACTTACAACTTTGGACATCAATCCTTTCAAATATTTAATTGTACCAAGAATTCTAGCGTCAGTTATAGTATTTCCAATACTTACATTATGTGCAGATCTAATGGGAATATTTGGAGGGTATGTCACTGCAGTCTTTGAATTTAACCACAATTTAAATATATACATAAAATATACAGCGCAATTCTTTAATATGTACGATTTTATTGTTGGGCTAATGAAAGCGACTGCTTTTGGCACCATAATTTCTGTTTCAAGTTGTTATTACGGTTACCATTGCAGGGAAGGTGCACGAGGAGTAGGTATTGCAACAACATCAACTGTTGTTATATCCTCTATGTTGATAATTTTAGCAAATTACTTAATTACTTTAATATATGCATAGCCCGATAGTATCAATATTGAATCTAAGTTTATCCTTTGATGATAGAACGATATTAAACAACATAACTTTTAATATATCGAAAGGAGAATCATTAGTCATACTTGGCAGCTCAGGAAGTGGTAAATCTGTATTAACAAAAATAATTATTGGATTACTGACACCAGACTCAGGGTCTATTAAAATAAATAGTAAAAGCAAAAATAAATTTGGAGTCTTATTTCAAAATTCCGCTTTGTTTGACTACGTTACAGTATGGGAAAATATATCTTTTAATTATAAAAAACGCTTTAATATCAGCATAAAGGAGGCAAAACTCCTAGCAATCGAGAAGTTAAATGACGTTGGACTGGAAGAAAACATAGCAGAAATGTTTCCAGTAGAACTATCAGGTGGAATGAAGAAAAGAGTTGCACTTGCAAGAGCAATTGCACACAACCCAGAAATTATTGTATTGGATGAGCCAACTTCAGGATTAGACCCAATCATGTCAGATGTAGTAAACGAGATAATAATAAAATTATCTCAAGATCTTCGTCCTACAATTATCGCGATTACACATGATATTCATAGTGCATTTAAAATAGCTGACAAAATAGCAGTATTATATGAAGGGAAGATCATTTTTCACGGAACTGTTCAGGAAATACAAAATACTAACAACGAATATATAAAAAAGTTCATTTATTGTATATAGCTACAGGTTTACAAACGATATTGTGGATGCTGCAACTATCCCAACTTGAGATATCGACAACCTTCGGTCTGTTACTAGTGTAGTGCTACGGTGGTATAGTGTGTTAGCTATAAAAGAGCGCATCAAATATAGATAAAGTAACTCATATCAATTTTTATTATCATGTCAATTCCAACTGAAGAAATTTATTGAATTTATTATTTCAAGCTAAAATAATATACTTTACTATTCACAGCAATTACAACTGATGTTTTATTTCATTCCACCACCTGCTGACTTACTTTCTGCTTAGCATATCCATCAAATCAGATTCTTTGAGTTTACTATGGTCAACTTTACTGAACTTATTCACCATAGAGCTCATTTGATTATACTGCTTAATTAGAAGATTAACGTCAGTTACACTTGTTCCGGACCCCTTAGAAATTCTAAGTCTTCTTTTGCCATTTAAAATATCTGGATTTTGCCTTTCTTTTTCGGTCATTGAGTTTATGATGGCTATATATTTTTTCACTTTATTGTCATCTGGCGCACTGCTACTTAGCTTTTTTGTGAATGAACTAGGGATGAATTTCATTATATTGCTAATGCCATCCATTTTACTCAGAGTTTTTAACATTCCCACTAGGTCGTTTAGGTCGAATTTACCCTTTTTTACTTTCTTTTGTAACTTATCAATTTCTTCCTGACCAACAATCTCAGCAGCTTTTTCAACCAATGATACAACATCACCCATGCTAAGTATCCTTTTTGCAATTCTATCGGGATAAAAATCATCTAGGTCACTTAATTTTTCACCACAAGCAATAAATTTAATTGGACAATTGGCGATCATTTTCATAGAAAGAGCAGCACCACCACGTGCATCACCATCAACACGGGTGAGAATAATGCCGGTTACACCTATTACCTCATTGAATGATTTGGCAATGTTGACCGCATCCTGGCCTATCATCGCGTCGGCTACTAAAATAACCTCTGTAGGTGAAGCTATTTCCTTTACGACTTTCAACTCATTCATCATACTATTGTCAATATGAAGCCTGCCTGCGGTATCTAGTATTAATACATCATAATTATCGTTCTTTGCTGCTGCTAGTGCCCTTTTTATAATTGCAACAGGCCCCTCGTTTATTATTATAGATAAAGTTTGTACGTCTATTTGTTTACCCAGCACCTCAAGTTGTTTCTGGGCAGCAGGCCTATAAATGTCTAAAGAGGCAAGCATCACTTTTTTCTTTTGCTTTTTTAGTTTTAAAGCAAGCTTTCCTGAGGTAGTTGTTTTACCTGCACCTTGTAAGCCCACCATCATAATCACAGCAGGGGGTTTAGTTGCTAGGTTTAAGTCGCTTTTCTCTGATCCGAGAACTGCAACTAAATTATCCTGCACAATTTTGATTATCATTTTCGCTGGGGAAACACTTTTTATGACTTTTTCCCCGATCACTTTATCTTTAATGTCATTGATGAATTTTTTCGCAACTTCAAGTGAAACGTCAGCTTCAATTAAAGCTATACGTATTTCACGCATGGCAAGATTAAAATCATCTTCAGAAATGATTGACTTTCCTCTCAATTTACTAAATACGGAATTTAAACTTTCGGTTAACGATTTAAACATAACAGCATTAGCAGAATACTCATTAAAAAGAGAGAAGAAGCTGAAACAAAACTCACTGAGTTATAACTTAGCACTTCCTTAAGTTTGGTAATATTATCAGAGTATAAACTAGTAAGTGAATTAGTCAAGTTTTGCAGTACATTGGCAAACATTTCTCTAGTTTTAGAGACTAACTGATTGAACAATAAGACAATATAGGATATGAAAACTCTAAAAATCCAATCAACATCCATTTTAAAATTTACTCTCGGGTAAAATAACTTGCGTAAAGGAATAAACAATAAAGTGGTACATAGTAATAAACTAAATTGCGACAAAACATTTTGTGTGTTGTACACAAAATCGAAAATCGAAGGTTTATTGTAAATAGGCAAGTAAGGATTGCCAGCGATTACGCATATAAATGCTAAAATAATCATAGTCATTTTGCTTCCCCTCTCTGCTAAAGGTTTTGACTTACTTTTTGCAATAAATAAGTAATAAAGAAACTTTAGCCCCACGCTTAAATGAAGCAGCAAATTTAGAAGCTTATATAAATTTTTATACCCTTTTAAGGAAACAGTATTCATTTCAATTTCAGCTGTAATATATGATTTACTGATAAATCCAACGGTTCCAGGAAATGCAGCCATTGTAAGTATGGCGATTATAGCACACATGCCTTCCACTGACATCAGTTTACCCACTCCATTAAAACTAATTGTTTTTGTTTGTAAAATAATCGAATTACTGACCACAAACAATAATGATTGATAAACAAGAGAGAAGATTATATGTAGTATTAAAATTGGTATTGCTTTTTCCGAAGGACTGAGTAAACTTCCTGCAATAATCAGCAAGCCCATTTGTCCTACAACGTTATAGCATAAAAATCTGCGAATATTTCGCTCAAGAGAAGCAAATATAATGCTGTAAATTGCAGTGATGGCACCTACAAGCGCTAATATTTCAGTACAATCTTGCCATAGGTTATAAGTGTGTAAAAGCATCACTAAAAAAGAGACTTTAGTGGTAAATAAAGAGAGATATGTGGTTCCATGTAGCGATGCAGCAGGATATGCATCAACAATCCAAAACGAAAAAGGAAAACAAGCGCAGTTTATCAATAAACCCAAAATTATCAGGTTAGTGCTTTGAAGTGCCAATCCTGCTATTAACATAACTCCAACGAAAAAGTGTACACAAGCGTACCTTATTGCAGGTCCACTATCTCTACAGCCAGATGCGATAGTAAAAAATGCACTTACAGTCATTAATTCACAGAATATTATAACCAATATCATTTGTTCAGATAAAACTGCATAAAGTGAACTAATAGTGTAAGCAGCAAAAGATAGCATCTCTGAAAAAGTCAAATTTTGTACTGGTAGAACAGCTAAAAACGCAACTGATAAAAAAGATATTAGTACGATACGAAAAGATAAATCAAAATTTAGAACTGGATGAGGGCAATTCAGTGTATTACCTAAATTTTCAGGTAATACTAGGACTATCACTATTAATGTAGCCAATAGAAATAGCAATAAAAATTTATAAAATTGCACAATGATGTAAAACAGTATGGTTTATGCTACCTCAACATACAAATAAAATCAATTTGCATATTAACCACTAGTTAAGCTAATTACCATATAATTATATCAGGGTTTACGAGGTTGTAGAGAAACCGGTCAGATTAGGTTTTAGTCTAATCTGACCGATAGCTTTAATAGTGAGGTAAGCTTCAATATAGCACTCATAATTCACAGTGCTACACTCGTGCATAATTTATTTTTAATTTGTGCACGAGCGTTAGTAAATTGTTTACTTTTTGAGAGAAAGTTTGGCATCACTTTAATATCTAGAACTTCATTGAGTCTGTCAGTTAAGAGTTATTTAATCTCTTTCTCTTCAGTCTTTGCACAAATATAATGGAGCTGCCAGTTTTTAATGCACTCATTCGACTTTTATGCTCTTCGCAACATCTAATTCTATTAAAGAATTCTTCATTAATTTAGTTTTTTATGTTTTTTTCGATAATGATATAGATAGGTTCCGCTAACACGTAGTAGAATATTGAATTGTTTATCTATAAATCCCTGTATCAAGCACTGTAATGACGGTATTCGAGTAGAGATAATGGAACCAAGAGAGCTCTGAGTAGCTGTATAATGAAAATTAGATTATATAAAAACCTCTGACAACATATTCTGTGTTGTATCATTGTCCATAACTGTGTAATCAATATTATATTTATCGAATTCATTGCACATCCTGGTTAAATGTCCTTTATCAGGATCCAAAAGAACACTTACGTAGCTCAAGCTATCATTAAAAAGATCATTATAAATTACTGGAAATTGAACTGTGTAGGATGTTGTACACTAATCTTGACCGTTATTATCTTTACAAAGGGACATTTTTCCTGTTTTGCCAGTATCATCTTTAGTAGAGACAAGAAATTTCATACCTACGTCCTCGTTTTTTGCTATAAACTCCTTACACTTTCTACTTTTTGCAGAACATGGTCCTCTAGCTATAGAGTAGCCTTCTTTTGGAAGTGTGAATATTAACTGATGTGTCATAATACTACCTTAATAAAAATTATTATTGCAGCATAGATTTATTAATAAATAATATATATTATGGTATAATTAGTACAAAATAGGTTTAACCAATCTCAGTAGGACTACCAGTTGGACCCATAAGAATTATTTGTTCACCTTTTTTAAAACATTTACATAAATTAGTGGAACCGCCAGTTTCAAGCACAATAGTGGAAATAAATCCTTTTTTTTTGTCTACTTCAGTGCCGGTTACTGCTATACCTTCCATGGCAAGGTTTGTATTATTGGTTTTTCTGCTATTGGTTTCAAAATTTTGCAACCTAAAGAATTGTCCAGGTTTAAAATTCTTTGCCGCAAGTGGTGCTTTGATCACTATTTCTACAACTTTGTTTGTTAAATATTGAACTTTTATAACCTTTGCAGTGAATTGCTCTTTGATTTTATTGAAAAATTCTTTGTTAGCTAGGTGTTCTGATATTATTCCAGCGCGTGACGCTTTAGCGCGCAAATGCTGCAATTTGTAGGTAATTCGCATAGCAGGTGTCGTCGTGCAAATAGCTGACACTGGAATCCAGTTCTGACCATACAACCATCTGGTGTGCTCATTCAAAATTAAGTTTTCTGGATTCCAGTATCTGGGCACTGGAATGACATCTTTTTTGGTGAAAGTTAATCTTATATTACAACATTCATACAATTGTGCATGTGACTCCGAGATTCTAGCCGTAGTGACATAAATGAAGCTATTAACTCTATTTAAAAGCTGAGAAATGATAGGGTAACCATTCTTAGCGCTTGCCATAGCTTTGACTACACTGCCGCTATACGAGGGATGAAGATCACCAAAAAAGCTAATTGTTTTATTGCCTTCCTTATACACTAATATTCTATCTTTATCTCGCATCTTAGGAGAAAAGATAGGATCTATTTCTTTTCCCGATGAATTCAAATGAGTAAAATATCCGTTACTTAATTTAAAATGCTTTTTATCTTCTGTTGCAATAACTGTATTTGGCTCAGTACCTGCTGCTATAAAAATAGAACGTGCTTTTATATGCTTGATTTCATAAGATTTTGTGTCTATTAGTTTTATTGATTCAGCGTGGTTATACTTATCTATTACAACTTCAATCGGCTCTAAGTTTTCAATAAAGTAAATCCCTTCTGATAGTGCATTTTGCACCTCTTCGCTATTTAATCGATAACTTGGTGAATCTTTTAGCTCTTTTCTATATAAAATTTTCACTCCCCCTAGACTTTGCATTAGTTCCAATATTTTTGCTTCTCTATTCTCTTTTTTTGCTGATTCTTGCTCTTTTCGGATCAATTGTGCATGCGATATCAGCTCATTTGCAAGTTCATATTCTTCTTCTTTCCAATCTTTTTCGACATATTTCTTTCCATACTTATCAACCAATATTTCATAACGAAGAAGAAATTTTTCTACTTGAATCGGATAATAAGCTAAAACTTCAGTAGCAGTATCAATTGCAGTGAGTCCTGCACCTATGACAACTATCGGCATACGAACTTGCAGATTTGCTATAGAATCAAATTTAAGAGCACCAGTCAGTTGTAACGACATAAGAAAGTCAGATGCCATGCGCACTCCACGGGCTAGTATGTTTTTTATTTTGATCATTCTTGGCTTACCAGAGCCAAGTGCCAAGGCAATGTGATCAAAACCCAAGTTAAATGCGTCATCAACAGTTATCGTGCTGCCAAAACGAATGCCTCCATAAAGTGCAAAATTCTCACGTCTTTCCAGCAGTAATCTAATAATCTTTAAGTAATTTTTATCCCACCTAGAAGTAATGCCGTATTCTGACACTCCACCAAACCCATCTGCCGTACGTTCACTCAATTTTTCGTGTTCAAAATCTTTAATTAGCTGTAAATTATCGATCAAAGGTTCAATCTTTAGTCCGTCAATGGCGATAACGTTATGCCCATCGTTTAATAAATGATGAGCTAAATTAAAACCCGCAGGACCAAGGCCTACAACTAGGACGTTTTTTCCAGTGTTTCCTTTTGGCAATGGACGCTGAAAATTTAAAGGATTCCAACGGCTAAACAGAGAATATATTTCAAATCCATACGGCAAACCAAGCACATCATCTAGAATCCTTGTTTCAATTGCTGGCACATTTACGGGTTCTTGTTTTTGATATATGCACGAATTCATGCAGTCATTGCATATTCTGTGTCCAGTAGCCGCACATAATGGGTTATCTATCATCACAATTGCAAGACTTGCTATGCTATATCCTTCGCTTTTTACCAGATTCATTTCTGATATTTTCTGCTCTAGTGGGCAGCCGTGCAGCTCAACTCTAAGTGGAGACTTTGTGAAAGTGTTGTCATCATTGATTAGTCCCTTTGAGCAGCTGTCCTTACTTTGCTTATGACAAAATATGCAGTAGTGAGCATTATCTAGTGCTTTATTCAAACTCACCTTTTTGCTTATTAGATCAAAACCATATCTTCTTTTCACCTCATTTGAATACAGAACCTCAACCTCATCTACTTCTTTTTTCAAGAATGATACGAGATTTTCGTAATCAATTTTCTTATGTATGCTAAATAGCATACTCTGTTTATTTTTCACTCTCCAAACTGCATATTGAGCCGCAAGTTCTATTTCTTCTTTGTGATCCTCTTTATTCTCAAGCCAACTCATTACCTGCTCAGAAAAGTTTTTTTCTGTTGTCGGTAAAGTAATGAAACTATTTAATTTGTGAGTGACATAATCAATATTTGCTACATCAGTGTATTTCTTCAATGCATAACGCTGAACAAATAATCTTTTGCATCTGTATATTACAGCAAAGTCATTGTGTTTTTCCTTTAACTCTTCCACTTCTTTTTCAATATTGAAAAATTTTGCAATAAATTCATCAAGTAAATGTGAGAGATCCATTATTAACTGGCTATTATAGCCATCTTCCATCCAAGCTGGAATCCAGCCTTTTTGTTTTCTGGATCCCACTGTCAAGCACTGGGATGAACACTGAGATGACATCAAAAAAGAAGCTGCTTTTTCTCTTACTTCAACTAATGAATAAAACAAGCTTTCATCGCACGATCTTATGTGATCCAAAAACACCTTATCTAACTTTATTAATTCACTACGAGTGTATAAGTTTGAAAATGAGATTTTAAAATTCGGTCGCATCTTTATACTATACAGTGTACATACTGTTTCTTATAGATGAAGATTTTATTTATCTTGCAGTTTTGCTAAGATTGTTGCTCCTGCAACCTCTTCTTTTCCAACAGATGCAACGCACTTAAATTTGTATACACCTAAACGCAAACCTTCAA
Organism: Wolbachia endosymbiont of Trichogramma pretiosum; assembly: GCF_001439985.1. Taxonomy (NCBI): domain Bacteria; kingdom Pseudomonadati; phylum Pseudomonadota; class Alphaproteobacteria; order Rickettsiales; family Anaplasmataceae; genus Wolbachia; species Wolbachia endosymbiont of Trichogramma pretiosum. Next base: position 652,762 of record NZ_CM003641.1, read on the forward strand.
AGTTGGATTGAAGAATTAAGGTATCTCCTGGAGTGACTGGCTTTCTGAATTTTGCGTTTTTAATGGACATAAAGTATACAACTTTATTTTCTACTATTTTTTTACCGAGAACACATATAGCAGATGCCTGAGCTAAAGACTCAATTATCAAAACTCCTGGCATTATCGGATGGCCAGGAAAATGACCAATAAAAAATTGCTCGTTGAAAGTAACATTTTTGATTGCTTTTATACTTTTACCAGGTTCGCATTCTATAACCCTATCTATTAAGAGAAAAGGATAAGAATGTGGTAGTATTTTTATAATATCATTGATATTACATTGCATAAGCCTACTCAATACTTTGCAAAGCAAATTCAGGTATTTCCTTGTTTACATTTTTTAATACCACATCCGATAAATCGACTTCATCCATGGAGTATAAAACTTGATTCTTTTTTGAAATAAATAGTACTAAATCTATATTGTTTCTTTCTGCCGTTCTTTTAGCAACTTCTTTTATCTTGTTAAAGATACTTTCTACTGCTTCTCGATAATTTTCTTCTAAATGTGACATTTTCTTGGCGTAATTATCCCTAACGCTTACAGTATGCTTACTAAATTGTTCCGTCTTTTCTTTTTTTGCTTCTTCTGACAAAAGGTCAAATTCTTCTTTCGATGGCTTAAATTTTTCTAACTCATTTTCAAATTCTTGCTTTAACCTAGAATTCTGCTCATTTATTTGTTGTTGTATATTTTGCAGAGCAAGAGATTCATTGATAACTTTGTCACTATCAATAATGGCAGCCTTTGTATTAATCGCTCTCTGAGGTTGATACCCTACAAACTTATACCCCACAAACAAGGAAATAATTAAGGCAATAACTGATGTAGATAACTGTATATATTTCATTTAAATCCCCGCTTCAATAGATATTTTAATATTTGTCGATGGTATTATGTCATAAGCTTCCTTTACTAAAGGAAACCCAAAGTCTAATCTCAGCCTACCAAAAGGAGAAGGCATTGAAAAGCCAAAACCTAGTGATACTCTCATAAGCTTACTATCGTAATATTTCCCACTATATCCCTTCTTTTCACCTAAACCAAAAAGTGTTGCATAGTCAACAAATAGTGAGGCTTTGATACCAGCATAGTCGTATAATTTAGATAGTGGAAAATCTACTTGCTGTGTTAAATTAAAATAAGTTTTGCCTCCCAATGAGCTTTTATTTTTGTCTTCTGCTCTTGGTCCAATTCCGGAAAGGTCAAATCCTCTAATCTCATTGCCACCTTTAAAGAAGTGCTGGCCAATGTTGAGCTCTTTATTAGTATAGGAAAAAATATGACCTGCTGCCACTTTAAAGCGCAATGTTATATCATCATCAATTTTGCTTAATATAGGGTGTATATAAAAAGATAATAATTCAGATTTTAGGAAATTTACATTTCCCCATAATCCTGAAATATCCTGACTTAAACGCAATAAATATCCCTCTTTAGGAGTATAGAGGTTATCCAGTTTATTGTACGCTAACGTGTACCCCACTGATGAAACCTGATACTCACCTTCTTGATCTCTTATTATCTCAGAGATATCCTCATCTTTTCCACCCTTATTGTCCATGTATATGTGATTATACTTATAAGAATATTGAAAGGAATTGGTTAGATTTTCTGAGATTTTGTATGATAATTTTGCTATTCCTCCCCAGTTGCAGGTATCAAAAGTAGTGTTTGGTTTGTCTTGTTTTTCATAAAAAATACTCATGCCTAGTGAAGTATCAGAATCGTTAAAATTATTTTCAATAGCGTCTATACTAGTAGAGAGGACATATTGACTTTTTTCAAGAGCAAAAGATATCTCTTTACCACTACCAAATAAATTACGATCTGTGAAATCGGTTTTAACAAATACTCCACCAGGAAGGGACATACCACCTGTTAAAGATAACGAGGCAGTTCTTTTTTCTTTGAGATTTAAATCAAGATTTACTGAATTTTCATCCACTATATAACTATTTATTTTTACTGTTTCAAAAAAATCGCTATATATAAGTTTTCTACGTGATTTTTGAATCTCAGATGTGTTATACGCGTCACCTTCTGCTATGCTAAGTTTTCTTCTAATTACTTGATCTAAAGTGCGGTCATTGCCATCAATAGTAATTTGGTTTATATAAATCTTTTTACCTGGTAGCACTTTATAAGTTACATCCACAATATTGTTATGTTGCGTGTATTCTGGATTAACTTTTGCAAATATATATCCTTTTTCATTTAAATGTTTACTTATTTTTTCTGCTGTATTGTTAATTTTAACTCTATTAAATATTTGATTATTTTCCTCTTTGATAAATTCTAATATTTCTTCCCTTAAACTTAAATCCTGAATCTCAGTTTCAATATCAACTTCATTGTTTCCAAATAAGTATTGCTGCTTTTCATCAATCAAAAAAGTTAACTCTATTTGGTTGTTATTATCAACCTCAACAATTGGTTGGATATTATTTTGAATATACCCCTTAGATGAATAGAAGCGATCAAGAAGTTCTGTGTTAATCAGTAGATATTGAGGTGAATAATGAGTTCCGCTTTTAAAAACGGCTCTAAATAACTTGCTAAATATGTCATTGCTATGCCTTTTGATAACTTGCTCTAGCTCATTTGCTGAAAAGTTTTTATTACCTATAAATCGTAAACCCTTAATTTTAGATGTTCTTCCTTCTTTTATCTTAAAAATTAGGTTTATCCTATTGCTACCAAGTTTATCTAGCTCATATGCAATTTTAACACCAATTTTACCACTGTTCCTATAAAGAGTAGCTAGATTTATTAAATCGTTTTGTAATTTTGTTTCAGTGAAAATAGTTAGTGATTTTGACTGGATAACGTTATTTAGCAACTCTTTACTGTTAAATAACTTATTGCCTTTCAATATTACTTTATTAATTAATGGGCCCTCATGAACTTTTACTACTAAGTTTTTTTCATCATCGATATAGGCGTTAATACTAGCAAATAACTTTGTTTTGTATAAATCTTTTATAACTGAGTCTACATCATCATCATTTATATGACTACCTGGTTCTAATTTTGTATAAAACCTCATTGTTTGATCACTTACTCGCTCATTGCCAATATACTTAATATTTTTTATCTGTACTTTTTCTTTATTTTCTAGAGCAACAAGTAGAGTAGGAAAAGAAATAAGTATTATTATTAGTATGTGAAATAACTTTTTCATGTGTATCTTAAAAAAGATGCCTAATATCATTTGTGATTGCAACTGCCATCAACAAAAACAGTATGGCAGCACCAAAAGTGACTGCATATTTTTGATATTTCAAACTCAAATCTCTACGTATAACTGCTTCTATAATATAATGAAATAAATGACCACCATCTAGTAGTGGTATTGGCAGCAAGTTAATTGCAGCTAAATTAGCTGAAATAATTGCCATAAAATACAGAACCATCATAAGTCCCTTTTTAGCTGATTGCCCTGAATATTTTGCAATTTTTATTGGCCCACCTATTTCATTTATACTCCTTTTACCAACAACAATTTGAAAGAGTGCTTTGATTGCTAAACACATAGTATGGTAGGTTTCATTCACTGATAGGCTAGCAGCTCCAAGAAAAGATGACTGTTTTAACCCCATCATATTAATTGAGGTAATTCCTATAGTTTTTCTTTCTATTATGTTACCAAAGACATCTCTATCCTCAACTGTAAACGGAGTTAGAACAGTTCTGTACTCTTCGTTATTTCTGCTATACTTAATTTCTATTCTTATTTCAGGGTTGGACATTATCACGCGTGAAATATCTTCAAAGTATTTTATCTTGTACCCATTGATCTGTGTAATAGTGTCACCTGGTAATAGGCCAGCTTGCTTTGCTGCACTTTCTTCTATTACATTACCAATTACCGGTGGAGTACGATAATAACCTGCCACACTAAAAAATATTGTGAAAGCTATAACGGTAAATATCGTATTTGCAAAAGGCCCTGCAAAAACTATTGCTGCTTTTTGATATCGAGGTTTCGTATGGAATGAGTATAGTTTTTCTTCTTCAGTTAATTTCTGTTGATCAACAGGAACGCTTGCTGCATTAGTATCCCCTAACATTTTAACGTAGCCACCCAATGGAAAGACACTTAATTTCCATCTAGTTCCAGAGTTGTCGTTAAAACCAAAAATTTCAGGACCAAAGCCTATAGAAAAAGATTCAACTTTAACCTTGCATGCTTTAGCGACAATATAATGCCCACATTCATGCACGAATACTATGACAGAAATTATTAAAGAAAACGATAAAAAAGAATATATTCCAGCGCCAAGTTGATGAGAAACTAATTCCACCTGTGTTCTAAATCTTAATCAAACGTTGAGTATATTAAAATGCGCCTTGCTTGACAAGTATTTAGTTTAGTCTTTAAATTAAAAAAAAAGTTTAATGACAATGATAGATACCTCCTTATTAAGAAGAAAACTGATGTATAGGAGTTGGCATAGGGGTTGTAAAGAAACTGATATACTTTTAGGGCATTTTGCGTTGAAATATCTTGACAAATTTTCCTTAAGTGAACTAATTGAATACGAAAAAATAGTTGATCTTGATGATTACGAATTATATTGTTGCATAACTCGTAAGAAACCTCTCCCACCTGATTTGAGTAGTGAGGTAGTCAATTTGATTGCTTGCTTTAATCACTTATGTACCCAATAATCTTGTTTACCCTATCTAATACTCCAGCATATTCTACTCTTTTTTTCTCCCTATACTTTTTGCATTCTTGATTTATTTCGTCTAATCGCTTTGTTAATTCTAAAATTTTGTCTTCGAGAGTCAATGCTGCAAGTAAGAAATTTAATGCATCTGAGCCCTTACCTCCAGTTCTTTGAGATATGGAGCTAACCAGCTTGTTGAAGCTATTAGCAAGTTGTAATAAATGGTCCCTCTTTTTAATTTCGCAAGATATTTTATATGTGTTATTACGTATAACTATTTCTACTACTTGCATATGATGCTATATTGTACAACTTTCAAATTTACAATATAGATTTTCATTCATTTATCAAGAGGGATAACTTTTTACTGCTACGAAAATAAGTTTTAAAGTATTGATGTTTTGCAATCTTCTGTGACATCAAATTACTTGCTTCTTTCAAGTTATAGCTTCTAATCGAAAAAGAACCAAACCCCCTGATTTCAACTCTATTATGATATTTCAACGTATTTGAAAACACTCGAAAGAAACTATCAACTATGCCCGCTATAATGACCTTATCTAACAAAAGGTGTTTTTTTGCCACTTTTGCTATTATGTCAGATTTCGTTGCCATTTATGTAAAGCACAAGAAGTTATTTGGCAGATAATATTATATTATATTTTTCAATACCCACTACTTCGACTTGTATTTTTTCTGATATAGAAAACTTTTTATTTTCTGGTAAATGCTCTTGATCTACTAAAAGGGTTACATTGTTCTCAACCTCAACGATCAGACCATTTTCCTCTCTCTTACTTACAGTAACCTGAATTTTATCCCCTACTTTAACTTTCTCTATCAGTTCTTCAAGAGGATCATACTCTATTTGCTTTACTCCAAGATAAATTCTTGTCCGATCTACGTTAGCCCTTATCACTTTTGCTTCTATTTTATCACCTACATTATACTTTTTTACCTCATCTGAATTGTTTTGCGACCAACTTAGATTTTGCATATAAATTGTTCCTTCTACGTCCTCAGATACCTCAGAATTATCAAAAGTCACAGATATTTGTGAACCATTGTTGCTTTTAACTTTACCAGAAACAATAGAACCAAGAGGATATTTATCAATAAATACTTGCCAAGGATTCTCTACGCACCTTTTTGTGCTTAAACTCATCTTATTTTTAACAATGTCAATACCGAGAATTTTTACATCCACTTCTTGTCCTATTGTTACAAAACTACTGATTGGTAAATTACTCTTGCTCCAAGTTATTTCTGATGAGTGTACTAAACCCGCAATCCCAGGTTTAATCTCAACAATGAATCCACAATCTTTTATACCCGTTACACATCCTTTGTGTACGCTGTTAATTGGACATTTTGACTCCAGATCTTGCCAAGGATTATCTCCTAATTGTTTTACACCAAGGGAGATTTTTCCATTTTCTCTATCTATTTTTAGAATTTTAGTTTTTATATGCTGACCACAAGAAAAAATTGCAGACGGATGACTTACATTACTCCAAGAGATATCTGTAATATGTAGCAGTCCATCTATAACTCCTACTGTATCTGATTCATGAATGCCAACAAATGCACCGTAGTGAGTGATGCTTTTTATTTTGCCTTCTACCACATCACCCTCATTTAAAGATTCTAAAAACTTAATTTTTTCACCAGCATGCAATTTCTCTAGTACCAGCTTCCTTGATACTACAATATTCCCCTGCTTCTTATCCATTTTTAGAACGATGAATTTTTGTTCAGTTTCAATAAGGTGATTAGCATCTTTTATTTGCTTCAAATCCACATGACTCAGAGGTAAAAACGCACTTATCCCATCACCAAGATCAACAATAAAACCGCATTTAATTGAGCGTTTAATGATTCCTGTTACTTCATCTTTTGTAACTGCGCTTTCTTCCAATTTATTCCATTTTTCGTCTCTGATTGCTTTCTCACGACTAAGAACAACATTACCACGGTAATCTTCAATTCTTTCAACATAAACTCTAATTTTCGAGCCAACAGTAATATCATCATTACAACTTAGCTCCTTAATCAGAATTCTTCCATCTGACTTTAAACCAATACCAACCACAATGTCATTAGAATTTCTTCTTGTGATTATACCTTCTACCACATCTCCTTCTTTGATTTTATTAGCAAAAGAATCTTCACAAAAGTCATTGTCTTGATTATCAAATTGATCTTGAAATATCTCTTCTATGAACCTATTTGATGATAGCCTCTTGATAGCAACTGTACTTTCCATACCTTGTAATTTCAACTTCATTAGAACTCATATATTATATAATATTAATAATTAGTGACAAGTAAATTCTCATTAATTCATTTCGAGAATTGTTTAAGCTATAAAAGATTAAGTTATGTAAGATATGTTATCTAGGAATAATAATTGGATTAGGTCATTTTCCAGAAGATCTAGGTTAAAGTTGAATGTTTTGGAGAAGTATTCTATTAAAAATAGCAAGGAATCTATAAAAAAGATCGTAGACTTACAGAAAAGAATACGGGTAGAAATAGGTTTCGGTAATGGTGAAAATATACTCTATCAGGCATTCAACGAATCTGATCTATTATTTATAGGATGTGAGCCTTATTTAAGGGGGGTCTCTTCCTTGCTAAAAAGCATAGAAACACACAGCATAAAAAATATTTTAATATGGACAGAAGATGCAAGAGAATTAATTGTCAATTTTCCTGACCACAGTGTTGAAAAATTCTTTATTCTCTTTCCAGATCCATGGCCAAAAAGAAGTCACAACAAAAGACGGTTAATTAATACGGAATTTTTAAATTTATTAGCAAAAAAAATACTTGTCACAGGGGAAATATTTATTGCAACTGATCATCAGGATTATGCAGAGTGGATAGATTTACATATAAAGCAATGTAATTTTTTAACCTATAAGGAAGATATTTTTGCAAATTATACCCCAACAAAATACCACAGAAAAGCGCTAGAATATCAGCGTAAAATAAAGTTTTTTAAAGTAAATGTTATATCTAAACTGACTTAGATTTACCTCTGCTTGTTAGTACAGATGTGTACATGACACTCTATAGTGGAAGTAGCCTACCATGTAATGGGAATAACAGTTTACTGAACCCTTTAATCTCACAAATGGAAAGATCAATAAACTTGATAAACATCAATGTTATCAGCCAGCATTGCTTTTGCAACTTCAATTCTACCTTTTTTATGATCGGTTTGGATGATTTTATAACCTATGGCATTTTGTCTAGCAACCAACCTGGTGCTTCTCTACCTTTTTCCCACTTAGCAAATCTCCTCTTTTCTTTTAGGTAATATTCTCTATATGCTTCTATTGGGTTACTACATTTATATCGATCAGGTAACGCTTGTGTAAAAGCTTGTATATCAGCTGATCGAAATATTAGCAAATCCTTGTTATTATTGCACCAATCTATAACTTCTTCGGATTTATGCGTTCTTTTGTATCGCAAGCTATATTCTATACACAATTCTTTTCCATGTTTTATTAACCAATCAAAATTTCCTTTTGATTGTCTAGCCCATAAAGAACAAGGATGGTTTTTGTGAGTAAGTTTATATGGAACTTCTATATTCTGGTTTGTAATGCTGACTAAAGGATTTGGCTCTTTTAATGCTATTGAAAAAACACTGCTAAGCAATTGAGCAGTTTCTAGCGGCATTTTTACTATATGCTTATCGCATAACATTTGTGCTGCAGTTACAGGATTTTCGTCTAATACAAAGATATTCATCTAAGCACCCAGAGATAGAATTTTTGTGTAGTATTTATTTCAATAAACCCTAAAATATCATTCAGAAAATAGATAAGTCAAATAAGCTCAGTTAAGAATTATACACAATTCTGAAGAACCTTTTCAAGCTACAATGAACGTATAGCTGCCACTAGAGCAATATTATTTCTTGCCCACTTAAGATATTGCACGATACTATCTACTTGATCATCGTGACGGATTTCTGGAAACATTAAAATCTCATACTCAAAGTCGCTAAGCCATACTGGTTGTTTGGGGAGAAAAACCCCCTCAGATTCTATAATTGGGACAATTCGGTGAAATCGAGTTAATTTGTCATTATGTGGTACTATTTGAATAATAGGTAAATCACTGTTTTCCTGAGCTCCTGAATCAATTGCTGACCGGTTGCTTTTGCTTCGATTGAAATTGCGTGTGGCTTCCACCTTGCAGCCAGCGATAGAACTTTCTCTTTAAGTTTTGGATATTCAAGTTTTGCGCAATATACATCGAGTAAATAGAATGTATTCTCTACTTTTGTCCAGATAGTGCAGACACTAAAGTCACTTGTATTGTTCATTGACATTGCGTTATCCCAATTTTGTGTTAGATGCAAGAGGCTATCAGGAAAGTTTTTATGGCTCTTCAACCACTCTCGTTTAATTATACCACTTGAAAGTGGCAGAGGATTTTGTTGGTATCGATCAGCAAAACCATAACTCCCAAGTTCAGCTTTTATCATCTCAATTTCTTCTTTTCCTTCAGTTGGGAAATACAACAATTGACTTTCTTCTCTTGAGAATATTCCCTGTTCATGCCCTGGAATCAGATTATTAACTGAATAAGTAATCTCCTTATCTTCAGATATTATTGGTAAACAGACATGATGCCATATGTTTCTTGGTTTACAGAGAAGGTGACCAGTTAAATCTTCTCAATGGAGTCTGTGCATCACAAGAACGATAACTCCTTTTTTTTCTGTCGTTGAGCCTATTTACTAAAGCCTGATCAAACCAGTTTGCAGCACGCTTTCTAAATGTTTCGCTCAAAGCTTGTGCGGGACTTAGCGGATCATCCACGATAATGAAATATCCACCTTCACCGGTTAATATTCCTCCAACTAAGGTTGCAATTCGACATCCTCTCTGCACTGTTTGAAATTTATATTTAGTGTTTTGATCTTTGCACAATTCTACTTTCGGAAATAGCTCTCTGTACCAATCAGATTGCATTATGCACCTTGTATCGAGTGAGTGCTTCTCGCTAAGCAACCGAGAGTAACTTGTAACTATTATTCTTGCATTTGGCTGATTCCCTAGTATCCATGCAGGCCAAGCAACACTTACACAAATGGACTTCATTGAACGTGGTGGCATATTGAATATTATTCTTTTCACTTCACCTGAACTTGCCGCTTCAAGCCTATCCGCTATGACTTTTATATATTGATAATCATTATACTCACACCCCGGTGCTACCGTTTGAAAGCATAGTTCGACAAATTTTACAAAGTTCATGTTAGTCTTCTATAGTGTGAGTGGAATTTACTTTATGGTGGTGTCATCCTCTTTGGTGTCATATCAGCGTCCTTTTTCTTGTCATCCAAGTAGCCCTTTCCTTGTCATTACAGTGCTTGACACTGGAATCTAGTTTCACCTTATGATGGTTTTATTCAAGCATCCTCTATCCAAGTGCCCCTTTGGTGTCATCCGAGTAGCTGACACTGGTTTCTTACCAACAAAAACCTATCATGACTTTTGTGCTCAAAAGATTTCTGGATTCAAGCATCAAGTGCTGGCCTGAAGCTTTAGTTACAAGTATTAAGAATTTACCAAATGAAAAAGGCAAAAGAACCGCCGTATAACGAGTTTTGACCCTATAATAATGTAAATTGGCATTGTAACAATGTGCTAACGCTTATTTAAAGCGCGTTTTTGGCTGAATGTAGAAAAAATAAAAAAGACATGCAACAGCTATAATTTTTGTGTAATTTGCCAATAAATATCTGAGTTTTTTACTGAATTTTGTCATTGAGCCTGTAGGTCAAAAACAAGGATAAATACTCTCATTGCCACGGCAAGGGAGTTGGGTAAATTTGTAAAGTAATCTTTTTGTTTGTATTCCCTTATGCTTGAGATCACTCCATGTAGGTTCATGGATCTTCTGACTCTTTAAATTCCATGAATTCCCTTTGAAGTTGAATATTGAAAATTAACTGGAGAATTGTGAATTACTTTGTATATGTGATAACAAGCCATAGCGCTCTCAGCAAAGCCATTTAGTATCAATTTTAGTTTGCCTGGATAAGTAGCTATATCTCCGATTGCATATATTCTATCTCTACTGGTTCTAAGTGTAGCGGGGTCGACAGTTATGCGGCCATGTTCTAACTCTATACCCCAACTGTTTATTGGTCCAAGATTCATTGACAATCCAAAAAATGGCAGCAAAAAATCAGCGTATATTTCTTTTTCTTCCTTGGAGGCAATGTTTTTTACTATCACTGCGCTCAATTGTCCATTACCTCCTGCTAGTTTGTGTAATTGATATGGGACTACCAGTTCTATCTTTCCATTATTTTCAAGTGATTCTAATTTATTTCTAGTTTCAGGAGTGCAGCGAAATTCCTTTCTCCTATGTATCACATAAATTTTCTTTGCAACTTTAGAAAGTTCTACAGTCCAATCAGCCGCAGAATCCCCCCCCCCTGCAATGACTATAGTTTTGTCCTGAAAATCAAAAATTTTATTTACATTATAAAATACAGATTTATTTTCATACTCTAATATACCCCTTAAGGGTGGACGGTTAGGTTCAAACATTCCGTTACCTGCAGCAATGATAACGGCTTTGCATTTTACCTCTGTACCTATGTTCGTTATGATAGTAAAGTTTTCACCTTCGTTATTTGAAATCTTTTCCACTTTTTGACTTAAATGGTAAACAGGCTCAAACGGTGAAGCTTGCTCCATTAGTCGCTCAATTAATTTTTGGGCAGTAATTACAGGATAACCAGGTATATCATATATCGGCTTTTCTGAGTAAAGAGCTGTGCACTGTCCTCCTGCTTGATCTAAAACATCTATTACATGACATCTCATATCAAGCATTCCAGCTTGAAAAGCAGTGAATATTCCAACAGGCCCTACACCTATTATTACGATATCGGTTTCCATATTCAAATGGTGATCTATTTATAGATATTAGCTTTCTTTGCTAACAGGGTCAATTTACAAAGGGATGTATTTTTAAAAGGTGTGGCTAGATTACATAAGATTTCTAGCGTTATGAACCACATGGTCTAAATAAGCTCTAAAATCAGCTATCATAGCGAGATGCTGCGCGGACGGAATGGGATTCGAACCCATGGTACGCTCATCACGTACGTCAGTTTTCAAGACTGGTGCCTTAAACCGCTCGGCCATCCGTCCACTTCTTTTCTATCACAATATTTGATTTTAAGCAATCTATAAAAGCTTTACTTGCCCACACAAAAGTTACTAAATATACTGTCCAATATTTCCTCAACATTAATAATTCCAATCACTGCACCAAGTGCATATGCAGCAAGCCTCAAGTCTTCAGATATCAACTCAATTGGATTGTCGATATTAAAACGCTGTAAATGCTCCAGTGCTTTCTGCATGTGATTCCTATGTCTTTGCCGAGTAATCACAGGAGTATCTCTATCATGCCCAAATTTTTCCTTTGCCTTCTCTTTTATGAAAGAGATCAATTTGTTTGTACCTATCCCCTTTAGAATAGAAATGGGTAAAAGATCTATGCAATTAACTTTTATATTGTGATTATTGATAACATCGTCAGCTTTGCTCAGTACATAAATAGTATCGCTATTTACAACGTTGCAATTGATATTATGACGCTGTTCAAAAGGAAATAGTTCTATCCTTAAATCAGCTTCAAAAGACCTTTTTTTCGCTCGACTTATACCTTCTGATTCTATTGGATCTGAACTCTCACGAATTCCAGCAGTATCAGAGAGAATGATTGGGTATCCACCAATGTCAATATGAGCTTCAAGTATATCTCTTGTTGTGCCTGCATATTCAGAAACAATAGCAATATCACGCTTGGCTAAGAAATTAAACAGAGTTGATTTACCGACATTTGGTTCACCAGTTATTACAACATGTAAACCCTCACGCAACCTTTCGCCCCGTCTATTATCATTTAAATGATCTTGTATCAACTGCACGAGAGATTGCACTTCATTATCAATTTTTTCCAATTCACTTTTTTCCACCCAAATGTCCTCTGCAAAGTCTATATATGCTTCGATTTTGGATTGTATCGTTATCAATCTTTGCCTCCAATTGCTGTATAGTCTCTCCAATTCTCCTGATATCTGCTTAATCGCTTGTTTAGCTTGCATTTTCGTCTCAGCATCAATTAAGTCTGCAATCCCTTCTATTTGCATTAAGTCAAATTTACCATTTAGAAAAGCCCTAAGTGAGAATTCTCCAGGCCTGGCCATAACGAAAATTTTTGATAATTCCTCCAAGATGATTTTTATGACGGCCTTACTTCCATGCACTTGTAACTCTATAACATCCTCGCCAGTGAAACTGTTTGGAGCAGGGAAATAGATAATTATTCCATTATCTATCAATTGACTGGAATCATCATATATATCAACTAGAGTAGCAAATCTTGGTTTAATTTCTTTCTTAATATGAAAATGATTTAAAGCTTTAAGCGCGTAGTTGCCTGAAATTCTGATTACTGCAACTCCTGACTTACCAAATACGGTCGATAAAGCGAAAATAGTTTCATTTGTGTTTGTCATTATTGATATGAACTACTTAGCAATATTACACTTAAGAGAACAAAATACCTAAAAGTCACCTAGGTGAAAATATTTATTTTGAAAACTGATAATATGATTTATAATGACTGACGCAAGTTTTAAATATTTTATGCTCAAGAAATTAGCTTGGTACTGGTTATTTGTAGACTTAATTAAAGGGTTTGTTATTACATTAAAATATATGTTTAAACCAAAGGTTACTTTGAGGTATCCTATGGAGAAGGGCCCTTTAAGTCCAAGGTTTCGTGGTGAGCATGCGTTGCGTAGGTATCCAAATGGTGAAGAACGATGCATAGCGTGTAAGTTATGCGAAGTTATCTGCCCTGCTCAAGCAATAGTTATTGAAGCAGAGGAAAGAGAAGACGGTAGTCGCCGCACCAAACACTATGATATTGATATGACAAAATGTATATATTGTGGACTTTGCCAAGAAGCATGTCCAGTTGATGCAATTGTGGAGGGTCCTAACTTTGAATTCGCTACTGAAACAAGAGAGGAGCTAGTGTACAATAAAGAAAAGCTATTGCGTAATGGTGAAGTTTGGGAAGAAGCAATTGCACTCAGGTTAAAAAAGAACAGGCTGTATTATTAACTAGGTATGTCAACAATTAAAATTTCTTACAGCAAGTATGTAATAGATCTCTTGTGCAACTGTTATTTAACTAAAAGATCATTAGCTCACCTTTTGGTGTCATCCCAGCGCATGATGCTTGAATCTAGAAAAGAAAGAAACATGGATCCCAATGTCAAGCACTGGGATGACAAAAGGTCTCATGAATGATAAAAGTTACCTTTTTAGACGAACAAAAAGTAAAAGAATACAGTGGTAGAGTCACTGGCTTTGATATATTACAACCGGATGCTTTGAGAGAAGCAATTGCCTTTAAGGTAAAGGGTGAGTTATATGATCTCTCACGTGAAATTGAATCTGATACAGAGATAGAGGTAATACAACTGAGTGACGAAGCGGGTTTAGATATAGTAAGGCATGATGCTGCTCATATAATGGCACAGGCAGTAAAAGAGCTCTTTCCTAATACTCAGATTACTATCGGGCCAATAATTCAAGATGGTTTCTACTATGATTTTGCTACAGATCGTGCCTTTACCACGGAAGATCTTACTGCAATAGAAAAAAAAATGAAGGAAATTATAAAAAATAACCACAGATTCGTCCGAGAAGTTTGGACTCGTAAGCAGGCAATTGATTTCTTTAGTGGTATAGGTGAAAGATACAAGGTTGATATTGTCTCATCAATACCAGAAAACGAAAACCTAACTGTTTATAAACAAGGCAACTTTGTAGACCTATGTCGTGGTCCGCACTCACCATCAACTGGAAGAGTTAAAGCGTTTAAACTTATGAAAGTAGCAGGTGCGTACTGGCGTGGCGATTCTAAGGGCCCAATGTTGCAAAGAATATATGGCACCGCATGGAGAAATAAGGATGAATTAAATACTTATCTTAAACGTCTGGAGGAAGCAGAAAAACGCGACCACCGCAAAATTGCTAAGGATATGGACTTATTTCACATTCAAGAGGAAGCTGTTGGGCAGATTTTTTGGCATGAACAGGGATATACTTTATATAATGTTCTTGAGTCTTACATCAGAAAAAAGTTAATGAACAATGGCTACTTTGAGGTAAAAACCCCTATTTTAGTAAGCAAAGAGCTGTGGGAAAAATCGGGACATTGGGATAAGTTTCGTGAAAATATGTTCATTATTGATGAATCTGAAAGTAAAAAACTAGCAATAAAACCCATGAATTGCCCTTGTCATGTGCAGATTTTTAATTCTCGCACCAGAAGCTATCGTGATTTACCGATACGTATGGCAGAATTTGGCACATGTCATAGAAATGAAAGCTCAGGCTCATTGCATGGACTGATGCGAGTGCGTGGTTTTACGCAAGATGATGCACATATTTTTTGTATGGAAAAACAAGTGAATTCTGAAACTGTGAAGTTTTGTGACCTTTTAAAAGAAGTATATTCAGAACTTGGGTTCAATGAAATTTCTGTGAAATTTTCAGACCGTCCAGATACTAGATCAGGTAATGATGAAGTGTGGGATAGAGCTGAAAGAGCATTGCTTGAAGCAGTTAAGGAAGCAGGGCTTAGTTATGAACTTAATCCTGGTGAAGGTGCATTTTATGGTCCAAAGTTAGAGTTTGTTTTGAAAGATGCAATAGGTAGAAATTGGCAATGTGGAACGTTGCAAGTTGATTTTATTTTACCGGAGCGGCTTGGAGCTTTTTATATAGGAGTAGACGGGCACAAGCATCACCCTGTCATGTTACATAGGGCAATTCTTGGAACTTTTGAGCGTTTTATTGGAATTTTAATAGAAAATTATGCAGGAAAATTTCCAGTTTGGCTTGCTCCAACACAGCTTGCTATTCTGACCATTACAAATGAGGCTGACGGTTATGCTACAGAAATCAGCAACGTTTTAAAAGAACAAGGTGTGAGAATCAAAACTGATTTGACCAATGAAAAAATTAGCTATAAGATACGTTTGCATAGTTCAAGTAAGGTACCTATATTGTGGATCATGGGCAAAAATGAAGTTACAAATAAAACTGTGTCAGTAAGAAATTTAGGATCGGAAAAACAGGAGTCTTTTTCTTTGGAGAATGCTACTGAATTGCTGTTAAAAATTATTAATTTGAATTAATGGAGCTAAAATTTGCAAGTCAAAAAGAACAATAAAAACAGAATTAATGAACTTATCAAGGCTAGGGAGGTACGCTTAGTTGATCATAGTGGTGAAATGGTCGGAATTGTTCCAATAGAACAAGCCTTGGAAGTTGCACAAAGTGTTAATTTAGACTTGGTAGAAATCGCACCTGATTCAACTCCTCCAGTATGTAAGATACTTGACTATAGCAAACAAAAGTACGATATAAAAAAGAAGGCAAGTGAAGCAAAAAAGAAACAAAAAACATTAACTATAAAAGAAATTAAACTGGGTCCTAATATTGGTGATCACGACTACGAAACAAAATTGCGTCAAGCAAGGGATTTTCTTGTGCATGGACATAGAATTAAAGTCACAATGAGATTTAGAGGGAGAGAGCTTATAAACACTGAAGTTGGGCTGAAAAAATTAAAACGGCTAATTAGAGACGCTGAAGACATTGCAAAAGTAGAATTAGCACCTAAAAGGGAAGGAAATCAATATTCTTTAACTTTAGCTGCTAAGTAGTAAAATCATTTAAAAGTATAAGTTAAGTTACTACCTTGTCTTCAATTATATGACGAAAATGTCTGATTAACCCTTGAACTGGCCAAGCTGCAGCATCGCCAAGTGCACAAATTGTATGCCCTTCTATTTGAGTTGTAAGGTCAAGTAGCTTATCTACTTCACCAGGTTTAATATTTCCTGCTACCATTTTTCTCATAATTCTCCACACCCATCCAGTGCCCTCACGGCATGGTGTACATTGTCCGCAGGACTCATGCATATAGAAATGTGATAATCTTTCTATTGCAGCTATTATGTCAGTTGATTTATCCATCACTATTACAGCAGCAGTACCAAGCCCTGATTGTACAGCCCTTAATGAATCAAAATCCATTTCAATAGTATCACATATAGATTTTGGAATTAATGGGACTGAAGACCCACCAGGTATTACAGCAAGTAAATTATCCCAACCTCCTCTCACTCCACCTGCGTATTTTTCAATTAATTCACGCAGTGAAATTCCTAGCTCTTCTTCAACATTACATGGATTATTTACATGCCCTGAAATGCAAAAGACCTTAGTGCCAGTATTATTTGGTTTACCCAGAGATGCAAACCACTCCCCTCCACGATTTAGAATATCTGGAACCATGGCTATAGTTTCAACGTTGTTTATTGTGGTTGGGTAGCCAAAAAGTCCAACACCCGCAGGGAATGGAGGTTTCATGCGAGGAAAGCCTTTTTTTCCTTCAATTGATTCAAGTTGAGCTGTTTCTTCTCCACATATATAAGCTCCTGCACCTCTGTGAATGAATACATCAAGATCATAACCTGATTTGCAGGCATTTTTTCCAATTAAGTTTTCTTTATAGGCTTCCTCAAGTGCCTTTTTTAGAACTAAATATTCATTATAAAATTCACCTCTGATATAAATATATGCAACTGATGCGCTGATCGCTCTGCCAGCTAGAAGAATTCCCTCAAGTAACTTATATGGCTCATATCGTAATATATCTCTATCTTTACACGTACCAGGTTCTGACTCATCTGCATTGACTACTAAATACGCTTTTGAAGTATTTTTAGGCATAAAGCTCCACTTAAGGCCAGTAGAAAATCCTGCACCCCCTCTACCCCTCAAGCCAGATTTCTTTACTTCCTCAATGATTTTTTCTGATCCTAAATCCAGTAATTCCTTTGTTTTTTGCCAACTACCACGTTTTTTTGCACCCTCAAGTAGTGGTGTTTCTTTACCATTTAAGTTTGTGAATATTTTGTCCTGTTCTTTTAGCATGCTTTTAAGATTGTAAGTGATCCCGACGCGATTCGAACGCGTGACCCACTGATTAAAAGTCAGTTGCTCTACCGGCTGAGCTACGGGATCATTTTATTTTTCAGATACACTAAACAGTAATATAGTTTTTATCTGTTTTAATCAAACTAAAATTTTCATGCGTGGTTAAATAAATTATATAATACACTGCGTTAGTGGTAATTTAATTAAAAATTTTTGAAGGAAAATTTCTTGTTAACTAACAGATTTATTTGGCAAAGCTGAGATATAACTCTAAAAAGATAGAGAATTTTACATAACTGCAGAGTTTGCGCACTATTGAGTAATAACATAACAGATAAATATTTCTTGCATTTCAGCGTGAGTGATTTATGCTTTAAGTGGGAATTGGGGGCATAGCTCAGCTGGTAGAGCATCTGTTTTGCACGCAGAAGGTCAGCGGTTCGATCCCGCTTGCCTCCACCGATCTATATTATCCCTAGGATACTATAAATCCTATTAAAACAGCTTGTTTTGATCTATTTCCTGAAAATCCCTATTTCTTCTTATAACTTTTCCTAACACAAGTGATGTTTGTTATTATAATTCCAATACATTCTAACTTAGTAATAAATTAATCAGTAAATAATAGAATAGCTATAATTAAATTGGTTTGGTAATACCTATGAGTGGAGAAAAACATATTTTTAAGATTGTGCCTGGAGAATCTTTTAGTGATACTAACGATATTCCTATTTTTGAACAGTTTCAACAATCTCACTACGGTACAGGCAGAAAAAATATTATGAATATAATCTTGCCAAAATGAATTTTGAAGCGTTAGATAATGAAATGCGTGTTCTTCACCCAAAATTTGAAGTAAAACCGGGAATAATATAGTGTACTTTCATCAGTATCTGTGACCAAGCAAACAATGTAATTGCTTCAATACCATGCCTTTCTCTTGCACACTTTCATGGCAGGCTGGTAAGTATAAAACCCCCATCGTTAGAAGGATCCTCATGTATTCTTATAGAACCAGTGGAATACCAATATATTACACTTGAAAATAGCGGTGATGATTATCAAATTTACTTGTCAGATTATCAAAGAAGTATGATAGACAGAGATACTGAAGAGCCTACTATTAGCCTCTTACACAGTGTAGTACTAAACAAGAGTATATCATGTAATGATTATAGTAATTCGAAAGAAATAATATTGTCTAATTGATTGGAAGAAATGATGTCATCTAACACGTTTACTAAAATCTTTGCTCATGGTATAACAAGCAACCAACTCAAAACTCTTGCCAATACTTTTAATAATGAGCAATTACAAAAAATCATTCCTGAGCTGAGCTCAACCATTTGCAGGTCTTAGGAGAGCACTTAACAGATAACCAATTCCTAGCTTTAGTAAAGCATCTAACCAATCATCAATTAAAAGCCCTTACTCACACATTGGATTCAAAAAAAGTTAGAAATAATAGTCCCCTTATTAAATAAGGATCAGGTTGCAAACTTAGTAAAAGACTTTAACCTAGATCAAGTAAAAGAAATTTTCTCTCACTTAAAAATGGATCAGTTTCAGGAAGTTATTAATACAATGAGCAATGATCAGTTTGTAGAATTAATAAAAGATGCAGATGAAAAAACTTTCAACACTCTTTCATATGAAACATTAAAAGATCGACTTCCAACTCTAGTAAAAATGATAGAAGGAGATAAATTACATAATTTAATTAACAAGCTAGACCATGAGAAACTTGCAATAGTAACTCGAGAGTTAACTGATGATTCTGATAAGATTCAGATGGTTGTTAAGTCTTTAGCTAACAACCCAGAAAAACTTAAAGCTTTTGCTCATAGTATGTCTCATGAGAAGTTTAAAGAACTTTTGGATAATTTAGGTGCAGGAGAGCTTAAAGATATTATTCATAGATTGCCTCACGAGAAAGTTATATCTGTGATTGGTGATCTTGGCAGTAAAGATCAGTCTAGTGCTATTATTAATAGCATTAAAGGAAAAATTTAACGAGCAAAATGAAAAAATGAAGGACCTTATGAGTAAGGTTGAACGAATGCTTCCTGAGAAGAGTGAAGCAAATTGGAATGATGCACATCCATCAACTTACGTTCTTCAAAATGTTAATGCTGAGTTTGCAGTAACAGATCATTTATTGTGAACTTGGATATTGATAAATCAACAGTGTGCATGTAAAACTAAAAAATAATTTAAACTTTAATAATTTATTGAGGTAATTTATATGAGTGAGAACTCGTAAAACCTTTTACAAAGAGTGGATAATGTTACTGATAATAGTGGAAAACAACTTATA
Source organism: Wolbachia endosymbiont of Trichogramma pretiosum (assembly GCF_001439985.1). Taxonomy (NCBI): domain Bacteria; kingdom Pseudomonadati; phylum Pseudomonadota; class Alphaproteobacteria; order Rickettsiales; family Anaplasmataceae; genus Wolbachia; species Wolbachia endosymbiont of Trichogramma pretiosum. Next base: position 672,880 of record NZ_CM003641.1, read on the forward strand.
AGCGCTCTTGATCTTATTACATTTAAGACAGGTACTAGTAAGGATATACAGGACCTTAAAAAAGCGGTTAGTGGTGGTACTGTTAAAAAAGCAATTGATGAATTAGCTAATAATATTAATAAACAACTTATTATTAGCTTGAATACTATGTTAGAAAAAGAGCAAGCTAAAGTTAAAAGTTTGGAAGATATAATAGGCGACGAAACTCAAGGATTACAAAAAAAAATCTAGCAGATTTAACCGCTAAATTAAATGATATGTTACCTGAGGAGGCACCACCATATTATGACATATTGTAAAGTATAAGAAAGTAACAGCCTCATACCAGTCTGTATATGCCATTTCAATAGGAGCTAACATGAGTAACAACAGTAAACAAGAAAGCGAAAATAACTTTGAAGCAATAAACCAAATGAGCGATTTCAACTTTGAAGAAATAGACAATATAGAAGTTAAAGTTAAGCCCACAAACTTTGAGGACATTGAAGATAAAATTGCAACAATTCATTACGTCTATCAAGTTATGGATAAGTTAATCTACGATTTAAATGAGAAGTTTGTTTCTAATTTGAATGTCTCACTTATCAAAAACATAGTACAACTTCGAAAAGAGTCTCTTGATACAAACCAACGCTTGGCCAAAGGTTTATCTCATTTGAATGAGTTAATTCAACAGGATGGATTTATTAATAATAATAAAAACTATAGAACATTGGCAGAAGAACTTGATCACCTAAGGGGAGAAGTTGAAGGGTTAAAAACAGCAATAATTGACCATAATAATGTAGAATGGGAAGCAGCAACTCACTCTGATATACTATGGTAGTTAGGAAAGTAACAGCTTGCTAGCAGGCTGTTACTCTCTCTACATATCGTTTCAATACAGCTGCATTAGGGAATCTACTTTAAAACTTTTGGCATATAGTTCTCATCATGTTTTGCAAACACCGTATCTGCAAGAAAGGTACCATTATCAAATATTTTACCTTGCACAACAACACCACTTTTTTCTGAAAACATTGGTGGAAGTATTCCCTGATATTTCACCATAATGCTCTTATTAAAATCTGTCATTTGAAAAATCACTTCGCTTTCGCTCCGTATCACGCTATTTTCAATAACCATTCCACCAACACGGATTGGCTTTTGATTATTTGGCAAGACTATGGCTTCACTTACTGTATAGAAAAATGAGATATTTTCTTTGAGCGTTGTTAAAACAAAAAAGACTATGCAGCTTAAAAAGCAGAAAATTCCTAAAGTTATAATTAATCGCTTATGTTTCTTCTTCATTATTATCTTTCAGGCTTTTTAGAGTTTTTTTACTTTTAGTATAGCAAGAAATGGTAAGGATCAATTCTCCGGTAATCAACGTAAAACTAATAAGGTAAGCAAAAATTACATATCTATTCATAATGCACTGCCAATAAATAACTCACCTGCATCAAAATGAATTAAGCTTCCATCCTTTTGCTGCAATACCAATTTGCCACTTTTATCTATATCAGCAAAAATTCCTTCATACAATTTGTTAGCTAACTTCACACTGATTTGCTCATTCATTTTGAATGCTTTTTTTAACCACATTTCTCTTATAGCATAAAACCCATCAAATAGCCATTGCTTTCTTAGCTTATTAAAGTTTATTGTTAATTCTTTTAATAGATCCATGTAAGACACAGATTCACCGTAATTGCTAATGCACGTTGTGCCTGGAAGTGGCGCATGATTGATATTAATTCCAATTCCTATAATGAGCCAATTTGAATTGGATTTTTTTTCAAGCAATATTCCGCTTATTTTCTTGCCATCGATTAGAATGTCATTTGGCCATTTATGTTGAAGATTGAGATCGTTTATGAATTGATCTCTTGTCATCCCAGTGCTTTGATACTGGGATCCAGAAGAAAAAGTATGTATTTCAGTGTCACACACTGGAATGACACCGCAGTGGGTTTGATTATTCAAGAAATTTAACGATAATAAAGTATCTCCAACAGCAAGAGCAGTCACAAAAGTCAATTCTGTCAATTTGCTGACATCCTTTTCTTGGTTAATTATCAAACTTGCATAGAGATTACCCTCTTGAGAAATCCAGCGTTTTCCAGTGCGTCCCCTACCTTCTGCTTGTTTATCGGCAATAATAATAGTTTCATTAGATATCCCTTTCTCAATCAAACCCAATGCTTCTTTATTAGTACTTAGAACTTCTTTGTAATGATAAATACGAAAACCTTCAAGTATCACCTTGTCAGCCCTTTAGTTTAATGAGTGAGTCAAGATCTTCTACATACAAGAAAAGAACGAGATTGATCAGTGAAACCACTGAAGTGATAATGAATAGACCCCTAGAATAAGCGACCTTATTACCACTAGCTTTATCAAAATACATAACTTTCATGATATTTAAATAATAGTAGCATGATATCACACTCGCTATTACAAGAATCAAAGACAGGCTGATAAAGCCATAATTTATTAAACTTTTGAATATAAAAAATTTAGCGATAAAACCTGCAAGTGGAGGTATTCCCGACATCGAGAGTAATAGTATAGAAAGATGGAATGCTAAAATTGGTTGCTTTTTTCCTATACCAGATAAATTTGCAATATCACAATCATCATCGTCAATTTGTACGAGATATGAGAATATCCCTATGCTTGTGATGATATATATCACCAGATACATTAAGGCACTATCTGTTCCTGCTTGTGTAAAAATAGAAAGTGAAGCAAATATAAAACCAATGTGACCAATTGAACTGTAAGCAAACAGCCTTTTTAAGTTTTGCTGATGCAAGGCCCCAAAAGCTGAGATAAGCACAGACAATGCTGAAACGTATAAGAAAAAAGGCTGAACATAACTTTTTACATTTACTAACTCTTCATTCATCAATCGAATTAAAAATGTTACAAGTGTAGCTTTTGGGGCCGTAGAAAAAAACGCAGTTACTATGGTAGGTGCACCTTGATAGACATCTGGAGCCCACATATGAAAAGGAGCAATAGCAAGCTTGAAACACAAACCAATTAGGAGAAAGACTAACCCAAAAACTATTCCATAAGTTATCTGATGGTTTTGCAAGAATGAACCGAGCTCAGGGAAATTGACTTGCCCTGTATATCCATAAAGCAGCGACATTCCATATAGCATAATGCAGGAAGATAGTGCACTAAGTGTAAAATATTTTACTCCTGCTTCACATGAATAAATCGAATCTTTATTAAAGCTCGCAAGAACATACAAAGATATACTCATCAACTCAAAAGCTAAGTAAAAAGAAATAAGACTATTTGCTGAAACTAAAGTTATCATGCCAAACAGTGCAAAAAGAATCAGTATTGAAAATTCATATTTATAGTCATATTTTGATAAATTCAGCATCAAAAGTATTAAAATTCCTGTGCTGAGAATTAACCCTTGGGCTAACCTGATGCATAAATTAAGTTTTAACAACGAATTAAAGAGAAAAATTTCATTGTTTTCTGCCGAAAGAATTAAAATAATCAAAGTTACCACTGTGCAGCCAAGTGCTAATAAGTTGATAGTTCTGCGGTTAAATATAATCCCAAGCAGCAATAACACTAACGAGGAGATAATAGAGAACGTTTCTGGCAATATCTGTATATAATTCATAACGCATTATATTTGACTAACAAATTTGCCATACATGGCTTCAAATAATTCAGTGCAAGGGTTGGATAAAATCCAAGCAAAATAACAAACACTGCAAGTAGAATTAAGACAGAAAATTCTATGCTATCCAAACGGTTATCTAATAATTTAGAATAGCTAACACCCCATATTATTTGCTTACATAAATTCAGCACATAAACTGCGCTTAAAATAGTGCCAAGTGCGACAAATCCTGTAAAAAACCCTATGCTCTTAAACATCCCAACCATAGCCAAAAACTCACCTGCGAACCCAGATGTTCCAGGTAGCCCTATTGAAGCCATTGAAAACAAAATGAACATAAAACCAAATTTTGGCATTGTGTTTACTATGCCAGAATATTTTGCAATCTCCAAAGTCCCAGTTCGAGTATATAGCATTCCAACACATAAAAATAAAGCAGCAGAAATAAGGCCATGACTAATCATTTGAAATATACTACCCAGTACTCCTTCCTCACAAAATGAAAAGAGGCCAGCGGTAACGATCCCCATATGTGCTATTGAAGAATAAGCTATTAACTTCTTTATATCATCTTGAGCAAACGCAACTAGCGAAGCATATATCACCGCAATAATGCTCAGCACAACAACGAAATTTGAAAAATACAAACTTGCCTGAGGAAGCATTGGAATAGAAAACCTTAAAAATCCATATCCCCCCATTTTAATAAGCAAGCCAGCTAAAATCAAAGATCCAGAAGTTGGTGATTGCACATGTGCATCAGGAAGCCAAGTGTGAAATGGAAACATCGGTACTTTTATTGCAAAAGAAATAAAAAATGCAATCCACAGCAATGACTGCACTTCAAGATCAAGGTTTGGCACTAATGTAGCTAATTTTTGTATATTAAACGTCCCAAAAGTGCTATAGATGTACACCAATCCAAGTAGAAATAATAATGAGCCAGTTAATGTATAAAGAAATAACTTAAACGTTGCATATACCCTGTGTTTTCCTCCCCAAATACCAATAATAAAGAACATTGGTATTAAAACAGCTTCAAAAAACACATAAAAGCTTATAGCATTCAGTGAAACGAAAAAACCGACTACAAAACTTTCAAGCAGTAGAAATAATACCATATATAGCCTAAGAGTTGTATAACTCATTTTGCAGTTGTAGAGTATACAAATTACAAACAAGAAAGTTGTAAGCAGAAGGAAAAGCAACGATATACCATCTATCCCTATTCCAACATTTCTAATTGGGTGGCTGACAAACTGAAAGTTCGCATCGTTATAATCAAATTCTATACAAGCTACAATGCTAAGCAAAAATGGAAGTACAGCAAAAAATAGAGCAAGGAATCTTAAGTGTATAGATTGATGATTAATCCTGATTAAGGATAAAATCAACGCTCCTATCAGTGGAAGTAAGAATATACTAAGTAACAACACCTTCTATTTAATTCCAATAATATATAAAGCACCGATTATTAAAGTAACAAACATAATAAATGCATAATCAAATATATAACCAGTTTGTAATTTTATAGAACTTTTTGAACATTCATTAACCAACCTTACAAGACCATTTGGTCCAAATGAATCAATAGCCTTAACATCAAGCTTCCATAGAAGCCTAGATATAAACCTTATCGGTGCTATTATAACAAACTCATACACCTCATCAAAGTACCATTTATTCTGCAAAAACTTAAGTAAAAATTTACTCTTAATTTGCCTAATTACTTGATATTGATAAATTAGGCACGCAAGTGCTATTCCACTTAGGCTTGCTAAGGTTGGTAGTAGTTTTATAAAGAAACTATAAAATCCATGCTCATCAATCATCACTAAACTTGATTTCCAAAACGAATTACTAGTTATGTTCAAAATATTTGCTCCCCATATTCCAGAAAATACTGATCCAAAAGCGAGTATCAGTAATGGTATAAGCATAATCTTTGGTACCTCATGTATATTAATTTTACTTTGTTTTTGGCTGTGGAACACAAGAAGCAATAACCTCCAAGAGTAAAAAGCTGTGAAGAATGCAACAACTAGGCTTATTACAAAAGCAAAGCTATCAGTGCTATAAGCATGTTCAATTATCAAATCCTTTGAGTAAAAACCTGCAAATGGAAATATTCCAGAAAGCGCAAGAGATCCAATCCACATGAGAGTATAAGTGCAAGGTATTTTCTTCCAGCAATTTCCCATTTTCTGAATGTTTTGCTCATGATGCATTGCATGAATCACATTGCCAGCACCAAGAAATAGTAGAGCTTTAAAAAAAGCGTGTGTCATTAAATGAAAAATAGCAAAATTGTAAGCAGAAAGCCCACATGCCATGAACATATAACCAAGTTGACTGCAGGTTGAATAAGCAATTATTTTCTTTATATCGTTCTGAGTAATTGCAACGGTGGCTGCAAAAAAAGCAGTGAGTGCTCCAACGATAACTATTAATTCTCGTGCCACATTTGATAACTCAAACAATGGAGAACACTTTGCTACTAAAAATATACCTGCTGTTACCATCGTTGCTGCGTGAATAAGTGCAGAAACAGGAGTTGGCCCTTCCATTGCGTCTGGCAACCAAACATGTAAACCAAGCTGTGCAGATTTACCCATACAGCCAATAAAAAGTAATATGCATATTATATGAGTTACTTTGAATTCACAGCAGAATGACCTAATGTTCTGCGTAACAAGAAGATCAGTTGTGTCAAAAACTTCAGTAAAATTCAAAGAGTGAAATGTATAATAAATAAGAAAGATTCCAATCAATAGTGCAAAGTCTCCCACCCTATTCACAACAAATGCTTTAATTGCTGCATTATTTGCAGAATATTTTTGGAACCAAAATCCTATGAGTAAATAAGAACATAGGCCAACCCCTTCCCAGCCAAAAAAAAGCTGCACGAAATTATCGCTTACAACCAGCACAATCATGCAAAACGTAAATAGTGATAGGTAAGAAAAAAACCTCGACTTCCCCTTATCATGCTCCATATAACCGATAGAGTAGAGATGTACTACCAGTGAAACGGTGGTAATAACAATAAGCATTAAGGATGAGAGAGCATCCACACTAATTGCCCAATTTGCTTTTAAGATGCTCAATGAAAACAAAGGAAATAAACTCAAGTGATAATTTTCAGAGAAGGTAAGAAAAACATACCAAGATAAAACTGCAGATATTCCAATCCCTGCCGTTGTAACTAACTGACTTTTTCTAAAAAGTGCTGCAAATAGCGAACCAAAGAGTGGCAAAAATACTATTAATTTCAGTACATCCATCATACTTTCATTCTTTCATTAAGTTCGCTTTTTCAACATCTATATTGCCACGGCTTCTATAATATACAACCAATATTGCAAGCCCAACTCCTGACTCTGCTGCCGCAACAGTCAACACAAACATCACAAAAATTTGCCCAACTATATCATTCATAAAGGCAGAAAAAGCAACTAGATTGATATTAATTGCCAGCAATAATATTTCTATTGATAATAGTATATTGATTATGCTCTTACGGTTAATGAAAATACCACACACACCAATAGTGAACAAAATAGAAGCAACTATCAAAAAATGATTTAATCCTATTTCCATTCTACCCCTTTTCCAAATTTAGCCTTAATCAATTTAACAGATGAAGATTGTGCCAATTGCTTGAATACATTCTGTTTTTTAATTCCTTTTTTCTTGTCCTGCAAAGTAAGAGCAATTGCACCGACAATTGCAATAAGTAGCAAAATTCCAGAAAGATGAAAAGCGTACATGTAGTCAGTGTAGAGCAAATTACCGATAGCTTTCACGTTATTGGTATTATAATTTATAACATTGCTTATATTTGGTGCTGAGCTGCGGATTACAAAGCTGATGATTAGAAAAAACACAACACATAACATAGCACCAAGAGTTAAATGCTTTGCAAAACCCTGATGCAATCTTATGTAGTCGATATCGAGCATCATGACTACAAAGAGGAATAACACTGCAACTGCACCGATGTATACTATCAGCACCATCATAGCAATGAATTCAGCTCCAAGGAGAATAAAAAGCACCGCAGAGTTAACGAAAGTGAAAATTAAAAATAACACTGCATGCACAGGATTCCTTACGCTAATTACACAAACAGCAGATAAGATGCTTAGAACTGCAAAAGAACAAAAGAAAAAAGGCATTGATACTTTAACTGCAACAACAGCTATTAACTTAAAGCAATTATTGCTGTAAAGTCAATACTCTATTGAACGTTTGAGAATATTCTACTACAAGCTTCAGCTCCATTTTAAATAGAGCATTTTCTCAGTCACACAAACACTCTTGACAATTTTAATTTATTAATGTATAATATACGCGTGTTAACAGTTAGTTATGGCTCAAAATGTATAACATATTTGGTTACTTCAAAACTTGTGACAAGCAAAGTGAAAAATTAAATAGAGAGAGTTATTAATATACCACAAGAGGTTATGTGACAATTTACTTCAATAAAATACACTAGCCAGTTTAGGTAGATCATGGAGAGAATTTAAAGAAAAAGCATATGGGTTTATATATGATATCGGAGTTTGATTGAAAGAAACATATGAAAATCTCACCGCATGACCTAAAACGCATAACTTCTATGTTCCAGAAAAACTTCCTTTAAAGCTGAGGAAGCAAGATGAAGGAACTGAATCGTAAGCCATTCAAAACTCCACCTATCCACCAAACAAGCAGAAGCTCTAGTGCCAATACCTCAAATCAAGCTGTTGTTACTCGACATACACCTGAAGCTACTAAAACAAGATAGATAAAAAAACTACGTTTAAATATGTAGTACTTGAGTGAAGCATTCTTTACACTTTTCTATTCAATAAAATCTTTACAAGATTTGGATCATAGGTTTAACTTTAAGAAGTTATAGTCTATAGGGCTTCAATGAACGATTATCTCTCACTGTTAAATCCAGAACAACAATTAGCTGTAACTAACTTAAATGGGCCGATTTTGATATTGGCAGGGGCGGGAACGGGAAAAACAAGAACGATTACTTCAAGAATAGCGCACATAATTAGAAACGGTCACGCTTATTCTGATGAAATATTAGCAGTGACATTCACGAACAAAGCAGCAAATGAAATGATGTCAAGAGTGCTTGAACTCACGGGCACAAACATACCATGGCTTGGCACTTTCCATGCAATTGCAGCAAAAGTTCTACGTCATCATGCTGAGGTCGTGGGGCTAAATTCCAATTTTACAATTATTGGTGTGGATGACCAATTACAAGTGATAAAAAACATCATGAATGAAATCAACCCTGATTACCTATCAGAAAAATGTAAGACCATTATGAATATTATTCAGCAATGGAAAGAGAAGTGTTTACTACCATTCGAAGTGGAAGACGTTCAATCGTTTAGGCCAGTGTACGTAACTGCACTCAAAGTCTATCAACAGTATCAGGAAAGGTTGAAAATCCTTAACTCTATCGATTTTGGTGACTTATTGCTATATAACATACAACTCTTTAATAAAAAGATCGAGGTTCTATCCTACTACCAAAACAAGTTTAAATATATCATGGTAGATGAATATCAAGATACAAATGCAATACAATATCTTTGGCTAAAATATCTTGCAAAAGAGCACTCAAATATTTGTTGTGTAGGAGATGACGATCAATCGATATACAGTTGGCGTGGCGCAGAGGTTGAAAATATTTTTAAATTTTCCGATGATTTTAAAAATGCAAAAACCGTTAAACTGGAGTGTAACTACAGGTCAACATCCCACATACTTGCAACTGCATCATATGTTATCGATCACAATAAGACTCGTTTAGAAAAAAAGTTGTGGACAATAAACATTGAAGGGGAAAAGGTAAATCTAATAAAATTATGGGACGGGAAAGCTGAAGCAAGGTTCATAAGCGAACAGATATTAAAGCTCAATAAATACAGATTTAGTGACATTGCAGTGCTCGTAAGAGCGACTTTTCAAACCAGAGTGTTCGAAGAGTATTTCATAAAGTATTCAATACCCTATAGGATTATAAGTGGCGTAAAATTCTACGAACGTCAAGAAATAAGGGATATAATTGCATATTTGAGGCTTGTTACAAATAATAATGACGATCTCGCTTTTGAAAGGATCGTAAATTGTCCCAAAAGAAGCATAGGAGCTACAACTATAAAGAAAATACACAAGACTGCTCAGAATAACAAAATTTCTTTTTTTCAGGCAGCAAAAATATTGGTTAATAGTGATCAAGTAACCGAAAGAATTAAACTCTCAATAAATGATTTTTTAAATAAAATTAAAGCTTGGGAAGAAATAGTAATCGTAAAACCACTGCATGAATTTGTTAAAATCGTAGCAAATCAATCAGGATATATGGAAATGCTTGAGAATGAAGGAGTGACGGGCTTAGCGCGAATAGAAAATGTTAAAGAGCTCATTTCATCTTTGAAGAATTTTGACAGCACTATAACCTTCTTGGAGCATATTAGTTTGGTGATGGAGGTGGATAATATGAGTAGCGATGACACTGTATATGTTATGACTCTTCATGCGGCTAAAGGGCTTGAATTCCCGTGCGTGTTTTTACCTGGTTGGGAAGAAGGATTATTTCCTCATCAAAGATCTTTTGAAGATAAAAGTGGTAAAGCTTTAGAAGAAGAGAGAAGACTTGCATATGTTGGCATAACTAGAGCAAAAGAAAGGTTAATCATTTCATGTGCAGATAGGAGAGAAATTAATAATCAGTGGCAACCAATGCGCACTTCTCGATTTATTAAAGAATTGCCAAGAGAAAATGTTGAGGTGATCAAGAATAGTGCCTACTGTTGAAGCTATAACTGCAGCTCTTACGACAAACACATCTGAATTACTTCAATTATATATTTCTCCTGGCAAAAATTCTCTGATGGTCTTAAATAAAATTTTCAGTGAATGATCGTCAGACATGTTGTGTTCTGCTGATTTCATTAGGTGTACTTCAACGTCTGTTGACTTAATTTTTTCAGCTAAATTCAATGAAGTTTGATAAGGAACATCTTTATCATTAATGCTATGCAATAAGCGCACAGGACAGTTTATATCTATTGCTTCTCTGTTTAAAAGAAGGTTCTTTCTGCCATCTTCGATCAAATTTTTAGTTATTTTGTATGCACAATTCTCCGAAGTAAAATCTATTACACCTTTAGAGCTTAGCTCTTCTTTTTGCTTGTCTGACAATTGCTTGAATATTAAACCTTCAGTGAAGTCAGGAGCAGATGATATGCCGATTAATGCTGCAATTTTTTCTGGAAATTGAAGGGCAGTGAGCAGCATCAGCCATCCTCCCATACTTGAACCTATAATTATTTGTTTGTTGCTAGTTAATTCACTTATCACTTTAGCACAATTTTTTTGCCAATCACTTATTGCATAATCAGTAAAATCACCACTTGAATTACCATGGCCAAAATAATCAAAGAGCACAAGTGATATATCATTTTCTTGGCAAAATTTGTAAACGGCAGTTGCTTTAGTTCCATCCATATTGGATGCAAAACCACTAAGAAAAACTATAGAAGCCTTCTTTCCTTTTAGCTTTCGATATGCTATACGGCCATTACTTCCATCGAGTAATTTACAATAATTCATACTACTTTGGCAAGGCAACCGGACTATCGCTCATCGAACGCAAATAGCCGACTAGATCTGCAATCTCTTGTGGATTGGAAATGCCTGCAAATGCCATACGTGTACCTTTTATGTAGGCTTTTGGATTTTTTAAAAAAGCAAATAATTCCTCATACTCCCATTTCCCACCTTTTTCAAGTAGTGCTTTTGAGTAACTGAATGAGCTGCCAAGATGGGCTTTTTTATTTTCAACTATGTTCCATAAGTTTGGTCCCACTTTATTCATTCCACCTTTCTCAAAACTATGGCAAGCTATACATTTTTTTGCTGCTGACTTGCCTTTTTCAAAGCTAGCATTCTGCATGAGCGCTCCAATATCGAGCACCACTTGCTCGATTTTTTGCTGAGACTCATTGCTGCCAGCAGCTACTATCGTTTGATGTTCAATCTTGTACTCCTCTGGACTATAAAGCATATCAACTACATTACTAACTATCATAATTATTAGTCCAGAAAGCAAAATCGATGCCGCAATCTTATTAAGCTCCATAGTTAATTCTTATCAAGTAATGTTACTTAAATTATGCAAATATTTTCGCAAACAGCAAACAATTACCTTTATTCTACCAAAGATAGAATTTCTATTACTTAGTTAATAAAACACAATTCTGCTGCTGAGTAACTCCGTGGTCCAGTCACATACTGGTCCGTAATAATATATTCAAATAGATTTCTTGGAAACCTGTCTACATTGAAACTGAAACCACTTCTATAATGTTCGTTTGCTTGACCTAAGATTCAGGAGCATTTAAACTGAATTTTATAAAGTACTAGAAATGATAGGAAATCTAAGAGGAATAGTTGATGAGGTGTGTAGCGATCACATAATCCTGAATGTGAATGATGTTGGCTACATCGTATATCTTTCAGCCAAAACTTTAAGTGCTTGTTCGATTGGAAGTAGAGTAAAATTACTTATCGACAGTTATGCAAATAGCAGAGAAAACGTTACTCAGCTATATGGCTTTATAATTAAAGAAGAACAGCAGTGTCTGCGTTTATTAGTTAAAGTCAGCGGTGTCAGCTATAAAACCGCAATGTCAATTTTGAGCAAATTAACTCCAGAGCAACTGTTTTTGGCAATTATAAATGAGGATAAACTAGCACTTAAGGTAAGTGGACTTGGCCTAAAACTCATAAATCGAATTATTACTGAGCTGAATGGCAAAGTAAGTAAATTAGAAACAAATAACAATCATTTTCACTCAATTAGTGAAGATGCTCTTTCAGCTTTGATCAATCTTGGATATGAAAGAACAAAAGCTTATGATACAATAAAAAAAATAAAAGATGAATCACCAAACTTGGACACTAAAGATATTATTCGTATGGCGCTTAAAACAATATGAAGTCAATATCATGTAGTAAGGAATACTCTGAAGATGTACGTAATTTAAATATCAGGCCTGAGCAACTTGATGATTTTGTCGGGCAAAAAGACTTAATACAAAATTTAAAAGTGTTTATAAATGCTGCACAGACGAGAGCTGAAGCTTTGGATCACGTATTGCTCTATGGTCCTCCAGGTCTTGGTAAAACAACTTTAGCACAAATTGTCTCTAAGGAATTAAGGGTTAGCTTTCGTGCAACTTCTGGTCCATTGCTTAGTAAAGCTGGGGACTTAGCTGCAGTGCTCACTACTTTAAATGCAAAAGATGTTCTATTTATCGATGAGATCCATAGATTAAATCGTAGCATTGAGGAAGTTTTATATACTGCTATGGAAGATTTTTGCCTAGATATACTGGTAGGTGAGGGCCCATCTACCAGAACTTTAAGAATAGACTTACCACCATTTACACTGATTGGGGCAACAACACGGCTTGGACTTCTTTCTGCACCGCTGAGGGATCGTTTTGGTATTCCCCTGCATCTTGAGTTTTATTCTTTTGAGGAACTGGTTGATATTATAAAAAGAGGTGCAAGAGTTCTTTGTGCTGAAATCGAAAAGGATGCTGTGCAAGAAATTGCCTGCCGCTCCCGTGGTACTCCAAGAATTGCTTTGAGATTACTGAGAAGAATAAGAGATTTTGTTGAAGTAAAAGATGATAAAAAAATTACCTGTGAAATTGCCGGTTCTGCACTATCAAAATTGGGTATAGACAAAATGGGACTAAATAAATTAGATATGGATTATCTGAGATTTTTGTTTAACACCTCAGGACCTGTTGGAATTGACACCATATCTATTGCACTATCTGAAGATGTTGGCAATATTGAAGAAACAATAGAACCTTATTTAATCAAGGTCAGTTTCATAAAGCGTACACCAAGAGGACGTGTTTTAACTGATCAAGCAAAGGAATACCTCAGCACTAATTCAGTGGTATGCTAGTATTATACTATATACTAGAACATTGTATAGTATTACACTAAAAATTATAATATCCTTTTATTATATGATTTGCAGATGTTTTAAAGGCAAATAAGAAAGTCTTCTGTTGTAGTGAATATGTTCTTGAAAAATTACGTAATATATGCTAGTCTGTATATACTATAAATGTAAAAATATCAATAACTTATTGATATTTTTTAAGATTAATACTTATTAAATACTTCATATTGTAAGATTGAATTATTATGTTTTATAGACCTAAGATAAAATGGTAAAAAGCTTTCTAAACAATCATAGAAACAGTAATTCAATTAATGGAGAAAAAGCAATGGAAAATTTTTTAATCAATAACAACGAAGAGGACGGTGGCTCAATCTTCATTAATCGAATCAGGGAGCAAGATCTCTCTGCAGAGCAGAAGCTCAATGAATTAAAAGAATTCATTGAGGAGCTTACTAGGAAAGCTGAGCTCAAGAGAATAGAGCTTGAGCGTCAGGCTGTGAGTTACATTGATGAAACATTATCTCAAGTAGAGCTACAGATACAAGATAGTGAGGATTACTTTACTGATAATAATCAAGGGGTATTCGCAAATTTCTTTGAATCCCTCTTTAATCTTTTTGAAGTAAATGTAGATCCGCAAGTCTACACAATGCTCAAGGAGAAGAAAGAGAAAAATCTGCTTCTTTCGATAATTAAGTTTTTGCGTGATAAGCTTAATGAATTAGTTAAAAAGGTTTTCAAAAAAGATTTAGACTTAAATTTGGATAAAAGGCTAGAAAAAGAGATAAAAGAATTACAAAAGAAATTACTCAGTGGTGGGTTATCTCCGGAAGAGGAAATAGCAATACTCGAACGTTTGCAAGCGTTGCAAAATTTAAAATTGAAGCTTCAAACTTTTATCGTGGGCTCAGTCATTGCAATGTTTGCAGAAATTTTTACAGTTAATTTAGCAGCATTAGTAGAGCAAGATGTAACTGAGAGAAAAAGAGACAAAAAAGCAGAATCAAAAGGAGTTTGTCGAGAAATAGAAACAAAAGTGAATGAAATCACACCAATTTCCCCATTTAATTTTTCATCTCAAGTTTCAATGCCAATCGTTCTAAACAAACAAGAACGTGCTATTTTACCAAAGCCTGTAGAAAAATTAGTAGACACTCTGCCTGAACCTGTTATGAGTCACAATAATAATGAGGTACAAAAACTGGAAAAAATGAATAAAGAAAAGAAAGAAGGAAAAAATGAAAAACCAAAATTAGCTGTCTATTCACCCACTCCAGAGCAAAAGCAACACAGGAGAATTAGGCGCTTTAATTGCGATGCAAGTAAATTAAGTAAAGAAGGAGCTAAATATAACCGCAATAGTGATCAGAGAGAAGCTACTAAGTCTAATGCTTCTGTTGAACTGCCAGGAGGATTAACTGATAATGTAAGAGTTGAAAACCATGTTTCTTCAGTTAGCAAAAAGAGAAGTGTGTAAAGGTTCTCTCTCTTTCTCATTCCAGACTGGAATAACATTAAAGGAGCTACTTAATGATAGCAAAGAGGCTACTTGAATGACAAGAGAGAAAATATTGGAATGACACCGTCTTGAATGTCATACGCGTCAAGTTAAGGGAAAATGAGCAAATTTAGTGCACTCAAATTTGATATTCTTGTTTTTCTATATTTGTCTTTTAAGGAGAATTTTGACCAGGTTGAGGCGAGTTTTTTTTTGAGGAAAATTTGTATCTTACTGACTACACAATTTAATGTTAAGAATAGCTCTCTAACTTGCCTTTTAAGCTCAATAAATTCCTTTATTAGACTAAGTTCTGTACCCTTTTTTAGTTCTGTACAACCAACCATTCCATGAAATATAATAATTGCGCGCAATTTAGCGTATAGTTTACATAATACTCTGTATGGTTTTCCTTTAAATTCGTCAAGCCTGATGTGACTCTTATACAATTTAAATAATAATTCAATCTGCCATCTTACTCGGTAAATTATTAATACCTGCTCAGCACTAATTTTATTTTCTAGAACGTTAGTTATGAATATTAACCAATCCAGCAATTTTTGATTCTTTTGAGAAGATGTATATCCATTTGATTTTGCTAACCTATTAGCACTTCTTCTAATTATAGACTGTTCTTCAGTTAATTTTTGACATATAATTCTCACTTTAATTTTTATTTCTTTTCCTAACAGCACCTCATTTTCTAGAAACAATTTATCCTCTAAACATTCTAATAACTCTATTTTTTGATTTGTTTATATACCATATATGGTGGTATCAGATTTATAACGACTTATAAAATAAGCTCCGGCTTCATTGATTTGTTTAAAGGAACTTGGCACAAAATAACCCAAATCAGATATTAGTCAATCGTTGCTCGATATATTGCTTAAATGTCTTCTATACAACTGATCTGACCTTATTCCCTCAGTTATATTAAGCTGCTCTAATGTCTGGGTTAGGTAGTCAAAAACTAATTGTAACTTTATTCCATACTTAGTATTACTTTCATAACTACTGTAGCTATTACCATAACCTTTATATATATTTTCCATACCATTAGGTATGGCTGATATAGCTACTATCCAATAGCTTAACACTTCTAAAGTGCTTCAAAGTTCTGCAATCAACCTTTTAAGCTATTTTTAAATAAAACTAAAGACTCATTATACATTCTTTTCATAAATTCCACTGCTTCCTTGGTAAATCTAAAGTCCAGAACTTGCTTTGTTATATTTATCGAGTCTCCACTCAATAATTAACAAATTATCTCTATACTACAATTATCAATCCCTATATTACCCAAGACTATGGCTTTTACAAACGATGAGCCTTTTAGCTTCCTCTTTCTTTTTATGAATCCTGTTGTGGTTGAGATTTTATCTGCTTTTTCATTAAAAAATTCTTTGAGCTTTTTTGAGATGCAAACTATTCTTTTCATTGTATAAGTTCTCCATTTTGTTTGTTAAATTTAGAAGAATTTATATCTTCTTTTTCTTTTCTTTACACCAACTTTACCTCACTTCTTCTTAACTTTACACATATGGTTCTCTTATCAGAGTAAGCTCATTTATATCACTTAGTGAGTCAAATTTTGTTATATCCTCAAATATAAACGATTGCACGATGTCTTTCGGAATATTGAAAAAGCCGAGTTACCAAGCGATAATGTCATATCTAACAAACTTTTCATTGATCCGTTTCTCAAAACACATTTAGACAGTTCTCCTAAAAGAATTGGCACTCCAAAAATAAAAAATACTCCTCTTACTAAACAGGTCGTATTTCATATAACAATGCACCACACAAGAGTGCCAGTGGTCCAAATACTATAAAACCGCAAAGTAAAGGCAATGGCATGGTCTTACCTGATGATATTCTACCTATAAGCTCCATTGAAATTATGGACCCAATAAGTAACATAGCTCTACCTAGATATGTCCTTTCTTTAGAACATTTGTTAAAGTTTTTCTCATGTAACTTAGAAAAATCATTGTTAACTCTGACTTCAAAAATATTATAGTTGATTTTTAATTTTAGCTCTAAGTCCTCTATTCCATGATGCCACTTATGATACCTTATAATTTCATCAATTATCGTACTAACTTGATTGTTGATTTTGTATAATTTGCTTTCTTGATATAAGTTGCCTTGATAATATTTTTCTCTCATGTCTAAACAATTTAAATTCTTTAAATCACATAAAAAATCTTTGATTTCTTGTGCCATTTTATTAGCACCATCTTCGTAGCCTACAGCTTTCAAAAATTTTACCAAGTGTTTATTTTCAATTTGAGCAATTGTTCTATCTAATGCACGTATATATTGCTTGGATTGAAAATATGAGATGATTTTTTCTTTACATCTATCCTCATTGCCTTCATACAAACTATTTCTTTTGAAACTGCTGTCATGTTCTTTGGCAATTTCTAATGCATGGACCAATACATTTTGCGCCTTCACACTACTTTCACAGTGACAGTTTCTGATTATGTGTACATACGCTCTTGCACTGGTATCTCCAGATTTATCTATATTATATGCTTTAGCCAAAAAGACTAAGTAGTCAAACCCTGACCAATGATAATACATTACCTTTGTTATAGCACTCCCCACAGAAAATAAAGCTGAGCGTGTGCAAGATAGTTTACCGTTGTTTTTAATTCTGTTCTCATATGAACGAAGGTATGCCTCTGTACTTTTTAAAATCCTATGTGAATCTTGTTCTGTCTTTTTGACATCAAAATCATTTATATCATGAACTTTTTCATACATTTCTTTTATCAAATCACTAGAAAACTTCTTCAGAGCTGAATCATCAATATTTCTACTAATATAGATTTCTATTTTTCTTCCAAGTTCCTCTCCCATTCTATTTTTTAGCAACTTATTGTATTTATTAGTAGCTGGAAACAAAACTTTCTGACAAAATTTCTGTGGTTCGTTTTAAAATTTGCTAAGATCTTATTCACAAATAGCTCAACTTTTTCACCTGTAGCAGCGAAAAACCATGATTGTCTGCTCTAATTACGCTCTCTGTTTCTTCCAAGATTCCGTAGGGCTTCAGATGGATTATTGAACTGATTAACCGAATCTGCAAATATTGATGCAACATGATTATATTCACTATCAAATCCACGACCTTTCGATCCATCTATAACCATTGTCAACGCAGATTTAGCTAATGCATCAAAATCTCTTTTTTCATAATTACAATAAATAGTTCGATTACCTATTTGATTACGTATTATCGCTGAAAAGGTTCTATTTTCTCCAATACCAAGTCATTTTCCCAATTCCTGCAAAGATACATTTATTTTGTTTACAGAAATCAATGAGACTATGTAGTATACCTTCCTCTCTTTCCATGAGGTCATAGAGCTCTTAGCTTAAGCGCCAATTATCAACTATTAAGCTGCATTGCTCATTATCACTTTTACTCAGTGCTTCAATTACTGTCTTTATTTGCAGTAAGAGCTCATCTCTAGCAAATTGCTCACTAAAGCCTTTTCTCTCTAGGTAGCTTATAATATTGTTATCATTAGTGGTGCTAACATTCTTTTTAACATCTTCTATCAATTCACTCAAACCTTCTCTTCTTTTTTTTATCTAAGGTAATATTATCACACTTCATAAAATATAAGAGAGTAAGATCGATCATTGAATTCATTACTCTATATTTTAGATATTCAGCAGTACTACTGAAATCCACCTTTTCTTTTAATTCAGATATCTGCTCTTCTGTCAAACTAGGATGTTGCTTTTTAACGCAGTTTATAAAGTTTAATTGACGTAATTGGGGCCTGTAGTCTTGATATGACATTCCTTCAGGCTAAAATTTATTATACACTTTATAACGTGTACTACCTTCATATACTAAATTATATCTACCCTGCAACGCAAAGTTAAGGTTAACTATACTATTTACATCATTAGCTAAAAGCAGAGCACTTCCTCCAATTGGGCTTTGCACATTCCATCTTATAGAAGTTAATAAATCATTGTTATCGACAAGTTTACTGTAATTAAAAACTTCTTCGCTTTCTTCAACATACTCATGAGCTAGACTGGATTTTTCTCTAGTAAACAAGCTACGCACGTTAGCAAGAAATCTAGAGAGCAGTTCTCTTGATCCCACTCTAGTTGCTTTAGTTAGCACCCACCAAACTGGCAACATTACCATACCAAATATAAACATATAATTGTATAGTATAGCTGCCCAATCCAAGCAGAATACAGCCAATAATCTGAAGTGAGACCAATTACGGCAGCAACATTACTATTGATAATAGGAAGCAATATAGCTAAAGATATGATGGAGGTAGCAATGTTCACTACAAGTGCTTGATTGAAATTTGTTATCCTATTTGGTTTTTGCAATAACACTTGCTGTTTCGATGGCGTTTGCAATACAACGTCTACTTAATCTTGTCGGGCTGATAACTTTTCCGCATCTATTTAAAATCCTTCTCTTTGGTGTTGCAGTGAGGTAAGTCGTAGGATATTTCTCATCAAGCTTGCACATGTTCTCAAAATCCTGCTGCTTGTTAATACTGTCTGCTTCATCAATACTAATCCACAACTTGGTATTTTGGTCTTTAAATTTACGATCATTTTCTTGCTGTAATAACAGGTCATGTGTCACTATAATTGTTGTAGGTTTAGTTGCCTTCAGTGCATTTCAATTTCCTCAGCATTTTTAGGTGTCCTAATGTTTACAGTAAATGCACTGCTCATCATTTTTTAGCTTGATTCACTAGGTCACTACTTGGTACTGCAACCAGATGATGAAACCCTGCTTGGGTTAGTACGTGACTCAGCATTCCAATATCGTAAGTCTTGCCAAACCCAGTTTCTGCACCGATCATAACATTACAGTTAGTAGTAGAAGGGTTGCGTAGATGTTCTAATACCCCTTCAACAAAAGGTTTACGACGTACTACTATTATAGATTCCTTTGTATCATCAAGTTTTATAGATTCACCTTGCAACTTACAGTTGATTTCTTCTAAGCCACTTATAATACTTTGCTTTTCTTGATTGCTGATAGAACTCACACATTACTCACTATAATTATCACAATATTAATTGTATGTTAATTAAGTAAATTGTCAATTCTATGGACAAAAAGCTGATTTCAACTATCATATTAATATGAATATATGCCTCGGAATAATTACTTCTCCCCATGGAATCAAAGGAGCTGTTAAGATAAAAACCTTTACTGAAAAGCCCGAAAATATTTTCCTATATGGTGAACTAGTAATCGGAAGTGAAAATTATAAAATAAGTTTGGTGTCTATTGTCAATAATAATTTAGTAATAGCAACAATTAGCGGTGTGAATTCCCGTAATGAAGCAGAACTTTTTAGAAATAAAAAGTTATATATAGAAAGAAATAAGCTACCACAGTTAAATGATGAGGATGAATTTTACCAAGATGATCTTGTAAACATGGAAGTAAGACTAGAGAGTAATGAATTATATGGCTATGTGAAGTCTGTGAATAATTTCGGCTCGGGGGATATATTAGAAATTTTGGTTATCAGCACAAAAAAAAACATTATGTTATCTTTCACTAAAGAAATATTTCCATACATCAACATGAAGGAAAGATATATAGTAATCAACATGCCAGAATTTATTGGCCAATAAAAATTTTGATATTTGTATAAAGTTATTTATAATTATGAGACTAAATTAGAAGTGTAATTATGGCAGAAAGGGCTAATGATATCAGGCCAGGTCAGGTACTAGAACATAACGGTGGATTATTTTTGGTTGTAAGTATTATGCATACTCAACCTGGTAAAGGTGGTGCATATATACAAGCTGAAATGAAAAATATCCAAACAGGAGCAAAGCACTATGAAAGATTCCGCTCTGATGCAACAATCAGAAGGGCTATTTTGGATGAAGATGAATATGTTTATCTTTTTACTGAAAAAAATATCGTAAATCTTATGCACCCAAGTAATTACGGGCAGATTGTTATAAATTTAGACTTATTAGGAGAAAAGAAGGCTTATTTGCAAGATAATATGAAAATTAAAGTAGTAACTTATCAAGATAAAATAATTTCTGCACATGTGCCTGATCACGTTACACTAACTGTAAAAGAAACAGAGTCTGTTATCAAAGGGCAGACTATTACTGCTTCTTATAAGCCTGCAATTTTGGAAAACGGAATACGCGTTAACGTGCCTCAATTTATAAAAGAAGGTGATAAAATTCTAGTACATACTCCTGATAACAGCTATTATGAAAGAGTGAAAGAGTAAATGGCAATTTCATCACCACGAATCAATGTGATGCTTAATTCTGTACGCAGTGCCTCCAAGCAGCTTATACGTGATTTTAATGAATTGCAAATTTCAAGCGTTAAGTCAGCAGACTTTATCAATAAAACTTATTCGAAATCCAAGCAACTTATGTACGATTGCTTGAAAAACTACAACCAGAACTATGACTTTATTTTTGAAGACAATGTAGTCCAAGATCTAAAAGAAGGCAGTTATACTTGGTTTATTATGCCTATAGAAGGCAAGGAAAACCTTTTTAGTTGTATGGTTTACTTTGCAGTATCAGTTTGTCTCATTCATAAAAACAGAGTTGTAGCAGCTGTGATTGATGCTCCAGCCCTTAGAGAAACTTTTTGGGCAGAGGAAAAGAAAGGAGCTTTTCTTGAAGATTTCAAATCTCGCCATATAAAAATGCGGATGAAAGCTCGTGAAGGGGGAATAATAGACATAAGTGGTAATTTGTTAAATAAATTACCACTTGACAATAATAATCTACGCTCTCTTGGCTCAACGGTACTAGGTTTTGCATATCTTGCTGCCGGAAGATACAATGGAATAATTTACTCTGAAATTAATAAATATAAAACTTCACTCGGTAGGCTTTTTCTGCAAGAAAGCGGTGGGAGATTAAGGAAAGATAACGCGCTTGTCATTGCTGGAGATATAAACTAAAGTTTATTCAAAAGAGCAAAAGTCACGTAGTAAAAATAATAAATGGTTATCTTTCCTTACCTACTCCTCATTGCAGCAGGGTGGTAAAATAAGATAGACGGGACAAGACAACTATAGGAATAAATAGGTGTCATTCCAGCACGTGACACTAGAATCCAGATTGTTTAGACTGGATCCTATGGTCAAGCCATAGGATGACAAAAGAGTAAACTTTACCTGTATGAGCTATAGGTCCCAGTGTTAGCTACTTTCATGATAAGAAATAAAGCACTGATTTCGTACATTAACCATGCTTTTAAATAGATACCTTATTCTTGGTAACTCTAAACTCAACAACAGACACAAACAGACAATTTCTTAAAAACTTTTACAAGAGATTTTGTTAAATGCTCTATCATTTCATTTGTATGGTCAGGCGTAGGAGTAATACGGAAGCGCTCAGTCCCCTTTGAAACTGTTGGGTAATTTATATGTTGTACATATATTCCATACTCATCAAATAACAACTTTGATGCTTTTTTGGACAACTCAGGATCGCCAATTATGATTGGAATTATATGAGTTTCTGTTTGAATAAAATTCACTCCTGCGTTTCTCAGTGAGTCTTTTACCTTTTCAACAGACTGCTTTTGCTTCTCTCTTTCAACATTGCTCGATTTCAAATGCTCAACGCTTGCCTTTGCTGCTGCTGCTAAAACGGGTGACATAGCAGTAGTAAAAATAAATCCTGGGGCTGAACTTCTTATTACATCCACCAAGCTCTTTGAAGACGCTATATATCCACCCATCACTCCAAAAGCTTTTGATAATGTACCCTGAATAACAGTTATTCTATCCATCAAACCTTCTCTTTCTGCAATTCCGCCACCACGCGGTCCATACATGCCAACTGCGTGTACCTCATCCAAATAGGTAATTGCACTATACTGATCTGCTAGATCACATATCGCTTCAAGCGGTGCTACATCACCATCCATTGAGTATACAGATTCAAGTGCTATTATTTTCGGAGTTTTTATATCTATAGACTTTAGCAACTGCTCTAAGTGATCAACATCATTATGCCTAAATATGTGCTTCGGTCTTTTTCCTGATTTTATACCTTCTATCATTGAAGAATGGTTCTTCTCATCTGAAAAAATTACCACGCCCGGAATAATAGACGATAAAGTACTAAGTGTAGTTTGGTTGGCAAGATAGCCACAAGCAAAAGTTAAAGCAGCTTCTTTTTGATGCAAGTCAGCCAAAGACTTCTCGAGCTCAACAACTTCCTTTGTTGTACCTGATATATTTCTTGTTCCTCCAGCACCAACAGATGAATTTTGAATAGCAGCAATGACACTATCGTTTTGTGACATTCCCAGATAACTATTACTGCACCAGACAATAACCTCTCTATTTCTTTCATAATCCATAATATAGGGAAGTTTACCAGGTAATGAAGCAAAGTGCGTAAATTCACGATAGCGCCCTTCTTCTTTTATATCTTTGATTTTATTTAAGAATATTTCTTCGTAGTCTACCAAGTTTTTATCTATTAACAACCAATATAACTATAATAAATTATTAAATGATAGACTACTATATTTAGTACTTAGACTGACATTCTTCTGTCTGCATAACCTTTTTGACCTGATTATCCTCAACTAAGCTTTTAGGCCTATAGCAGTACGTAATTGTAGCTACAATAAGATAACAAGCTGCAACTGCTATTCCTACCACTAACATTTCCAAGGAAACTGCAACAGCCACCCCTGAAACAATACCGGCTATTGCAAGCGCAGAAGCAGCCACAACATACCTCTTTGTATTTTGTGGATTTTTTTTGAGGCCACTTTTGCTGTTTTGCTCATCAATGCCTGGCAATCTTGTTTCTGGCTGTCCATTTCCGTTAGCAACCTGTTCTACACACTTATTAGGTTGATTAACGTTAATACCACTATTAACATCTTTAATTCCATCAGAAAGAACCTCATATCCCACTGTATCAATTACAGGAATTCCTGTTTTATGAACTTCTTCACTATTTTCTTTTTTAAATGGAGAATTACTATTAGGATCTGAGGAAGTTCCGTCAGAAAAATCACTTCTACCACCTTCAAGGTCAGATTCACCATAATCTTCAAAACTCAGTGATGGTGAATCTGATTCACGTCCTTTAATCTCTTCCACAGAAATTTGTTGAGCAGTTGCAGTAGCGCCTACATCATTGCCTGATGTTACATCAGCGCACTCTAGGCTCCTTTTAAGCAACGGTTCTCCTCGTTCAGGTCCTCTGTATGATTACATAGTCCTTGCCGTATAGGTTCTCTATCTCCAGTTATCTCACCCCCCATAGCTATTATCCATAGCCTCTTCATTATACATAATACTCTCTACTGTATCAACGATATTTTTTTTGCGGCTGTTGATTATCAATATTTTTGGATTCTGGATCTTTTTTAATATTTAAATGCAAAGATGTTTTATCATCTAAACCTTCAATAAATTTTGTGATTTTTGATTCACCAGAAGACTTTTCCCTGTTTTCTTCCCTCACCAAACATAAACTTTTCGTTCCCACCAGATCTAAAGCTGTTCTGCCATACCTCTCATCTTGAACATCAATATTAGCACCATTTTAATAAGCAAGCCGATTAATTCTAAATTATTACATGCTACAGCCCAATTCAAAGGTGCATTCCCTGAATTGTCTATACTATTAATATCAGCAATTTTATGATTAATAATAGTCTTTGCTACATCTATAAAATCTTGTTGTATGGCATAGTGCAAAAATTCTTCTAAAATATCAGAAAGTCTAGACTTGGCTTCAGTATCTTTAAATTTATCTAATACCGCTTTCACGCATTCTTGATTACGAATAGACAACGCCCTTCCAAGTTTTTCACATATTCTATGCCAAGGTAGAATAGTACTTCGATTTTTTTCCAAATCTTCTAATAAAAGCTTAGTATAGCGTTGTCCACCAACACCAATAAGCAGCCTATCGAGCCCTTTGTCTTGCATAAAGAATATACTTTTATGTGTTTCTGCATACCTTTCGACAAGTGTGTCATCAGCTGCAATGGCTAGTAGTGAAAGCTCTTTTACTAAATAATTACAATAACCATTTGTTTCATCATAGCTATTATTCAACAGTACATTGTGCGTATGATCAGCCAAATTAAGCTAATGGGAGCAAAAATCCTTCAAATTACCACAATTCAAATCATTAACAAATCTATCGCTTTCCTCTATATTATTTATAGTTTTATCTAAATCTGCGTAATCACCATAATTTTTTGCTTTATTTATAACATCTATTAATCCATCAAAGGTTAAATTTTCAGGGATAATGGTAAATTCTTCTTCATTATGCCTTGGTTCTATATTAACCTGATCTTGAGGCCAAAATAACTCTGTTGCTACAACTGCTGTAACTTCTGCAACACCTACCAATACATTCGCAACATTACCTAAAATGCCTGGATCAGTAACTACTTTGTTTGCTACTTCACTACTATCAGATGCACTCTCAGTAATAGACAAGGCTTCAGCAGCAAATGACTTAGTCCTTCATTCATATTTTTCTCAAGAGTCTCTGTAATTCTATTATCCTCATCTTCGAAATGCCTATTTATTTCATCTAACAAACTTTTGCCATCAGCTTTGTAATTCTCTAATTGTTCAGGAATGGTAAATGTTACTTTGCCGTTTTCATAATCTACCTTACTATCTCAAAACTTAAGGGTGAACTCTAAAATAGCATCAACCCTGCATATTTCTTTACCCAGTTGCTTAACAGGCATATTTGAAAAATATTTAACGTTTAAAGAATCCTGATCACTACAGACAATCTCTATATGTCTATCATTAGCATTAGGCAATCGCAAATTCTGTCCCAAAAATATAGGAGAGAGCTACATTAACAAAGAGCCATCATAACCAGCCTGATTGCAACTAGTAATTAATTCTTCTAATAGATTATTATCTGGAATTTCTCCTTTAGCATGTTCAAACATTTTTGTAAAAACATGTTTTGCGATTTGGCGTCGGTCATTCTGATTACATTTATCACAAAGCTAGCTAACGAAATTCTTATCTATAACTTGACCATTAATTACAAAATTTATCCTGGGTAGGTCTTTGTAAGCTTGCTTGCCAGAATTTGCATCCCTATTATCCTCACTTGCCTTTACTTGACTTAGCAGAGATTGTGTCAGTTGAAACTAGTAACGTAATCGGTACACTAGGTTCAACATCAGAATCCCTCATATTAGCTTCTTCTTGACTCTCATTACTTGAATCTCCAGGCTAGAGATGCTCCCTTTCTTCTGCAGTATCTACTGCTGGTAGCATGAGCCCACCAAATAAATTCCAACCACCTATGATTTACCCCCTGACCATCAGGTAAGCTAATTATAGCATTAAACGGAAATTTTGCCAAGCAAATTATTGAGTCTTTTAGCAAAAAGACTTACATCTTCCATCTCTTCACCTTCGACTATACAAGCTTGATAGAACAGTAAGTAAATCATATCTCCAAGTGTTGGATTTTCACCATTTTCAGAGTGAGATTCCATTATGTTTCTTATCAAAGGATGCTTAATGTTAATTTCAAGTACTTTTGGCGTGCGGTAATTTAGCTGCTTCTGTTCACGTAAAAAACGCTCCATACGAAGATCCATAGTTCCTTCATCAACTGCTAGACACACAGGACTATCGGTTAATTTCTTAGATATCTTTACACTTTTTACTAAGCTTCCAAGAACCTTAGTGAAGTATTCGAGTATAGAATCTGCGTTTTCTTCGCTTTTGTTTTCATCCGATCTATTTTCTTCATCTTTCTTACCTTCTTCTGAAGAGAATTTTTCTAAATCAACATCAGCACGAGTTACAGATTTAAATTTTTGATCTTTATATTCATGAATCACGCTAGTCCAGAAATCATCAACTGGATCAACAAATAGAAGCACTTCCAATCCTTTGCTGACGAATCCTTCAAGTTGTGGACTGTTTTTTACTGAATCGAGACTATTTCCTGTGAGATAGTAGATATGTTCCTGTTCAGGCTTCATTCTGCTTATATAAGCATCAATGCTAACTAGCTTATCATCAATGGTGCTATGAAATCTACAAATGGAAAGCAATGCTTCTCTTTCATCAGTTGGCATAGCTTCGCAAAGACCTTCTTTTAACACCGCACCAAAATTGCCCCAGAATTTTGTGTATTCCTCTAAATTATCTTTTGCTTTTTTGCCTAGCTCTGATACCGCGCGTTTAGTTAGGGATTTCCTAATCTGCTCAACAACGCGATTATTCTGCAATGTTTCTCTGCTGATGTTAAGAGGCAAATCTGGTGAATCAACCACACCTTTCAAGAAACGCAGGTATTGTGGTATAATTTGTACATTATCTTCAGTAATAAACACTTTATTGACATATAACTTTACAGAGCAGCGTCTATCTGGATGAAACAAATCATAAGGCTTGATAGAAGGAACATAAAGCAAATTCGTATATTCTATTGCACCTTCATTTTTATTATGCAGTATCATCCAAGGCTCACCACCTACGTGCGCAACACCGCGGAAGAAGTCGTTGTGCTCTTCTTGAGTAACGTCATTTTTTGGCTTAGTCCAAATTGCAGCTTTGCTATTTAATTTTTCACTTTTCCCTTCTTCATTTACAAATTCAACAGGAAAATTTATGTGATCTGAATAAGTAGTAACAATGTTTTCAATACGGAATTTGTCTAAAAATTCGCTTTCTTCAGGACGAATGATGAGAATAATTTTTGTTCCACGAGAGATCTGACCATCTAACTTGCTGATTGAATATTCTCCATCTCCTTTAGATTTCCATACCCAAGATTCTTCTTCTCCGGCTTTCCTTGACTCTACTATAACTTCTGAGGCAACCATGAAGCTTGAATAAAAACCAACACCAAACTTTCCAATCAGTTCTACAGCTTGGTTTGAATCTTTATTATTCTTAATTGCATCCAAGAATTTTTGCGTACCAGAACTTGCAATCGTGCCAAGATTATCTATTAAATCTTGCCTGTTCATGCCAATTCCATTGTCGGTTATATACAGCTCACTCTTATCTTTACTTGAGCTAATAGTAATCTTGAATTCATCGCTTGAATCTAGTAAATTAGGATTTAATTGCGATTCATAGCGCAATTTATCACATGCATCTGATGCGTTTGATATTAACTCACGCAAGAAAATATCCTTATTGGTATAAAGTGAATGAATTACTATATTTAGTACTTTGCCTACTTCAGCGTCGAATTTTAAATCTTCAGTTTCTTGTATGTTATGCATTTTGAGCTCCGTTATTAGCCTGCTATTCTAACGATTTAGGTATTGCACAGAGATCTTTCAAGGTCATATATGATAAAATATTATGTGAGCCAATTTGTCATACAAGCTGAAATGATAAGAAGAGGGTTCTGTTCTACAATTCTCTTTATTCTTAGAATAAGATATTTCTTATTTGCTTCAAAGATTTGTTAGTCTTTGATTTTTTTTCTTTCAAAGTAGTCTCAAGAGAAGTTTTAAGATTTTCCCATTCTTCCTGACCGTTTAGAATCAAAGCGCTCTCAATCTTCTCCAGTGCCTTCTGAGGTGATAAATATAATTCCTCATATAAATCAGTGTTTACTGACTGTAGTATTACTAAAAATGTAAATAAATTCGGATCAATTTTCGCATAACATAGCTTTATTTTCTTTACACAGTATTCTATTGCCTGAAGTGATAATGAGAATCTTTCTGCATAAAATATAAAGCTATCTATAATTAAGCTCTTTGATTTTTTCGGCAATTCAATATTTTGAAACAGCTTTCTTGTAAATTTCTCTATTGGCTGTTTTGGCAAATGCAAAGAGAGATCAGTAAAAGATTTTAGGCTGAAATTTGGTCCAAGTATTGTGCTGATTGCTCTTTGCACGTTACTTTTATCTTGACTAACAGAGATAATGAAAACCAGTCCCTCAACATCAAGCATGTACTTTATGGATTCTAAAAAATCGACAATGAATTTGGGGCGGCATATATCAAGATTATCGACCATTATATAAATGTTTTTACCTTTTCTGATTTTGTTAACCACATCTACTAGTTGTATTTTAAAATCTCTAATGTTCTCTTTTCTCCTTTGGAGAAGATTTAATTCACCAAAGACAAAACCTATGTCTTTCTTATCAGCCTCTTTTGCAGCATCGAGAAATACTGAAAGCATAGCGAGTGGAGATTTACTGATTAGCTTTCCTAATGTATTGAAAGAAAATAGTTCTTGGTTTATGTTTTTGAACTGCTGTATAACGCTTCTTTTTACTTCGTATGACGCAAATAGATCCTCAAACAGGAAATGCAAAAAAGAAGGCAATGGTTGATCTAGCGCACTAATATCCCATGCGCTGTAATAAGCTGCAATTTCATTTTGCTGCTCTAGATCCTTTACCCATTCTTTCAAAAAAAATGTCTTTCCCCACTCATTATATCCTTCTAAGGATACGATCGAAAAAGACTGATCAATTGTCTTAATTATATTACTAAATCTACTTGCAACTTGCTTATAGCCTAAGCAATCACCTTCCCATGTTATTACCTTGGATAGATGCTCCGTTTCTTTTTTTCTGAAGGTTATTAGGGATGTAAGTTTTTTTAAGCACATAAGACTCTTACACTATATTTTACTATAGTATTTTATAAGTTAAGAATCAGTCTACTTAAATAATCCATAATTTTCTATCACTGCAGAAATGAAAAGATTCTTCAAGCTGCTTTCGGGACTATATCGAATATCTATTACGGTTAATTTTTTTACCCTTCCTTCTGTATCTTTTGTTAACCTTTATGTTAAATCATCTACATTGCCAGAACTTATCATTCCCATAAAAGAAAATTTCCCATTTGAAATATACTCCCTCTCTATCAGAGGGGATATTTTAATTATCCTATCTAGGCTCTCACGATTGGTTATTGATAATTTACCTTCTTGTTGAATTAGATATAACTCTTCTATCATCTCAGCTCTATTACCGGAGTGGTTCTTTACAATATCCTCTAATAGCTTTCCATGTTCATCTATAGGCACATGAATATAAATTAGAGACAAAAGAAGAACTAGGCCTTATTATCTTTTGTTATCCCCCTTATTTTACTTGCCTGAACGCTTGCATAAAAATAAGGTCCTTGCCATCATAAGAATAATTAAACCTCGACACCCCTGAACTAATTTGATCATTAATTCTTACTCGAATCACATTTTTCAGATTTGCAATAGATCTATGCTCTTGTTCCATTACTTTAAACATTTTTGAAGAATCTATTTTTGTGATATATAGGTCATATTTGATTTTAAATTTAGGCTCAATATTTATCAGATCCTTTTTAACTAGATGATCTTCTATTATATATCAAATTCGTTTACTATCTGCGTATTCTTTGTTAAATAGCACAATGAAATCAAGAGCGGTTGATCTTGATTTTTTGATTAACCAATTATAAGCATAACGCACTCCGTCTAGTGCAAAAGTTAACATAACCCCTCATTTTAAAACGCCATATTTAAATGTATAATATTTTCAATTAGGAAGCAAGTTTCTAGGCTGAAGTATGTTATGGTATTTTTAAGGTATGTTGCTCAGAAGAAATGGAATATTATTTAATATCCTGTCTTGACGTAAGCGCTATCTTCAGCGTCCCTTCATCTAGGTAGTCAATTTCTCCACCTATCGGTATACCACAAGCAAGGCGCGATATTTTTACATTCGAATTCTTTAGCAATTCAATTATATATTGCGCAGTAACTTGGCCTTCTAATGTCGGATTTATTGCAATAATGACCTCTTCAATTTTAAATTCTGTAACTCTTTTGGAAATGTTATCAAGATTCAGTTCTTTTGGACCTATACCATTTATTGCTGATAGCCTTCCACCCAAAACATGATACATACCTGAATATATATTTCCTTTTTCAAATGCCCATAGATCACCCAACTCTTCTACCACACACATTAACTTGGTGTCACGCTTTGGGTTAGTACAAATAGAACAAGGTGATTTAGTATCTAGGTTTCCACAGATCTTACATTCTATTATAAGATTCGCTAGCTCTTTAATCAAAGATGCAAGCGGTAGCATAACTTTCTCTTTATTTTGGAGCAAATGTATAACTAACCTTCTTGATGACGATGGCCCTAAACTTGGCAATTTAGAAAAAGCATGAACTAAATTCCTTATATTAATGTTCATTCAGTAAATTCAAGATAGTTCAAAAATGGTAACATCAAACCTTTCGTAAAGAAAGTAGTAAGTCTTTATCTTGATTATCTATAGAAAAATTTTTCCACTTTTCTCAGAAATTGTCTTGAAAAAATCAATGTCATCACAATCTACTGTAACTTAAGTCTGACTCAGGTGTAACTGAAATGATCTCATACATTCGCGTAGTTGCTACATTACCTCTTTTTTGAAAGTGACGCAATTTATTTTTCAACATGTTCCTTTCTTCTGCAGAATTGTCTGATTCTTTACTCAAACTAGAATTTTTTCTTCATACTTGGAAAGTATTGTATCGATCAAATAATTAAGAATAATATTAGACCTGTAGTATTGGCAAGCAATGCAAGAGAATAATACAACATATCTTCGCTCACTTCTTCATTTATTATGTCATGGGAATTTCTATACATTCTAAAACAAGAGCCAAAGACTGCTAAGCATACACAAGTAAGTTTTGTTTTGCTTAGGATGCACTTAATTCGCGCTAGTTTTTTATTATTATCTTCTAATTTTATACGCAACTCACTAATTTTACTACTATAGTACTTAATAAACAATTCTATTGCCTCTTGGTTATTAGTATAATTATATGCTTTGTAAGATTCCTTATCTATGAGATCAGTATCTATATCCTTTCACTTGAGAAGCTCTTTAATTGCTTCATTCTTGTTAAGAAGCACAGCTTCGTGTAGAGGTGTGTACTCATTTTCAACATCTTTTCTTCTGTTAATATTTTTATCAGTTAAGTAGTTAAAAAGAGCTGAAATGCATTCTGAATTATTACCTTCAATAGTCAGAGTAATTACGTCTTTTTCGTCTTTGTTCTTAGTATTAACAACTTTGAAAAGCGGCTTTTCATTCTCTTCCTTATGTTAAAAATATTTGTGCTTGTAAAACTCATTTGCTTTTACAAAACCAGCATGATTTTTTGATAGCCACATGTAAAAGTGTATCCTGATTTTTTTTCATCTTGCAACAATAAGGCATCATACAAACAACCCTATTTATACAAAAATTAATCTCTTGATCAAAAGAGATATCTTCTTCTCCTTCACAGATATTTAGTAGACGTGACCCTATACTTTCTGTAGTACTGTAATCAATTGCAGAGCTACGTTGCACTTTAGATTGATAAAGGGTTACGTTCATACTATTCCTACCTTTAAACAACCCCGCTATACCTCTAAATATTCCAGCTATACCTGATTTACTCCAAGCAGAACAAGGCGTTTTATCTTGAATGTGAATCTCAACATTTTCATTAGAAAAAAAAAAGTTCTAAAACGTGCGATCTGCCTCTTCTACTTGAAAAAGGCGCATCATTCTTTTTATCTTTATCTTTAACACTATTCTCTAGCTTTGCATTCGAAGCACTTATAGGGTTAGCTAAACAAGCAAAACCGTATTTTTAGATATAAAGTCTTCTGATTGAAAATTTGCTGCAGCGTTTATTTCGCCTTTCATATTTCTTTTTTTACAGAAGTTACATTTCAGGTAGGGTATCTCATCTTTAAAACTTTTCAACTCTATTTAAATTTTTTTTTAAAAATAGTTTTTGATAAAAATATTTATGACACTAATTTTTGTGTTAAATTTTTAGAAGATTTTATAGCTAAAAATTGTATCCGTTCAGATGCATGGCTAATGTGAACATATTGAAACCAGCGCTTTCTTTTTTATCATCCCAGTGTCTAGACACTGGGATCCAGTTAAATTTATGAGTATGAAAGCAATCAACCTTTCTGATGATTATGAAAAAGATGGATGCCAGTGTCAAGCACTGGTATGACACCATCTGCTACTAGTTCCACTTCATCGTCCTAAAGCCCTTCCCTGTCATGCACGTGCCAAATGACACCATTTGTTCTTATGTTTTTGTCTATCCTATTTTACCACTCTGCTGAACGGATACAAAAAATTACTTCCGCATGTTTTTATCTCATTATAATTACAATTGGAGATACTTATTGAGCTCAAAAATCTATCTCCTTCTGCAGACTTTTTAATTAAAATTATTAAAAATGTAGCGTATATTCTTCAGAGAATGTAAGTGTGCTTAATTTCTGTCGTACGTGCACTGCATTTTTTCTAATCTTTTTTATACAGGAGGATCTTATGTTCAGAATTACAGATACTTGACCTTTAATTTAGCTAATAAAAACCAACTGGTACCTGCGGTTTTTATAGCTACGTTTTCTCAAATAAGTTTTAAATGAATAGATTTCTTGCACAATCAGATGTCATCCCAGTGCTTGACACTGGGATCCAACAAGACAAATGTGCTGGAACTTTCGAATTCCAGTTATGCAAGAATCTAATGTTAAAAAACTCACAGTGATTATTCATCTTTTAGCATTGCTTTATTTGTATAAGACTTTTTCTGCTTGACAGAAAAGAGTTGAGGGTTAACAGCTTCTTCTATTAATTTAGCCTGTTTATAGTCCTCACTTAAGAAATATATAGCCACTCCAATTGCTATTCCAGCAACAAGAGCAGATACTGCAAGTGCGCATAATATAATAGTCATTGAAGGGACTAAATCACCACCAACACCGAGTCCAATGCCAAGAAAAACGCCAGGTATAATACTAATCAAACTATTACATCTAGCACTTTCTTTTTTCGATTGAGCTTGGTCTTTCATAGATTGAATGAGTGCTTCTCTTGTATTTCCTTGAGCTAAATCTAATGGAATATTACCTTCTTTATTCTTTAACAAAGGATTTGCACCATATTTCAAAAGCGCTTCTATTGCGTCAGTGTTATTACCTATAACAGCTTGGTGTAATAATGTACTTTCACTACTTTGATCTCGAAAATTGATCAATTTGTAGAAATACTGAGGAGTAACAAATCCATTCACCTCTTCATCTAAAATCCTCATCGCGTTTTGAAACGGTAATATATCTCCTTCTTCATACCTTGCACTATCGTGTTTAATACAGTAATGCAAGATAGGTATACTATCTTTCTTCCTTCGTTATTGATAAGATCCCCATTTACAGGGGTTCTATTTGAAATAGCTTATATTAATAACGTCTTGTTAATCACAATTTCGCTATTATAATTAAGATACTCTTGCGATTCTTTAGTTTTTCTATTAGTAACAAGTTCAAGTAGAGTAATGTTATCCACCCATTTTATACTAAAAAAAAATTAACTCTAACAAAAGTCAAATTTTTAATTAAAAAATTAATACAATTAATTCTGTAAATGTCAAATAAATTCCGTAATTTTGTTAAAAAAAACTCACAGGATCAACATCTATTGTTACTGTAATGTTTGAACTCGAATTATAGTTTTTAATCCAATGTTTCAGCTTTTTCTTTATAAATAGACTATGTTTACTATGTATCTTTAGTAACACTCTATAACGATATTTATTGTTTAAAAAATTTATTACTGCTGGTGATGGACCAAAAATTTCGAGTTCTTCTTTTCTAGTCATGCACTGGAATGACAACGCAGAAGGAATAGTAGCTGAACATTGATCATGCAAAAAGCTTGTTATCTCACTTGCTGCTTTCTGCGTTGCAAATTGATCCTTACCGCAAACTATAAGCGCTATTAGTCTACTAAATGGGGGCATTTTAGCTTTGCGTCTCGACTCAAGTTCAACTTCATAAAACAAATCCCTTTTTTGCTGCTGCAATGCTTTTATTATCAAACTTTCAGGATTATTAGTTTGCACTATTACCGTTCCTTTTTCGTTAAACCTCCCAGATCTACCCGCAACTTGATGCAATAATTGATACGTCTTTTCTGCTGCCCTAAGATCAGAATTTTCAAGTCCTAAATCTGCATTTATCACTCCAACTAAAGTTAATTTAGGGAAATTATGTCCTTTCGCAATCACTTGTGTACCGATTATAATATTCACCTCTTCCTTGAGCACTGAGTCAATGACGCTACCAAGAGACTTCTGATCGCTGCTGATAATTGCAGTTTTTGCATTTGGTATTAATTTCACTATTTCTTCAACTAATCTTTCAATTCCCACACCATAAAGAATCAATGACTGCTCACTTTGACAAGTGGAACATTTTTCTGGAAGTTTTGATTGATAAGAACAATGGTGACACAAAAGGACGTTCTTTTTCTTGTGGTAAGTAAGCCATACAGTGCAATTTGAGCAGGAAATTTTGTATCCACACTTTTTACAAACTGCAAGTTGTGCGTATCCTCTACGATTTAGAAAGAGCATAACTTGCTGTTTTTTCTCTATGGTTTGTTTTATCCCTTCGAAAAGCTCATTGGAAATCCATTGCTTATTATTCACTACTTTTATATGCGGCAACTCTGCACCACCGAATCGTTCGGTTAGCTTTACATGATTGTAATTCCCTTTTTTAACGTGATAAATTGTTTCAAGTAGCGGAGTGGCTGATGATAAAATAATCGGAATATTTTCGAGCTTGGCTAAGATAATGGCCATATCTCGAGCATTATATATAATCCCCTGTTCTTGTTTAAAGGATGAGTCATGCTCTTCATCGACGATAATTAATTTTAGATTTTTACAAGGCAAAAAAAGCGCTGAACGTGCCCCAATAATGATCTGCGCACTTCCATTTGCAATACTGAGCCAATTATTTCGGCGAGCTTTTGGAGTAAGTCCTGAATGCCACTCAGCTATATTTCCAGATGTCTGACTGCAAACGCGATTTACCAATTGTGAAGTTAGGACAATTTCAGGTAAGAGGATTAGTACTTGTACATCACCCTCTTCTGGTGTCATTCCAATGTGTAACCTTTTGGTGTTTGAACATTTGCAGGTAGTTTTAGTAGTAGATGATGTCATTCCAGTTCTTGACACTGGAATCCAGTCTTTATCGTACAACTGCTTAGTGTACTGATTTGAAATTAAGTTTTCTGGATCCCAGTGTCGGTGCACTGGGATGACATCCTTGTTGGTAAAAATTACTCTTATATTGTAACATTCGTATAGTTGCGTATTGAACGCTGGAATGACATAACGTTTATTTTTGAAAGTAAATTGCATAGCAAATGGTGTCATTCCAGTACGTGGCAAAAACAGTATGCTAAATGTTACAGAGGATTTTGCCTTAAATGCAAAGGTGTCATTCCAGTGCTTGACACTGGAATCCAGGAATTTTGATTCTAAGTTGGGTGTTGGTCTTAAATTAAAATAAACATTTGTGATGAGATTATATGAAAAACTGGATCCCAGTGCCTGAGCACTGGAATGACGCCTTACTCGTAGACCCAAATCACAATGTTCGTAAATGCTATGATTCTTAATCAACTGTGCAATTACAGAGAGATAAACTTCCGTTTTTCCAGACCCGGTTTCACCGTCAAGTAAAGTTACTGAATACTCATTCAAATTACTTATTATTTTATCTAGAGCTGCTTGCTGCTCAGGGTTTAATTGGTAATCTATTTCACTTATTTCCTGCTTTTGCTTAGTGCAAACTAACTTATCTATTTGATTTATCTTTAATATTCCTCCCATTATCACTTTGGCAAGCATACCAATAGGTATTACATTATATTGCGCAACCCACTCTGCAAATTCGATCAGTTTTGGTCTGATTCTCGGCAAATCGACCTTTTGTTCAATAAATTTTAATTCTCGACCGCTTTTGCTACTTTCTCTCCAAACTATTCCAATCAAACGCTTTCTGCCAAACGGAACCAATACGTAATCTCCAATTGAAACTTCGGTATCTTCCTCAAATGCATATGAAAATAGCTGATCAATTGGAAGTGGCAGTAATACGTCAACTGTTCTTGTCATAAGTTAGCGCTGTTTTTAGATACATAGAGAAGCCTTAATGCTTTTTTCATAGTACACATTTATAATCATAAATACTGGAAATGTGAGGAAATTCTGTATGTTTAGCGATAAAATCGTCCTAGACTTTGAAGTAGAAAAAGGTGACCGAATAGATCGGTGTTACTTTTCTACACGTGTCAAACTTACAGATAATAGCAAAAATCTTTTGCGTAAAAAGCTTGGAAGTACAATTCAGCTTGATAATCTAGATAATTACTTTGATCTGAGTCCTGAAAATTTTTACATTTATTACAACAAATATAGTGGTCACTATGGTATAAATGAGCTACATATCAGAGATGATAATGGTAGATATTTAGCTACTAAACTTCCACTTGATCAGAGCGGATTTTCGATAGAGTTATCATTCGACGAGGTGAATTATGGTTTTTATCCTCTGTATGCAATCTATAATCCCACTCAATATGATAAAAAGCAGGAAAAGAGCTTTGAAGATACTGGTGAATTGCAGCCGTTTGTGTCAAGTGTATTGGATTACTTTCTAAATGGCTTCACCATTCAAGATATGTTTTTGCAAATACAAGATGAGCTTATTGAAAAAGAAATAAAATTAGAAGAAGACAGAAGAAAAGCAGAGGAAGAATTAAATCAAAAGAATGAAAAGTTAAGAGAACTAATAGAAAATGATGAGATTAAAGTACTTAAAGTAATAAAAGGCCATAGTATTGAGAATGGACGTTCAGCAGGAATTCTACAGCTTAATGGTGATCTTGATGCAAGTAAATACTACATAGCAGAGTATGAAAGCAATGAATACTTACATTGCACGAGCTCTGTTTATGACATAATGCTTGACCAGAGCGATTTATTTTTTGTTCTGAATAGCAGCTCTTATCTTGAACTTGAAAGCGGGTTCTACTCAATCCCTGAATTTAATTCTAGAAGCTATGCTAAATATCTCAATACTAAGAATCGGCTTTTTAGCGATGATCAACTATCTCATCAGTTGTGCAAAAACAAGGTAAAGGCTGAATCTACAGTTAACGCATTTTTCTCAAGACTCATTTATGGTGAAAATTTTTAAGAGGTGAATATGAAATTTAAAGCAAATTCTGAATGTGATAAATCACAAACGTTGATTAAAAAGTTATTTCCAAATAAAGAAAGTATAGTAATAAACGATCAGCTTACGATAGAAGTGAAATATGGTGGATTGGCTAGTTATAACACTGAGTATATAAAACAAACTGTACAAGATGCTTACGGAGCCTGGTCTGATAATTTCTATTCACAAAAAAGCGCTCATTCTGGTCCAGTAAAATTGCAGCTTTATGTGCTGAAAAATTACGATGATTACAAGGCTCACATAAAGGAACTTTCCGGTGGTAAAGACCATAGAGAATTATGGGGTGGTGGAACAGTAAGAGCACACGAAGCTGACGGCACGATAGCAAAGACTTTTGTTGTTGGAGATGTAAATGGCTTACTTTGTGCAAAATCTAAAATTTTAATGGAAAAAATGAGCGATGCATTTCTTGAGTACTCTACCGGTAATATGGATACAGTACCTGAAGTTTTACGTACCGGTATGAAGCTTTTTATGTGGAGCTATGATACAGCTAAAAAAGAAAGCACTCGCGATATGCATTATACGAAAGAAGCATACAATAAAATGCATGAATCTGGGCATGATACACCATATAAAATAGCAAGTATGTCTAACGACTGTAGAATATCAGATTGCTTAGTGACATTCCTACAAGAAAAACATCCTCAATTCATAAAGCAATTACTTACTGAGATGTCCTTCGATAGAGCAGAAGCGATATCAAAATTCAAGCATCTTTTGAATAACTCAGAAGTTGAAAAAGAATTTAAGCAGTGGATGGATGTAAAAAGTGGCGATAAAATCGTGGCAGATCTTGTGCCAGATAATGAAGTTATGACTTTCAGCGAACACAAGCTTCAAATAAATATAAAATATAATGATGAGGAATTAACTCAGAGCAAATTGAGTGGTGTAAAAAATGCCATCGAGAGTACTATAAAAGATTTTGATTCAGCATTTGGCATTAATAATTCTCAGCCTTGGCACAACATACCAAATAAAGTTAATGTTTTCGTATTTAATACAAAGAGTGACTACGAAAATTATCTTAAGGAGTTGAGCGTTAACTATAAGGGCGCTTCTGGCTTAACAATTCAAGGGCGTGGCTCAGAAATTCATGTTTATTTTTATCTACAAGAACAATTTGATGACTCGTGTAAAACTTTGAAACACGAATTGGGACACGCCTTAACTATCATTAATTCCTATTATGGTACAGGTGATATCTTATCTAAGGCTATGCATGAAGGGGTTGCTAACTATATGGCAAGTTTAGAAGATGGTCGTCATGTCAATGACCATGGAGATAAAGAGGCCTTGATTTCAATAAAGAGTAAAGGTCTCAAACCAGATGAAATATTGCGCAATAATATTTGGATTAATAAAGGGGAACATTATCATTCAGATGCTGAACAAGTGATCAAATTTCTTGAAGATAAACACCCGGATATGATTGATAATTTGCTCAAGAGCCTTTCTAAATCTGGTGCAAATAGGTCTCAAGGTAATAAATCATTTGAGGATTTTTTGACTGAGCTAAAAGGTTATACTCAGGAATTTAAACAGTGGGTCAAAGCTGAGCTGAGTGGTGAACAACATATGGAATATAATGTTGTTGAATCTAACAGTGTTGAAAATTCAACAAGCCAACAAAGTGCAGGTAAGGGTCTATATGGTTATAGCCCAGCACATAATGTAAGTGGTGATAAAACCAAGATAGAATCTAAATCAAGTGTCAGTAGAGAAGATTATATGCAACCTGCTAAAAAAGCGAGTGAAGACGAACAAGGAAAGGCTGTTACAACAAAAGTTATAAAGTATAATAAACATCCTTTCTTAAAGGTGAATATTGATGACAATAATGTAGAAAACACTATAGGAAAAGTAAACGAGATAAATAAGGTAACAGGTGCGAATAGTTTACATTTTACTGCTTCATTGGGAGATTTAAGCAAAGTAGCAACGCTACTAAAAAACAGTTCATATATTGATACAAGAGACCATAATGGACAAACGCCACTATATTATGCTATTCAGTCAGGAAATACGGAAGTAGCAAAATATCTTATTGATCATGGAGCAAATCTTAATGTTCATGACAATTATTATCAGAAAACTAATACTAAATATGTGTATTATAAGACACCTTTACACTATGCTATTGAGTCTGGAAATATAGAGATAGCTAAATACTTAATAGATCGTGGTGCAAATCCTAACATTCAAGATGCTTATTCCAAAACGCCATTATACAGTGCTATTTATTCAGGTAATACAGAAATAGTGAAGTATCTATTAGATCATAACGCAGATCCTAATAGTAAAAGTTATTATACTTTTCCGTTACTTGCTGCTATTAAGCTAGGGAATGCGGAAATAGTTAAGAGTTTAATTGAGCATGGCGCAGATCTTGGTATCAAAAACACGTCAGCTCAAACACTGCTGCACTATGCAATTGAGCTAAAACATACGGAAATTGCTAAATACTTAATAGATCGTGGTATAGATGTTGATACCCGTGATATTAGCTCTGGTAAATCTCCACTACATTTTGCGATGCACATGAAAAATATGGAAGTAGTTAGATATCTCATAGAGCATAATGCGGATATTGATATTCAGGATAGCTACGGCTTAACACCTTTGCATCTTGCTGTTGATCTTTGTAA
Organism: Wolbachia endosymbiont of Trichogramma pretiosum; assembly: GCF_001439985.1. NCBI lineage: Bacteria > Pseudomonadati > Pseudomonadota > Alphaproteobacteria > Rickettsiales > Anaplasmataceae > Wolbachia > Wolbachia endosymbiont of Trichogramma pretiosum. The sequence goes on from NZ_CM003641.1 coordinate 713,820, forward strand.
TAAGAAGATGATAGAGCAGTTAGTTGAAAAAGGTGCGAATATTAATGCTCAGGATAATGATGGTTGGACACCTTTAGTTCATGCAGTGAGGCATGGAAAGTTAGATACAATAGAATATCTAATAAAAAACAAAGCTGACGTTGACGTTGTAGGTAAAGATGGCAGGAAACTTGTTGAACATGCTGAGTTATGGGCAGAAGAGAAAGGACTAGCAAGAGATGTAATAGATAGCAAAGGCGATAATGATTCTTATTATCGTGAGCTTTCAAAAGAAGCTGCAACTTGGGAAAAAGCTGGAAAGGATATGCTTAGCTATCTCAAAAAAATTACTATGCAAGAAGAAGAATCTAACGATATTGACCAAATGCCAGCAGATCAACCTGCAAGTGAAGAAAGGAGTGAAAGATCGATAAGAGGAGACGAAGAGAAGCAAGAGGAAACAATTGTTATAGATAATGTGAAAGAAGAATCACAGCATCCTTTAAAAATCAAAGTGGGTGAGGCTATTGAAATAGGGAAATATAAGGTAGAACTGCAAGTTACGTATGATGATGTAAGAAATTTTTATGACACTATACGTGGTAAATATCATGATGGTAGTGAATACAATTATGAGCAATTAATGGTTTTGTACAATGAAATTGTTAGGCCAGCATCACAGCATCATGATGAACCATTTACTCTTGCTGAGTCCTATATTGCAGATGGGCATCTATTTATTAAAAATCAAGATTTTGGAATTTTGAATGATTTTAATGAGATGTTCTATAAAAGTGATGAGTTTATGTAACATAAAAGGTGGATGAGAATTAATTGATATGAGTAATTAGATCTTCTATTTTCATTCCAGCGTTTCCTTTTCCTGTCATCCCAGTGCCCCGACACTGGGATCAAGTGTTCATATAATCTCATTACAAATGCTTATTTTAATTTAAGACCAATATCTAATTTAGAATCAAAATTCCTGGATTCCAGTATCAAGTAATGGAATGATATCATCTACTATTCAACTCACTTTCAAAAATAAATGTTCCAGTATTTTCCTCTTCTCTCATCACAGTGCGTGACACTGGGATGGCTTTGTTGCATAGCAACTGAAAAAATCTGGTGGCTACTGAAAAAATTCGTTATAAAACAGCCATTTAACTGTTGAAGAGAAATATGCCACAGAAAATGAAAGTCAGCAACCAAAACGGGTATAACAAATTCCTTGAAAAAGGGGGAATATTTTTCGTTACATCGGTGAAGCTATCGAAAATTTGTATGAAAACAGTCCAAAAATGTAGTGCGGCAACTATATTTATAGTGATAAAGTTGTGATTTTGGTGTGTATAATCGTTAACCTTTTTAGAGTTAGTTTAAGACAAACGGTAAGGTTTGTAAAAGGATATCTACAACAAATAAGAAAAATTTGGCAGTTATCAACTATTCACAAGCATCAAAAAAAAACTTAATATTAAGATAGATGATTGCAGGATTGATAAAAGCAACATGGAAAGTATTGAAATTATCATAGATAGTACAAATTTGCAGTAACACTCCTGGCCACAGTAAGGAAAACAGTGCAGATAGAAAGTACCGAAGCTACGAGCAAGTAAGAAAGTTACATGTTATGTTAAGTGTGAATAGTAAAAAAGCTATAGCTGCAAGATACAGTAATGGCATCTACTCTGACCATTATGGAGCTTGCTTGAAGAAGTTAATTTTCAGCAAAAAATGAACATTATATGCAGATGGGGCATAAGATAGGCAAAAACTTTATAAATTGTGTAAGAAATACGATATAAAGACAAAAGTTCTACCAAAAAAGGATGTAGCAGAACATTCAAATGGATTATATGTATGACAGAAATGCTGCTATTAGGTTAAAAAATTATATAGACAAGATGGTGTAAAATAGTGGAAAAAGGAAGCAATTTATGGAAAAAGATCTTGCATAGAAGGATTTTTCTCAAGGTTGAAGCAAGTATTTGTTTAGGAATAAATCTGAGGTAAACCGTGAAAAAGAATTACTAATTAAGTGCTATTTGCTCAACAAATTCACTGATACTGGTATGGCTAAATTTGAAATCATTACATAAATTTGTCGTAAACCATCACTGCTTAAGGTGCTATGCAACAAAGCCCACTGGAATCGAGTCCTTTCCGCACAAAAAACGTTGTAAAGTGTTTACCAACTTAGTTGGATCCCAGTGTCAGCTACTCTGATGACAAGAAAGGGAGTACAGGTTTCAATATTTGCATGCATCTGAACAGATACAAATATTGCAATTAAAAGCATTAGACAGGCAGTAAAGGTCTTGATATTATATAGTATTAGGTTCTAAACTTGGAAGGGTGGCCGAGCGGCTGAAGGCGGCGGTTTGCTAAACCGTTATACGATTGAAAAGTCGTATCGAGGGTTCGAATCCCTCTCCTTCCGTGTATTATTGTTTAGGTACTCATTTACAGTAATTTCACCCTCTTTTTTAATTATTAAAAAGTTAGCTAGCGTTTATTCAGTATTTATTATAGAATTAGTTATTGGCTAAATAATTTTATATGCATAAAATGCTAATTTTGATATTAATAATGCTGCCGCTTAGGTTACTTGCAACTGAGATTGAAATTGTTGCAGATGTAAATGGTGAGCCAATTTCAAATTTAGATATTGAAAGACGTATCAACTTCATAAATTCATTGCTTGGCACTCAGAAGATTAATCAAAAAGAGGCAAAATCTCAAATTCTAAGACAGTTAATAGACGAAATTATCATTGTCAGCGAAGCACAGAAGATGAATATAGAATTGAGTAACGAGGAGTTAAACAATGCTGTCACGTTATTCTTAACTCAAAGTTTAAAACTTGGGGCTGATGAAGTTGATCAATACGTAAAAAAGCATAATATAGATCTCAATACTCTAAAAAAACAAGTAAAGTGTCAGCTACTGTGGAACAAGATTATTGAAGTAGGAATTGTGCAACTTGTCAATATCAGCGATAAAGAAGTGGACGATGTAAGAAAACAAAAAGAGAAACATGACTACATTATTACATTTCAGGAGTTTGTAATTCATGATCAGAAGATGGCTGAAGATTTAATAAAACAATTACGTACCAGTAATAATCCAGAATCTTCAATAAAGATGCGCAAAGCAAACGTTAATTTAAGTCAGCTAAAAGGTAACCTCAAGGACGTTTTGGAAAGATTAGAAATTAATGACGTAGCAGGTCCGATTAGTTTAAGCGAAGGTTACTCTGTTATAAAAGTCATAGATAAGGTACAGCTCAATCATACACTGCTGGAAAGTATTTTAAAAGTAAAACAGGTTGTGGTTAAAGATTCAGAAAATTTACTCTCTAATTTTAAGGAACAAAAGGTCAGTTGTTTAACTTTTGACAAGTTAGCAGATGATTTCAAGTTGCCAAGCGTAAAAGAGTTTGAAATAAAAATGCGAAGTTTAAATCCTGATTTACAGATTTTATTTAGTAAAACAAATATGAATGAAATAGTAGAATTAAGAGAAAATAGCACTGCAAAGTTGATGATGTTATGTGATATCAAAAATAATGCAATGGATCTAGAAGCAATCAAACAGGAAATGTATCAACAAAAGATTATGATACAAAGCAACCTATTATTGGATAATATGCGTAAAAATGCAGCTGTTAGTTATAAGTTTAATTGAAGTTAGAGAGGTTTTCTACTCCATAAAAAGTTTGTGAAGAATGTAATGCTCATTGGCGGTGGAGTTGGAAATGCAGTGTTGTTTTCAATAGGGAAGGCATTTCTTGAAAAGAATCATAAGGTTTTATATTTCGCTGGCTATAAAAAATTAAGTGATGTATTTAAACGAGCACTGATAGAACGTGCATCAAGTGCAGTAATTTGGGCATGTGAAGAAGGATTGATAGAGACAAGCAGAGAACATGATAAATCCTTTCATGGTAATATAGTTGATGCGATAATCTCATATCAGCAAGGAAAGTTAGGTAAAATGACTATTAGTTTAAACACTATAGATAAAATCATCACTATTGGTTCTGATAAAATGATGAAAGCTATAAATGAAGCTAGAAAAACAATTTTAAAGCCATATCTAAAACCAAAACACATAGCAATATCATCAGTTAACTCTCCTATGCAGTGCATGATGAAAGAAATCTGCGCTCAATGTATTCAGCAACACATAAATAAGGAAACAAGAGAAATAAGTTTTGTTTATAGTTGCAGCAATCAAGACCAGGATATGGAGCTCATTGACTTTGATTTTTTAAGTGAGCGCTTGAAGCAAAATAGTTTACAAGAAAAGCTCACTACAAAATGGATAGAACATGTTCAAAGACACTAAACAGAACAAAGAGGAACTAAGGAAGCAATATAGAACCATAAGAAAAGATGTTGATGAAAGTTATTCTAATTATGCAGCAAATTCTCTTATTAATCTCTTTAACAAAAATTTAAGTTGCGTTAAAAGTAAAACAATAGCAGCGTACATTCCAACAGACGGAGAAATTAATGTTGTGCCTTTGATGCATCATTTACTAGATTTAGGATATAAAGTAGCAATTCCTAATAAAAATAAGTTATTAAAATTTGAGGAATGGAATAAAGCAGATGAAGATATAATTCCCGACACAATCATTACTCCTGTTATTGCTTTTGATGATCATTTTAATAGGTTAGGTTTTGGCGGTGGTTGGTATGATGAAATGATAAAAAAATTACGGCCACTTGGAAAAATATTTATAGGTGTAGCCTATGAGAAGCAATATTGTAAAAATTTACCTGTAGAAAAACATGATCAAAAATTGGATATCATAATCACTGAGATATGTGTTAGATTTGAAAGTGAATTGCTCAAGAAGGCAGATAAAAAGGAAATGTTGAAACCTGTACTCCCTTTCTTGTCATCAGAGTAACTGACACTGGGATCCAACTAAGTTGGTAAACACTTTACAACGTTTTTTGCACAAACTGCAGGTAAAAGTTGGTTTTTATTAGCTAAAGTAAAGGTCAAATATCTGTAATTCTGGACATAAAATACCCCTGTAAAAAAGATTAGAAAAAAAATGCAGCGCACATATGACAGAAATTAAGTATACACTAAAGAGGATACGCTACATTTTTTTATGAGTTTAATAAAAAGGTCTGCAGACAAAGATAGATTTTTGAGCTCTAAAAATATCTATGATTGTCATTATCATCAGATTTAAAATATGCGGAAGTAATTTTTTGTGTCCGCTTAGCAGGGTGGCAAAATAAGATAGACAGATACATTTTTACATCAAAACGCTCCCCAAATGTATCAATTCTATTTTGTAATGTTGTTTCCATCAACTTGTTCAGAATTTGACTCCTTTACTTTAGAACTTGGCTTCATTTCTTTAGCTTTATTATTCATCTCTTGTATAAAATCTTCTACTGTTTTGCTATCTGCAGTAATTGCAGCTTTTAATTTGTCTATAGAATCCTCAAGTTCTTTCTCATCACTCTCATGAGTACTGAGGCCCTTTTCCAGAAATCTACTCATATCATCTTTTGAAAAATTTTACATGGTTCGATCTTTTACTAATTCCTTTATTGCCATTAATTGCTCTTTGTTTTGAAGCATTTCTATTATTTTTACTTTATTATCAAGAGTTGTTCTTTCTTCTTCATTAGCTTTAAGACCCAGTTTTGTTAAATTGCTTATTAACTTTCCAACATTATTCTCTCTTGCTTGAATCGTAGTTAATTTATCGATCACATCGTTCACAAAACTTTTCACTGCTTTTCCTGGTTCAATCGCTCCTTCTTTTATCTCACCTCTATGCTGATATATAGCATAACCAATAGCAGCTATAGCAACTAGTGCTACAAACCTTACAAATGCTGCTCCACCAACAATTAATGCACTGTTCACTCCTCCTAATGTTAATAAACCTGCTAGTGCACCTGTTAGTGTTGTCACTGCTGCTCCACTTATCAATCCTTGAGCTAACAGTTATTGCCTAAAGTTTTAAGCTCTTTCTCCATGCCTTCTACTTTATTTACTTGTTCCAAAAATTTTTTTGATTCAACTTTGTTTTTCTCAAAATCTTCCAATATAAGAATTATTACATCCCCCAAAAAAATCTTTATTTTCCATCAGAAATTTAGACATATCATTGATAGTTGATTCATCAGAATTTTTACCTTTCTTTTCAAATTTATATAGTACTAATAGATCTTGCAATTTTCGTAACAAATCTTCTTTTCCACTAATATATTTTACTATACTTTCAATGAACTTATCCGAATTGGTTAGGTGTGCTGTACCAGCTTGTACCATATTTAACTCCCGTCAATTATAAATATGCCTAATTATATATGCTAATTATTAATTATATTATAATTAGCATATATAATTACTCCTTTCCAAATATGGAATTTGTATTACAATACCTAGATTATATGAAATCAAGGTACTTTATGGGTGAGAAAAAATTAAGAGCCGCTGTGGTTTTATCAGGATGCGGCCACCTCGACGGCACAGAGGTGAGAGAAGCGGTCTTAACTCTGCTTGTTCTTGATCAGCAGGAAGTTGAAGTCAAATGTTTTGCTCCTGACATTGATGTTACACAAGTTATGAACCACAAAACAAAAAAGGCGGTAAAAGAAAAAAGGAATGTACTTGTAGAAGCAGCAAGAATTGCAAGAGGTGAGATAAATGATTTAAGAGAAGCGAAAGCTGAAAATTTTGACATGCTAGTCGTACCTGGTGGATATGGAGTTGCGAAAAATTTATCTGACTTATCTGAAAATAAAACAGTAATGCCTGAGTTTGAAAGATTAGTCTCAGAGTTCTTTGTTGCAAAAAAGCCAATAGGAACTATATGTATATCTTCAGCCATTATTGTTTTAATTTTAAGTAGCAAGATAGGTAAAGAAGAAAGTAAGATCAAGGTAACTATAGGAGACGACAAAGACCAGTTGATAGAGAAGCTCGGCGGCGAACATATAACATGCGATACAAAGCTATCAATAGAAGACGAAAAGCATAATACATTTTCCTGCTCTGCTTATATGCGTAGTGACGAAAGTACACACTCTGTATATCAAGGAATAAAACACATGATTGACAGTATGGTGAAAAAAATTAATAAAAAAGCCAAACAACCATTTCTCTAAAGAGTAGTTTCTTATAAAATTAATTATTTTATACTTCGAGTTACATTATTATTTTAGCCAGAGTGATCTGTAATTGCTTATTAACAGCAAGCTATATTTAGAACGTAAGTTTAGTTCTTTTTTTTTTATAGATGTAAATATGTCAGACCTTTTTTATATTGAAAGTGAGTGTTATGTAGATGGTCAGTGTGATACTTATGCAGGAGAAGTGAGTATCAATGATGTCATGTTGGGCAAGTTTAGTCTAAATTCATGCAGTGGGAAAAAAGCTATAATAAATCTAGACATCGCTACATTCGATATCCATATTGCCATGGATGACCAGGATGGAAGGACAATAACAAGAGACCTCAAGGGTCCTGAATTTGTAATTAAAGATGATGGTTCCTGGTATATTAATAAGAATCTTGGTAATGATAAATTTGAAATTATAGTAAAGCAGTCGTGATATGAAACATAGTGAGCGGAGATTGCTTTTTAGCAATGTTTACATACTTACTTGATTAAAAAAATGGAGATTATCTTAGCTGAACCACGAGGTTTCTGTGCAGGGGTTAAAAGAGCTGTAGACATATTAGCAATCACTTTAAAGAAATACAAAAATGAACGCCAAGTTTATGTACTAAACGAAATCGTTCATAATAAGTATATAGTAGAGGACTTCAAGAAACAAGGAGTGGTTTTTGTAGACAGCATAGAAGACATTAAAGACAATAGAGGAATATTGATCTTTAGCGCACATGGAGTGTCGAAAAGTATAGAGGATGAGGCAAAAAGAAAGGGTGTTCAAGTGATTGATGCAACATGTCCATTAGTTAGTAAAGTACATAAAGAGGCAAAAAGGTATGAGGATAGTGGTAAAGAATTAATTCTAGTTGGACATGAAAATCATCCAGAAGTTAAAGGAATTGTAGGAAGAGTAAGTAATCCTATATCTCTAGTGCAAACTATGCAAGACGTATACAATTTACAAATCAAAAATCCAGATCATTTATCTTATGTAACACAAACCACGTTAAGTATTGACGATACCAAAGAAATTATTGCTACACTGAAGCTCAGATTTCCAAGCATTACAGGCCCCGACTTAAAAGATATATGCTATGCAACACAAAATAGGCAGAACGCTGTTAAAAAATTGGCTAAAATTACAGATGTAGTGTTGATTGTAGGAAGTAAAAACAGTTCAAATTCAAACCGTTTACTAGACCTGTGTATTTCCAGAGGAAAAAGAGCCTATTTGATTGATAATTATAAATGTATGAACAAAAATTGGTTACAGGGCGCAGAAAAAATAGGAATTACTGCAGGTGCTTCTGCTCCTGATATATTAGTTGATGAGCTAGTAAATTACTTAAAAATAAATATGAATACAAAAGTTTCAGTCATGCCAGATGGATTCACTGAAAATGTTCAGTTCAAGTATACTAAATGGTAATGTGCAACAAAGTGCTTCAAATCAAGTCTTTAGCTCAATTCAATTTTCAGTCTGTTGGAGAATAAAACATCAAGCTGAGATATAATTAATCCTCTTTTGTCAGGTTAAGTTGTGTCTAGCACAAATATAAAAAAACCTTCATCATACAAAAAGGTTAATGTTACTACTAATTTTATCAAAAACTTATAATATAAGTAATATTGTCATCTAATGTTTTGAGTATGCACTTTGTTAATATGTTTGGGTCAAAACCTAAAAGTAAGTTTATGCTTTTTATAGGAAAAGAAGGCACAGTGTTACTATATTTTAAGAATGTTACTACTAATTTTATCAAAAACTTATAATATAAGTAATATTGTCATCTAATGTTTTGAGTATGCACTTTGTTAATATGTTTGGGTCAAAACCTAAAAGTAAGTTTATGCTTTTTATAGGAAAAGAAGGCACAATGTTACTATATTTTAAGAATGATACTTTAAATAAAAGATATTTTGCTAAGGACAAAAATAATAAAGTTGTTTCTGACTTAATTTCATGTCTCTCGTCAGATAAAAAAGCACCCCTATATCTGGTTCTCAATCACACTGATCAGAACTATTTGTTACAGTCTATCCCAAGAGTAAATAGGATTAGTGCTTATCTATCAGCAAAAACAAAAGTAGAGCATTTTGCTCATAATAACGATATAAATTCTATTCTCTTGGTCGAAAAGCCGAATAAATTTAATCAAAACTGGTGGTATCTATTTGTTTCATCAAAAGCAAATCATTTAATAGAATATTGGTTGGACGTGTTTGTTGAAATAGGCTCTAACTTTAAAGGAATATTAATGTTTCCTATAGAACTAGCCAGTATAGCAAAAAAGATTCCACACAAAGATCCTAGTAACTGGAAAATTATAGTTGCTGCAACTAAAACAGGTGGCTATAGACAAGTGGTTCTTAAAGAGAACAAAATGATATTTACACGTTTAATACCATTTACTAATGGTAATTTACCAGGAATCATTGCTGGTGAAATATATCAGGAAGTGAAAAATACAATTCAATCTTTAACTAAGTTTGGATTTGAAAAAAATGACCCTATCGACCTTTGCATCATAGTATCAGAAGATATTAAATCTAGTTTATCAGTTATAAATTTTTCAGAGAATAGTGTGAACATATTGACTCCATATGAGCTAGGTAAACTATTGGGAGCAGAATTAGCTATATGCAAAAAAGATAGCTTTTGTGATACTACAATTTTGTTCCATAGCTTTAAGAATAAGCCAACAAATATTTTTAACACAAAAGAAACTAAAGAATTTTATCTATTTAATTATCTTTATTTAAATGCTCCTCAAATTTTTCTATACCTACTCTTGGTTTTAGTTGTAATTAACGCCTTTTGTTTGCAAAATTTGTATTCAAATTTTAATATTGCTGATAATTTATCTACAAAGCGTAGTGCTTTAAATAACAAACTAATAAAACTTAGCCAAAGCTATAATGTAAAAAAGATAGATGAAGTTTATGATTTTATTAATATAAATAATATTTTATCAAAAATAGAGTACTCTCCTCTTACACAAATTAAGTATGTAGAAAAGTTAAAAGTACCAGGTGCAGAGCTCCAATCGTTTGAGTGGAATTATAATGAGGCAAAAAGTTATATCACCACAACTTTAAGGTTTAATTTTCAATCTGATCAAGACATTTCTTATCAATACGAGACACTACATAAAAATTTAAACGATAATTTCCGTACTCATGATATTAATATTTCTAGCTTAACCACTACTAAAGAGAAAAATCTATCTATTGATGTTGAAATAGGAGAGGCAATGTAGATTGATGACTATCTCTCAACTAAAAAGAAAAGCTACAATTCAGTGCATATATTATTTACTGTTATCTATTGTATTAATAGGGTTATCAACGTGTTTTATTCTCTATAACAAAAAGGTTTATAATAAAAATCACACTGCAGCTGAGGAAATACACTCTATTAATTTACAGATCATTGAAATTCAAAAGAAAGAAGTCATTCTAAATAAAAACCTAGATTTATGGAAAAGAATTTCTTCTTCAAACTTACATAGTAGCAGATATGTTACAAATTTAAATTTTGAGCTTCACAAGCTATATAAAAAATACTACATGTTAGAACCTAAAATATCAATTTCTATACCTGAAGAAGCTGAACTCCACAACAAAAGTGAATGTACAAAAGTAATAAGAAGTGAAGTGGTTCTAAGTTTAAGCTCAATTAGCGATAAGCATATTTTTTTATTTCTACAGTCTCTTCCAAATCTTCCTGGTTATGTTATGATCAGATCTCTTACCTTGAATAAGCAGAGAAATATAGATTCTTCAGCTATAAACCAGATTTTAAGTGGTAATATGATAGAGATAGTGAGAGCTAGTATAGTTTTTGATTGGTATACCATATTAAGTAGATGAATATAAAGCTGTTTTTTATTTTTACGCTGCTATTTTTTAGTGTTAGTGCATATTGCAATTGTGAAGATCTCGTAGAAAATATGGGGATTTGTAAAAAATATTCTTGCCAACAGCATATTAGTGATGAAGATTTTATTGAGCATAAGATATTAGGGTTAAATAGTGAAAATTTATGTGTATATATAGAAAAACGAGGCAATGATGAAATGCTCTGTCATCATTCTAACAATGGAATGATGACAGAAAAGGAGTACTTAAAAAGTATTTTTAAAGTTGGAAATCAAGAAATAAATGATTTCATTGATATAGCAAATTTGCGTGCGAAGGAGTGTTTTTTTATCAACAATTATAAACTAAGCTATATAGATCGAGATGATATAATAAAAGAGGCAGCAGAGAGTACTTTATCGCAATATGGTAGCATAAAAAGCATTTTCTTTGATGAAGAGCAGGTTAATAGAATCGTTAGTGAGATGGAAAAGTTTAACTTACAGTCTTTAGGAGTTACAGAGGAAGAAAATTTCAATTGTAAAGTAGTCAGTTTAGATTCAATCTTATACTTTTCCCCTGATACATGGAAAATATGGATAAATGGAAAGTTGTTTATAAATACTAAGGATTTAAAAGTGCACTCAGTAACCGAAAATTATGTAACTTTTTCATGGGCCGTAAACCAAAAGATAACAAAAGAAAGGATAAGCAATTCTAAAAATGTAAATTTTGGACATGAGGGTATTATGTTTACTCTTTATCCAGAACAAAAGTTTGATTTAGACAGTTTATCTATTAAATAATCTAATACATCTGCGCTTGTAGCTCAATTGGATAGAGCGTTGCCCTCCGGAGGCAAAGGTCGTGGGTTCGAATCCCTCCAAGCGCGTTTCTAATTAAATTTGACAATAATACTCTCACATCAGATAATGAGGATGTTTATTTTAAAGCGTAATTATGTCTAGTGGTACTATAAATAAAGTCATATTAGTTGGTAATTTAGGAAAAGATCCTGAAATTAGGACTACACAAAATGGAAAAGAGATGGCAAGTTTTTCAATAGCCACGTCTGAAAGTTGGACTGACAAACTTTCTGGTACTCGCTCTGAAAAGACAGAATGGCATAATATTGTAATTTTTAGTGAAGGACTAGTAAAAATTGTTAAAGACTTTGCACGGAAAGGTAGTAAAATGTACGTTGAAGGCTCTCTGAGAACCAGAAAATGGACTGACCAAAATGGTACTGAAAAGTACACAACAGAGGTGGTGCTATACAACTTTAATAGTGCCCTTACCCTTTTAGATTCACGAAACAGTATGTCAAACTCTGATTACAAGCCAGGTGAATACAAACAGAATGAAACGGAACAAAAAGATGAACACGGAAGTTTTGACAACAATATAAAAGATGAACTAATCGATGATGAAATACCATTTTAATAACTTCAATTGAAACCTACATTTTTATGGACTGCTTGTGTTACTCCTTTTAATTCTAATGGAGATAGCGTAGATTACAAAAGTTTGCAGTGCTTGCTTGTAATGCAGGCTCAAGCTAAAAATGGTGTAGTATTGCTCGGCAGCACAGGTGAAAGCTTATCACTTACTGATTCTGAAAAGTGCACCTTAGTTGAATTTGTATGTGAGCTAAAATTAAATACGAAAATTATAATTGGTGTACCAGGAGCGAATCTATATCAGACTCTTGAATGGCTTGATTTTTGCAAGGATATCCCTATTCATGGCTATCTAATGACAACTCCCATTTATGCAAAGCCCGGAATCATGGGGCAAACTTTATGGTTTGAAAAGCTGCTTGAAAAAGCACATGTGCCAGCCATGCTTTACAATATTCCATCAAGAGCAGGAGTGAGTCTTCACGCTGAAACTGTACGCAACTTATCCAGCAACGAAAAATTTTGGGCTATCAAAGATTCAAGTGGAACTGTTTACAGTTTAATTGAGTATAAAAAAGTTGCACCAAATATTAAGGTGTTTTGTGGAGATGATAATATGATACCCGATATGGCTGCTAAGGGTGCGGCTGGTCTAGTTTCTGTTGCCGCTAATGTTTGGCCAAGTGTAGTACATAAATATGTTAAGCAATGCATGAGTGGCAAGAACCCTCAAGCAGACAGTTGGCAACAAGCTTGCAAAGCTCTATTTACTGCCAGTAATCCAATACCTACTAAAGCACTCCTGCATGATATTGGGCTCATAGAACACGAAACTGTTCGTCTTCCACTGAGCACAGAGGACTTGCCTGCCGTTGAAACATTAAGACAAGCTAATAAAATGATTCTTGGGTGGGAAAATCAACTAACTATTCAGGATGAGGACTTGAGCGGATAATTCAATTATGCTTAACATGAAATGTTCTAAATCCTTTTCAAAAACTTCTATCTATCGTTTCTTAAAATACTCTCCTGCACGTATCCCCATCAATAATTTTCACGTCGCTATCAACTGAGCTGCCTGACTGTCTATTTCCTTCTGGAAAAAAGCACTCAATTGCTTTATCAATTAATAAATTTAAAGAAATACAAGGAATCATATTCACTACAAAAGTTAAAGCACCTATAGCTGCTGATGATTTGATACCAAGAGCAACTAGCCCTTCTCCAACTCCAAAAGAAACACCAATACTACTGATAGTATGTGCATAATTTTTAATTTTATATTCAGCACTGTTGCTATATTCTCTCAAAATTTGTTTGTTTTCTTCGGACATGCTTTCTGGTATATCGTTGAGATTTGTAGTTTTTGAGAAAGAACAAGCACTGATTACACATCGTACTAATAACATTGCAGAACCAATGATTCCACCTGCAACTAGAGGTGGCAAGTTAACATAACTTAGAGCTAAACCTGCAAGAGCCCCAGTAATAGCTGGCATTCCTAGTGCTATTGTTATTGCTAGTTTTAATTCAAATTTCTTTTCTAGGATACTTTTTGCTTGCCTTGCCTCTTTTAACTGTTCTATTGTATAGCTCATAGTATGTACTCTTACTTAAAATTGCTAATATAATACTAGCATTTTTAATTTATGTAGTCAACTTATTAAGGAATTTTATTTACTTTCAGCACACTTTAGCCTATATGTATGGTCCCAGAGTGTAATGGTATATAAAATATGAGAACAAAATGCCATTAAAGGAGAATTTATGATTACTGGATTTGTCAGAGCAACAGAAACAATAATAGGGTAATGTAAACTTTCTAAGTACTATAACTTTAACCCTAAAATTATTGTAAAATAGAGAAAAGTAGTTATTTAAAAGGAGAATAACAGCTCCATATACTATTGAAGTTATAATACTTAAATAGTAGATGTGACATCAAATCTAATTTAAAATATAACTTATTTACTCAGCTTCTTTTGAAACTACTGTGAAAATAATATCTATAGATAAAATATTGCATTACCACTCCACTAACGAGTAGCAGAATAACAATTTTCCAAACTTGTTGGTAAATCTCAGTCAGTTTAGCTACAGCTGTATGCTTTTAAATCTCCCAAAAAGAAAATTAACCATGTGAAATTCTTGTTGATATGACTTAATGAATAATTATTTTAGGTTACTAAGTTATTTAAGAAACTTTGATAATATTTAGCCCACTTACTTTTCTATTTTCCATGTCACGATGAGCCTCTATTATTTCATCAAATTTATATTTTTTATTAATTCGTACAATTAAAAGTTTTTTTCTTATCATTTCAAAAATTTCCATTGCAGTAAGAACTAACGTAAGTCTATTATTCTTGTAATGATATATCGAAGTTCCAGCTGCAAATAACGAACGTGAACTAAGTAAAGAGAAAGTAATAGGAGTATTACCTGATATCTTCCCATAGGAAACATATATGCCAAACTTACCCAAAGATTCAAAAGAGAGCTTGCTTGTAGCGTAACCTATAGGGTCATACACTGCTCCTACTCCTCTATTTTTCGTAATCTCCATGATTTTAGAAACGAAATCTTTATCATTGTAGTTTATTGCGTATGTGCAGCCATTTTGTAAAGCTATCTTCATTTTTTCATCAGAGCTTATAGAACCTATCACTATACCTTTTTTATCCTTTGCCCATTGGCATATTATTTGCCCCAAACCACCATTAGCTCCATGAACTAGTACAAAAGCACCAGGCCTGATTTTATAAGATTGATTAACTAAATAGTGAGCTGTCATACCTTTAAACAATACTGCAGCAGCAACTTCATTAGGTATATCATTCGGAATTTTTATTAAATATTTCTGGTGTAAAATGCGCTTCTCACAATATGCCCCTGGAAGAGCTGTGCAATATCCAACTCTATCTCCAACCTTAAATCCATCACTAATTTTTTTACCAAGCTTTTCAACAACTCCTACTGCCTCTACTCCAAGTACTGATGGCAAATCTTTAATTTTGCGTATACCTTTTCTATGTTCTAAATCATAACGATTTAAGCCGATAGTTGTATGACGTATTAAGACTTCCTCATCTTTTGGTTCACCTATGCTCTTATCTACAAATTCTAATACTTCTAGCCCCCCAGTTTTTTTAATTTGTATAGCTCTAACCATGATAAATGTAAGACAAAAACTTTAACTATGTTATCTAGCAATTAGTGTTTTGCAAAATGTTATTTAGAGTTTATACGCTACATAAGCGTAGTGTTAATAGTTTTGAGGCACAAATTATAATGAACAAAGAAGTTTGGCTTTATGGTGTTTTATTCAATGTGTTGTGCAAAGTGGATGAAGATAATGATTTGGATGTTAACAATATAATAAAAAATAAAGGATTTGATGTTAACCATAGATTTGACTTGAAAGATTATGACGACTTTCCAATAGATAGTCTTTTTTTTCCATCGCCATTAACTATAGACCGTACACTTTAACAAATCTAGCTCAAGTTTTAATAAAAGCAGGAGCTCATGTTCAAGACGAAAAAGGATGTTTACATACCTGTGTTTTGACCCATTCTCCGGACATATTAAAGGCTCTTATAAAAGCGGGAGTAAATGATAACCCAAATGAAAACTATGGTGGAAATACCGTTTTAGACTATGTTACTAAATTATATGGTAGAGATAAGTCAACGAAATCCAAGGATTGCTGTGAAATTCTAATTGAGCATACATTAGAAAAAAACTCACAGTAAAATGCCAGACTCTATAAAAAGTAATAAAGAGTTAACTGAGCACTGGAATGCCTGTAAAGCAAATAGTGAAGAATGGGAATTCGCAATACCAAAAACCTCAATACAAGTACTTAGTGTGCAAAAACAAATAAGTGCTTCTGCCCAATTAAATAGATCTGTTGCATAACTATTATTTAAATCAACAATAGGCACAGGTTGGTTACTTAAGCTTAAAAAACGTATATGATAGTGTTATTTCACTTAAATCTTTTGTACTATTGTCACGAATTATTTCAGGGTCTATGTAAAAAGATACTGGCATAGCTGTTTTTTGTTTTGGCTGCAAAATTTGTTCTTCAAAGCAGAAGCATGCAACTTTATTGAAATACTTACCTGCTTTAAAAGGTGTGACATTATACACTGCCATTCCAAGTGAAGGCTGGTCAGATAAATTTTCTGCATAATAAAACACTAAACTTTTTTGCCCTATATTAATATCAATGTAGTTAGTTTCTGATTTAAATTCCCAAGGCAGACCGGACATTACATCAGCATTGAAGTAAACCCTGATTTTTTGGTTAGTTGCACTTATTGTCGTATTAGTTGCTTTTCTCGTTGTGCCACCATATCCAGTTGCTTTGCAAAAGATACTATACAATGGCACTGAAGCATATGCAAGACAAAGCATTAATACAACTAAAGATAATAGGAAAAAAACTATAGAATTTCCATTATTTCCCCTTAGAAAGGAAATCATCTAATCCTTATTGTTGAATAAATTAAGTAACCTCAGCAAATTGAGGAATATATTGATGAAGTCAAAGTAAAGATTAGTTGCACCAAGTACTGCCAGCTTAGTAGCTGCAACCTCTGAGCCATCATTATACCTATAATAGACATCTCTGATTCTCTGAGCATCGTACGCGGTCATTAAAGTAAACACTATTACTGACACAAATGATATTGCAAAATATAGTGAACTACTCCCAAGTAACAGATTAACTATAGATGCAACGATTAATCCCCAGATTCCCATGATCAAAAAAGAACCCATACTGGTCAGATCATTTTTTGTAGTATTACCATACAAAGCCATAGAACCAAACATGATCGATGTAATGAAAAATGCTCTGGCTATATTTCCTGCAGTATAAATTATAAAAATATGAGATAAAGAAATTCCCATTAAAACTGAGAATAGAAAAAACACAGTAAGTGTTGACTGAGCACTTAGGTGTTGAAGCCTAAAAGACATATAAAACACCAATGCAACTGGAGATAGCATTACCACAAGCGATAGAACAGGATTGGAATAAATCATCTGAAAAAGACCAGAGGACACTGTTAAAAACGCAACAAGCCCTGTAACACCTAAAGCTAAAGCCATATAATTGTATACCTTGGTTAGGTAACTCCTGAGTCCAGCACTATAATAAACGCCCTGAGAGCGAATATCCTGTTCGTTTTTCATATAAGACATATATAACTCCCTATTATCTCTTGATGATACATTATAATACAACACAGCGTCTTTATCAAGTATAAAATGACATACGCCAATTGAATGGCGTGGTATGCAATTAGAGAATTCTTCCATAACTACAAGCAAATCGGTTTTCAGCAGCATTTAACTATTATAACAACCTCTGGCAACAGAAATTACTTTCACCATTCCCTCTATCATGATTTAAGGGGAATGGTGAAAGCAGTTTTTACATTTACTAAAGCATTCTTCTTATAGACACTATACCAACAATCCACTATTTTTTCTATGTCTCGCGGTTTAACCTCTGGACCTATACTGATTCTAATTGAACATTCTGCTTGCTCTTTTGTTGCTCCCATTGCAAGCAAAACATGAGAAGGTCCAACTTTTCCAGAAGAACATGCAGAACCATTACTGACTGCAATATTATTTAAGTCAAAGTGCATGAGCTGCAGATCATTCTTCACTCTCGGCATATAAATGAAACTTGTATTTGGCAATCTTTTAGAATTTCTGCCAAAGATCTTGATATCACTGACAAGACTTAATAACCCACACTCCAATTGATCACGCATCTTCTCTACTTCATCCATCTTTGATAGAAGATCTGGAATGTTTTGCAACGCAGCAGAAAGACCTACTATTGCAATAATATTTTCTGTACCACCACGCAACCCTTTTTCTTGCCCACCACCTATTATAGTAGGTTCTATTACAAGCTTTTTGTCAAATATTAAAACTCCACTACCTGCTATACCACCAAATTTGTGAGCAGATAAAGTAAGTAAATCCACTTCTAAATCTTCCATATTTAATTCGACTTTCCCAATGCTTTGAGCAGCGTCAGTGTGACAGATTGCCCCGAATTTATGTGCTATTTTAGCTATTTCCTTAACAGGCTGGATAACTCCAGTTTCGTTATTAGCCATCATCACTGAAATTATTACTTTACTCCCTTCAAGTTCGCTTAGAATTTTTTCTAGCTCTAAAAAGTCAACAATACCCTCTTGATTAACCGGTATTATATGTGGATTATATGCAGAATTAAGAATTGAAGGATGCTCTGTAGCTGAAATTACATGCAGATAGCCTTTCATTCCTCTCATGACGAGGTTGTTTGCTTCAGTTGCACCAGACGTAAAAACTATTTCTTTATCATCTGGAATGCTAAGAGCATCACGTACGTTATCTCTTACCTCTTTAAGAATCTTCCTCGCTTCTTGTCCTCTTTTATGCAGGGATGATGGATTTAGTGTTTGTTTTGATAAAATCTCAAGTATACTTTTTTTTACATTTTTACTCACTGGAGCAGTTGCATTATAATCAGCATACACATAACTACTATCTTCCAGGGAGAATAGACTCACAGGCTTATTTGTCACTTATCATCAACCAATTATGCATGCTAACTTTAACACAATAAAAATTTATTGCAAAAACAGCAAAATTAATACATACTTAATAAGTAATTTACATTATCAACCCCTGTCAAAACAGGTTTTTATTAGGAGTTATCATGGTAGAAGTCTTTTTAAATAATTCAACGAAAAAGATAGAAGGTAGATACCATCAAAGCAAAGATACCAATGCACCGGTTGTGCTAATTTTACATCACCATCCCCAATATGGGGGTAGTATGGATAGTAAGATTATAAATAGTATATATGAATCTTTTGTCGATAATGACTTTTCTGCGTTGAAAATTAATTTTCGTGGCGTCGGAAAATCTACCGGAACTTTTGATAAGGGTATAGGAGAATTAACTGATGCTGCAGTGGCTATTGATTGGCTTCAGGAGCATAACTCTAACAACGTTCCAATTTGGATAGTTGGTTTTTCTTTTGGAGCATGGGTAGCTATGCAATTAACAATGCGCCGTCCAGAGATAGTAAGTTTTATTGCTCTTTCTCTTCCAGCAACTAAATACGATTTCTCTTTCCTCTCTCCTTGCCCAGTTCCTGGACTTATAATACAAAGTAACAATGATACAATTTCAGAAGAAAGCGATGTAACAGAATTAGCACGAAGGTTAATAAATTCGGTAAAAAATAACCATATGGAATATCATATAGTGGACGATACTAACCACTTTTTAAGGGATAAAGAAGAGGAAGTAGCTCAAATTATAGATAACTATATAAAACTACGTTTAAACAGTGCAGTCACTTCCTACAAAAAAGTAAAAAAAGAGATAAGGGTAAAAGAATATGCCTAACTTTAGAAATGAGAGAAATGAATGTATTAATATAAATAAAAAAAGCCTTGTTATGTTTAGGCAATTATTATTTCTCGTTTTAGCGATGTTTATTCTGTCAGGATGCTTTCCAAGTAAACAGCATAAATTAAAGAGTCCGTGTATAAAAAACAATGAAGGCATTTCATGCGAATTATACTCCGTTAATGATCATTGGTTAAATAAGTACAAGTTATAGGTAGCTTTGTATTATAACATTTCTTCCATTCACAACTTTACTAATGATCGGTCTTTTAAATGAAAAATGTGATCTGCTTTTTCTGCAAGGATATAGTTGTGTGTTACTACAAGCATAGAGCTGTTATTTTCCTTTACATATGAATGTAACAGCAAAAATACATTCAAAGAATTTGTTGGGTCTAAATTTCCCGTTGGCTCATCTGCAAGTAAGAGCTTTGGAGAGTTTACAATGCTCCTTGCAATTGCAACCCTCTGCCTTTCTCCACCAGAAATTTTAGATACCATACTACTTGCTTTACTTTCCAGACCAAATTTTTCCAATATTGCTTGCGATTTTTTTTCTGCTTCAGCTTTACTTTTTCCTGCAATGAGCTGAGGAAGCATAATGTTTTCTAATACTGATAACTCCTGTAATAAATAGTGAAATTGATAAATAAAGCTGAGAAAATTTCTTCTTACATGAGTTTTATATTTATTGCTGGCTTGAGTACAATTCACTCCATCTACTGTCACTACACCTAAAGTTGGCTTATCCAATAGACCTGCAATTTGTAGTATAGTTGTTTTTCCTGATCCCGAACTACCAATCAATGCAACTACTTGCCCTTTTGTAAGACACAGATTGATATCTTCTACAACAGCAGGACTTTTTTTGAAGCTCTTACTTACAGAAGCTAGCTCTAGTGTTACACCACTACCCATATTATAAAAAGATCCAGGAGGGAGAATTATACCGAGAAACTGTTACCACACCCACATCGAGACTTAGCGAGAGCATTCTTGACTTGAAAACCAGAACCACTTAGATCTTCAGTATAATCTATAGTTGAGTTATTTAAAAATTTCGCTGAACAATTATCAACCATTAATACAGGGTTTCCATTCTCATCATTAATTACTATATCTTTACCTTTTTCACTAAAACTGGAGTGGTTTCTATAATCCTCGCTATCTTCGTCATCGTCAAAATCGTCATCCAAAGACACCTTCTTATTTATTTGATCCATAAGAAAATCATACTTGAAGCCAGAGCATCCACCACCTGAAACTGCAACCCGCAAAATAGAACTCTCATCTCCTTCCTGTTCTACAAGGGAGTAGATCTTCCTTAATGCGTTGTCAGTTAAGCTAATATTGTAATCTGTTGACATAACAACCACCCTCCATTATTGATTACCTATTATAGTAGAAATTTTACATGTCAAACAATAATTTTTTATTAAGTTACGCGTGCTTTCCAAATAAAACAAAAGGAAGAAATTTTAAAGAGCCAGAAGATGAAAATCGCAGCTGCTTTCAGCGTGATAGGGACCGTATTATTCACTCTAATGCGTTTAGGAAATTAGGATATAAAACACAAGTTTTTATCAATTATGAGCACGACTACTATCGCACTCGGCTTACTCATAGCCTTGAAGTTGCACAAATTGCAAGGTCTATTACTCGTATACTTGGCTTGAATGAGGATATCACTGAATGCATAGCGCTCGCACATGATCTTGGTCATCCTCCATTTGGTCATGCAGGTGAAGATGCTCTAAAGAAATCAGTTCAAGATTTGAATCTTGATAATGAGAAGTATGAGTTTGATCATAATGTTCAAGCTATAAGGATTTTAACTTATCTTGAACAAAAACATGCTGATTTTGATGGTATGAATCTAAGTTGGGAGGTGATTGAAGGGATTGCAAAACATAACGGTCCCTTGCTTGGTCAAAACGCAGAGTCCTCTACAAATAATCATCTATTATTAAAATACAATGAAAAATATGATCTAAAACTTGAGGAATTTTCAAGCATTGAAGCACAAGTTGCTTCAATTGCGGATGACATCGCTTACAGTGTTCATGATCTTGATGATGCACTCAGAGCAAATTTAGTAACTATTGAAGATTTGCTTAATGTTCCCTTAATTGGCAAAATGTTTAAAAACGTAAGGAGTGAATATTCAGATTTGTCTCAGAGCAAACTCATACATGAATCACTGAGTAGAACTATAGGGATTATGATAAATGATGTTGTTTTTCAGACTGAAAAAAATATTAAAGACTACGAAATAAAAAGCGTAGAAGATGTAAGAGGTCTAAATACAATGCTAGTCACATTTTCACCAGAAATTGCAAATTCCACAAAAGAGATGAAAAAATTTAACATGGAAAAAATATACAGAAGCTATAAATTGAATAGAACAATGAACAAAGCAAAACGTATAGTACAGGAGCTTTTGCAATGCTTTTATGAAAACCCAGGGTTATTACCTATAGAGTGGAACAAGCTTGCTTGTGAATCTCAACGTTCGGTAATAATATGTGATTATATCTCAGGCATGACAGATAGATTTGCCATACATGAGCACAGAAGAATTTTTGATACCTCATACGAAATGACTTCTTTCTAATGACCGATGATTATTTCATGTCGATCGCATTAAAACTTGCAGAAAAAAGTCTTGGAAGTGTTGCACCAAATCCCACTGTCGGATGTATCATTGTAAAAAACGGTATAGTGATCGGTGCAGGCTACACAGGAATCGGTGGACGTCCACATGCAGAAGTAGTTGCTTTACAAAAAGCTAAAAACTTAACTCATGGTGCAACTATGTACGTTACTCTCGAACCATGCTGCCACTTTGGAGTTACAGAACCTTGCACTACAGAAATCATAAAATCAGGAATAAGAAAGGTAGTGATTGCAGCAATTGATCCAGATAATAGAGTTTTAGGCAGAGGCATAAAAGCCTTAGTAGATGGAGGAATTGAAGTTGAGCAAGGGATTATGCAGAAAGAAGCAGAGAAACTAAATATTGGCTTTTTTACCACTAAGAAACTCCATAGACCATTTATAGCTTGTAAAATCGCAACAACTCTTGACGGAAAAATCGCAACATTTACAGGTGATAGCAAATGGATAACAAGCGAAGATACGAGAAATTGGGTGCATGAGCTCAGAGCAAAATATGATGCAATTATGATTGGCAGTAGTACCCTTATCAATGACGATCCACTTTTAACTTGCAGATTTCCAGGACTCGAAGACAGGTCGCCAGTAAGGCTAATTATCGATAGCCAAGGAAAATTGAAGGAAGAGCATAATATTGCAAAAACTGCAGATAAAGTAACAACTTGGGTAATTACAAACAGAGAAATAGAGAGAGAAATAAAAAACATTAATTATTTGATAGTCAATTCAAACCACAAACCTCCTGTCATTCCAGCTCACTCTTCCGTTACCCCAACACACTCTCCTGTCATTCCAATGCCTTCTCCTGTCATCCCAGTGCCCAGACAATGGGATCCAGAAAACTTCAAGCAATTGCGTAGTGAAAACTGTTCACGCGCTGGAATGACATCGGAACATGATGTTATCGGCAAAGTCTGCTTAAAAGACATGGTATCAAAACTTGTT
Organism: Wolbachia endosymbiont of Trichogramma pretiosum; assembly: GCF_001439985.1. Classification (NCBI taxonomy): domain Bacteria; kingdom Pseudomonadati; phylum Pseudomonadota; class Alphaproteobacteria; order Rickettsiales; family Anaplasmataceae; genus Wolbachia; species Wolbachia endosymbiont of Trichogramma pretiosum. The sequence goes on from NZ_CM003641.1 coordinate 737,282, forward strand.
TCAGAAATTAGCATAACAAGGTTATTAGTTGAAGGTGGAGGAGTGTTAGTTACAGAATTATTAAAACATAACTTAATCGACAGGTTGATAATCTGTCGCAGTGGTAAAATTCTAGGCAATGATGCTACTCCTTTTGTAGGAGATCTAGGGATTCAATCCATAAACAACTGCTACCGATTCAAAAAAGTAGAGATAATACAGTTCAGTGAGGATGTAGTTGAAGTGTGGGATAGGCTATTGTAACTTTTGCATGTTCAGATGAAAGGAAAAAGAAAGAGGTAGAAAATTTACCTCTAGTCATGTTAATTTATTAAGCTACTATTCTTTAAATAAAGCTTTAACATCTTTACTAATAACAGTATGATCTAATAAGAAAGTTTTAAATTTTTCTTTCAAATCTTCGTCAGAAAGTACTGTACCTTGAGATCCTTGGTCACCCTTATCGCCTTTTTCACCCTTAACATTTTCTATTGCATTCATTTGCTGATATGAAGGATAAGCTGCTGCGGCAAAATATACAGCGTCAATAAATAGAAATGCAATTCCAGCAGGGCTAGCAACAAGTGCTAAGCAGGTCCAGCAATTACTTTAGTAGCAATCAATACTGTTGTTATTGCTGCTGCCAAAGATGCAGTTGCAAATGTACCTTCAATACTCATTTTTGTTATAGGTGCCATATTTTTTCAATTTACATATAGTAGTCATAATTACTTCCTCCTTAATTAAGATTAATAAAAAGTTAATTTTATATTAACAATGCACACCATTCAAGCATTTTATTAAAAATCTAATATTTTATCTACTTTCTAAATTGTTACTAATTATGTAAGATTGATACATGGTAAATGGCTGGCTGAATCTTGATAAACCAACAGGAATGAGTTCTGCACAAGCAGTAACTCAAATTAAAAGGATTTTTGGAATAAAAAAAGCCGGACATTTGGGAACACTTGATCCTTTGGCTTTAGGTGTATTGCCGATCGCTCTTGGTGAAGCAACAAAAACTATACCATATTTATCTCATGACTTAAAGGCATACAATTTCACAATCAAATGGGGAAAGCAAACAACTACGGACGATTTAGATGGTGATATTATTAGAACTAGCACTATAAAACCTGAATATAACCAAATAAATTGTGTGATTAAGAATTTTATTGGTGAGATAACACAAACTCCTCCTCAATTTTCAGCAGTGAAAATCAAGGGAACAAGAGCATATAAATTAGCAAGAAGTGGGCAAAAGGTAAATATAAAACCTCGACACGTCAAAATACATGAACTGAAGATGATATTTTTGGACACCATAAATAATAGTGCCGATTTTTCTATGATCTGCGGTAGCGGCGTATATGTAAGATCAATTGCAAGAGATCTTGGAATTGAATTAAATTGTTTTGGACATATTATACAATTAAGAAGAACGATGGTAGGTGATTTTAGGGAGGATGAATCAGTGACAATTGAGCAACTTACTAAAAAAAAAACTTACTCTCCCCAGTGATTGACACTGGGATGACAGAGGAAGGTGGAATGGCAAAAGATGATGTAGGTAATACAAAAAGTTTCATCATCCCCATTGAATCGGCTTTAAAATCGATGTTCAAAGTTGAAATTTCCTTAGAGGAAGCGGAGAAAATCAGAAAAGGTCAAGAAATTACATTAAATAACTTGCGTAATTTAAAGAGTTATGATAGTTTTTGTACGATAGTGGGTAATGTACCTATTGCAATTTGCAGTTTTACTCGTGGTTATGTGAAGCCTATTCGTGTTTTTAATATTTTGAAATGAGGTTTAGATGTCAATAACATCCCAAAAGAAAAAAAGTTTGATTAGTGCACATGCAATTAAAGAAGATGATACAGGTTCATCTTTTGTACAGTGTGCAATTTTAACCGAGAGAATCAGTAATTTAACTGAGCATTTTAAAAAGCATAAGCATGACCATAATTCTAAGCGTGGTTTACTTGTATTGATAGGTAGAAGGCGCAAGCACTTAAATTATATAAAACGTAAATTTGGTAATGAAGCCTATCAAGAGTTAATAGAGAAGTTAGGCATTAGAAAATAATCGAGGAATTTTGTATGTTTGAAATTATAAAAAAATCTATAGATTGGGAGGGGCGTACCTTATCTTTAGAAACTGGGAAAATAGCACGTCAAGCTGATGGTTCAGTAGTTGTAAATTATGGAGATACTTCTATCTTAGTCACTGTTGTACGAAAAAAGAAGGAAGAAAGTGTTGATTTTCTACCTTTAAATGTGCAGTTTATTGCAAAAAGTTATGCCATGGGTAAGATTCCTGGTGGTTTTTTTAAAAGAGAAGGAAAACCATCTGATAGGGAAACTTTAATTTCAAGAGTAATAGATAGAAGTATAAGACCGTTATTTCCTGAAGGTTTTCATGATGAAATTAGTATAGTATGTAATCTATTAACTTACGATACGGTCAATTCTCCTGAAGTACCGGCATTGATAGGTACCGTCGCAGCTCTTGCAATTTCTGGTGTTCCTTTCCACTTTACTATAGCTGGAGTTATGGTCGGTTGTGATGAAAATAACAATTATATACTAAATCCTTCCGTTCAAGAGATGAAAGCAAGCAACTTGGATCTGTTTTTGTCTGGTGATGAAAATTCGATCTTAATGGTCGAATCGGAAGTCAAAGAGCTCTCTGAAGAAAATGTTTTGAGTGCAATAAAATTCGGCCATGAACATCTTCAACCTGTTATTGAGCTTATAAAAGAATTTGCTGATACAGTAGGCAATAAACCTGAAAGCTTTGCTCCTGTTGATATATCAAATATAACTCAAGAACTTGAAAAATATCGAAAAGACTTTGAAGAAGTATATTCAAAAACAGTAAAACAAGAGCGAGTTAAAGCTCTGGAAGTAGTAAGGAATAATATATTGAATACTCTTAAAGAGGCTGGAAAAGACGAAAAGTTAATTACTTATGCAGTAAAAAGCTTTGAAAGATCCTTAGTGCGTGAAATGATTAGAAGGAAAAGTGTGAGGATAGACAGCCGTAAGTATGATGAAATACGCCAGATAGAAATTGAGGCTGACATTCTACCCAAGACTCACGGTTCTGCGCTATTTACAAGGGGTAGTACTCAGGCACTGGTTGTTACTGCTCTTGGTACTACACAAGATGAGCAAATTGTGGATGACATTGAAGGCGATAGACGTGAACATTTTATGTTGCATTATAATTTTCCTCCATTTGCTGTTGGAGAGGCTTCTTCTATACGCGCACCAGGAAGGAGAGAAATTGGTCATGGTAAACTTGCTTGGAAAGCAATTCATCCTGTTTTACCTGATAAATCTGAATTTCCTTATACAATAAGGGTGGTATCTGAGATTATGGAATCTGATGGTTCTTCTTCTATGGCAACAGTTTGTGGAACTTCCATTGCATTAATGGATACAGGTGTGCCAATAAAGTCTCCCGTTGCAGGAATTGCTATGGGTCTCATCAAAGACAAAAATGAGCATATAATACTTTCTGATATACTGGGCGATGAAGACTATCTTGGTGATATGGACTTCAAAGTAGCAGGAACTAGCGAAGGGATTACAGCACTGCAGATGGATATGAAAATTCCTGGTATAAGCTTTGAAATTGTTGAGAAATCTTTAGAACAAGCAAAAGTCGGAAGATTACATATCTTAGAAAAAATGAATGCAGTAATTTCAGAACATCGTAAGGATATAAAAGATCATGTACCAAGAGTGTTATCGTTTTATATAGATAAAGATAAAATTTCTGCAGCTATTGGTGCTAAAGGAAAAAATATACGCAGTGTATGTGAAAGAAGTAATGCAAAAATTGAAATAGGTGATGACGGTAAAGTTTCTGTTTTTGCCATTAGTAGTACTGAAGCTGAAGCTGCAAAAAATATGATGATTGATTCAATAACAGAGCTAGAACAAGGTTCTATAATTGATGCTAAAGTTGTAAAGATAGAGAAGTCTATCGTAGAGCTAGAACTTCTTAATGGAAGGAAAGGAAAAATGCATATAAGCGAGGTAGCCAATCAACATGTAGAGTCCATTGAGGATATACTTAAACAGGGTGATACCTTCAAAGCTTTGATAATTGACTTTGAAAAAGGTGGATGTCCAAAATTATCAAGACGTCGTGTTGATCAAGAAACAGGTGAATTTTTTGAAGGTAAGCTTTACAATCAAGAAAGGAGAGATGGTTTAAATAATAGGGATAATTATTATAACAACTCGTTTAATAAAAAACCTGGAGATAATTATCATAGTAACAGACCTACTCGTCCTCGTTCTGGTTTTAGTAATAGACACAGACCAAAATTTGGTAATAACGACTCATCATCAGGTTTCTATTGAAGTTGAACTTACTTTCTATTATCTCAGTGTCGAAGCACTGGGATAATAGGAATTATTGAAACTGACAAGACAACAAAAATAGTTTGTGTTGTCTATAGGGTTATAACGAAAGATTTTTAAGATCGTTTATAGCCTTTTTCATGTCTTCAGCTTTAAATATTGCTGATCCAGTAACTAATATATTTGCACCTGCTTTTATTATATCAGCTGCGTTAGAAAAGTTAACTCCACCATCTACTGAAACTTGTGTCTTAAGATTACGGTTCTGTATCATTTTCCTCACGGTAGATATCTTACTCAACTGCGAATGAATAAACTCCTGTCCTCCAAATCCAGGATTGACTGTCATAATTAGTACAATATCTAGCTCATCTATTATATACTCAAGCACGCTTGGAGAAGTTGAAGGAACAATTGAAACTCCAACTTGTACTATTTTTTTCGTATTGTTTTTATATGATTTTATCTTTCTTACTGTCCTCTCAAGATGTATCTCTGCTTCTGCATGTATAGTAATAATATCAGCACCAGCATTTATAAAACTTTCAATATGGTTACCAGGAGATTTAATCATTAAGTGTACATCAAAAGGAAGATTGCTATATTTACGTATCGCAGAGATAACATTCGGACCTATTGTAATATTTGGAACAAAATTTCCATCCATAACGTCTATGTGTATATAATCTACATTCAAGTTGCTAATTCTCTTTACTTCCTCTCCTAATTTTGCAAAGTCTGCTGAAAGTACAGAAGGTGCAATTTTAATACCCATAGACTATTCTTTACCAAGAATAAAAAAGTAACTTATTTTTTAAACTCTGTCATTCCAATACTATATTAATCTCATTTAGAAATTTTTGTATCCTTCCAGATGCATGTGAAACCAGTCCTTTATTTTTCTCTGCCCATGCATCTGGTCATTGTAATACTCATTATACTTCTTTCTTCGCCTTTTCTAAATATTCCAACACAGTTTCATGTAGCACAGTCCAAGACATTTGCTTCTCCATATTAGGTATAAATTTTTGTTTCCAATTGTCCTTAAATTCTTGAAACCACTGCTTCTCAAAATTTTGGAAATTAGATAAAACTTCTACCTAAACTCATTAATCAAATTCGAGACTTCTATAGCCTTTTCAGGGCTTATAGACTTTAAAGATAATATTTCATTCTTCAAAACATCTAGCTTTTCAAATGAATTAAGTCTAAATGGAATATAAAGTGAAGATCCTATATTGCATCTTAGATAAGAGTCATAATATAGCTTAATCTTGCACATGAGAATAGCAAATGCATCAGAAGAAATATTATTTTCATATTCTGCAAGAGAAGATAATATATGCTTATAATCACCTTTATTCAAAATATGGTGGCTTTAAGCTTAATTTAGTTTTATCACTTAAAGATAAGAATTCACTAAAAATAAGATTACTATACTTAACTAAAAATTCAGGCAGAATATCTTCTTGTTCTAATTTTAGAGGCAAGTCTTTTCTAATCTCTTTCGGCAAGTAGTTCATTGAAAACTGATTGATAACCTACGCAAAAATTTCACCAAACTCATTTGAGTAATTAGCATTATTGTTAGGAAAAATCACATTACCTTCCCTATCATTCCAAGGCAGTATTTTATAAAAAAACCGTTTAACCTTTTTTTTAATTTCAAAATATTTTCACCCTTATCGCCTACCTTATATAAAACCTCATTTACTTTCTATTCTGCACCTTGAGGAATGATTCTATCACCTATATGCAATCCGATACCACTTTTCTCTAATAACTCCCAATCAAATAACTTGTGTGGATCAGGCTTACGCATTGAGTAACCTTCAATTGCTGAGTTGTAAACTATAGTGCCTATCTCAGCATGACTAAATATCATATCTTTTCTAATCTTAAAGCGCTTCATGAGGTACGAAATCAGATCTTTGACAGATTTCATTTGCTCTTCTGGAAAAGGCTCAATCCCTGTGTTTATAATCTCCATACCTATAGAATAATAATTCAGTTTTCGTAGCTCTTCAACCACATTATCTATCTGAACTTTCGCATAACTTATACCAGCATGCCATGCTCGTTTTTTAAGTGGAACCATTAGAGTAACGCTACCATCTCTATCAACAATAAGCTGTACTGACATCCCTGAAGAATTTAATGCATATTTTGTACTTTTTAATGTTGGTGATTCAGTATGGTGCATCACCATCAACACTTTTTTGCCTTCTCTATCATCATAATTTAAACTCGGTGCAGGATCTAAAAATATTGGATTTTTTAATGATGTTTTCAAATCTTGAAAATTGTTCTCAATATCACTTAAACAAGATTGTTGTCCATATACAAGAGGTGTTACAAGCAGCAACAGAAATAAAACAGACAAACATTTTTTACTATAAGTTTCATGTAGCTCTACAAATTGCCCTCAATATAACTAAATTAGCATAATACGCATAAAATTTTTACTTTTTTTTTAGCCAATCAAGACTTGCTACAGCTACAATTAATACTCTTATCATTACATTTTGGTGTTAAGTCAGGATAGAATGTGAGTATAGCGTCTTTCTTTCTCACAAATACTGATTGATAATTGTCATCTTCCATTTTATACAGACACATTCAATCTTTTCCCAGCTCCTTAAACGCCTTAGTCGCAGAAACTAAAATATCATCAGTATGAAGGTTATACGCGTACCCACTTGGACACTTAACTTTCACTTCTCCATCCTTACCTGGATATTTTATTCCAAATGTGTAAAAAGGTGGCTTAATATCTAATTTATTGCACAGAGATTCATTATCCCAAATCGCACCCGCCCACTTATTCTCTTGGTCCTCAACATATCTACCTACAAAATGTATACTACCAAGCCCCAATTTATCTGGTTCACCACAAAAAATATTCCTAAACACTATAGTTTCTTTTTTAGTTCTGCTATTGGTAAACCAAATCTTAGTCAATTCATCTTTAAACAACCCCAAGTCTGCACCAGGTTTAATCACCTGATGATCAAGCTTATCGTATATCTTTTTCACCACTTCTTGATGCTGCGGACAATCAAGCAAAATTTGAAATCTTCTTCATCAGGCTGTGTTCCCCAATCTCCACAAACCATTAATATTACTCTGTTAAAGTTAGTCAGATCCGGAAATAGTGGAATATATTCCGGATCTGAAGAATCTGTTTTGAAAAATGGCTCAAATTTAATTTGTGAATTTGTATTGTTGAAGCAATTCTCCTTAATGTAAAAAAACAAATCCTATTACTGGTATTATTGAGCATAAGATTAATTTAGCTACTTTCTACATAACCAGAACACAACGTATAAAAAAGCTAAGGTACAAGCAAAAGCTTAAAAAAGTTTTAATTAGATGTTAGTCGCAGTCCCGGCATTTTATCACCACTAAGCCAACTTAAAAATGCTCCCCCACCAGTTGAAATATATGTAAAATCTTTATCAGTAAGACCTGCTGCATTTACTGCAGATAGGCTATCTCCCCCTCCTATTACACTGGTTAATTTTCCTTTATGTGTCAAATTACTTACTACTCTCATCACCTCTACTGTACCATTTGCAAAAGCTGAATGTTCAAAAACACCAATAGGTCCATTCCACAGCAGAGTTTTACTGCTTTCTATTATACCGCTTATTGTGCTTAAAGTTTGAGGTCCGATATCTAAAATTATATCACCGTCCAAAATGGATTCAGTTCTTCTTAAAACGCCAGTGCTATAATCAGAATTTACTGCAACCAAAACGTCTTCTGGCGCAACTATTTTGCAATTGTTTTTATTTGCCATCTTAACAAGATCGTGCAGAAGATCATCAACGCCATTTTGAAAAAAAGACCTGCCTATATTAACTTTATTAAATAATAAAAAATTATGAGCAATTGCGCCTCCCAGAATAAGGTAATCAACCTTTTCTGCTAGTTTTATAAGCATTTTTATTTTAGTGGATATTTTAGCTCCACCAACTATCGCAGTAATAGGTTTAGCATCAAACGATATTGCTTGCCCAAGATATTTTAGCTCATCTTGCAAGCAAAATCCTGAATAAGAAGGTAAAAATTCCGTAATACATGAAATAGAAGCGTGAGCTCTATGAGAGCAAGAAAATGCATCATTTACATATATATCTGCTAGAGATGCTAATTGTTTAGCAAAATTTGAGTCATTCTGCTCTTCTTCTTTATAAAACCTCAGATTCTCTAGTAATATTATATCTCCTCCATCCATCGCATTTATTACTCTTTGTACTCCCTCACCAATACAATCATCAATAAATTTCACTTCTTTGCTTAGCAGCTGCGATAAAGCTTCAGCTACGTTTTTTAGCGATAAGTTACTGTCTTTGGCTTTTGGACGCCCAAAATGTGAGATAATAATAATTTTTGCACCCGCATTTGCCAAATACTGAATGGTAGGTAGCGCTCTTAAAATACGAGTGGCATCACAAATTCTTTCATTTTTTATAGGAACATTGAAGTCAACCCTGAGCAGAACATTTTTATTGTGAAAATCACAACTCTCTATGCTAAGTATATTTATCATAAAATTAAAGAGCTATAAGGTCACTATACAATAGTTTAACCCAAAGTAAAGAAAGGAATTTTGAATGATAAATAAATTAATAAATAGGAAAATTACTACAAATCTTTTCAACTTTATTTTTTACTGCTCTTTCAATATCAGGACCATTTCCATTGATCAATCCCTGAATTATTTCATTTATTAGATCAGCTATCTCTTTAAAATCTTCTCTCTCAAGTCCACGCGTTGTCTCAGCAGCGGTACCAAAACGTAGCCCTGAAGTAATGGTTGGCTTTTCCGTGTCAAATGGCACAGAGTTTTTATTGCAGGTAATGCCAGCTCTCTCAAGGCTATTTACAACGTCTTTTCCCGTCAACTTCTGTGACCTTAAATCAACTAGCACAATATGAGAGTCAGTTCCACCAGTTATAATGTTTATTCCATGTTCTTTCAGAGCTTGAGCCAACACTTTTGCATTTTCTACAACTTTTTTACTATAAGTTTTAAATTCTGGCGTTAATGCCTCCTTAAATGCAACAGCTTTTGCAGCTATCACATGCATAAGCGGCCCACCTTGCAACCCTGGAAAAACTGCAGACCTAATTTTTTTATGTAATGCTTCATCATTTGTCATTACCACTCCGCCACGAGGACCACGTAGAGTTTTGTGAGTTGTAGAAGTAATAACATGCGCATATTCAGCAGGTGATGGGTAACAACCTGCAGAAATAAGTCCTGAATAGTGAGCAATATCTGCAAGCAGATATGCACCAACTTTATTCGCAATTTTGTAAAAGCGCTTGAAATCTATTTCTCTTGGATAAGAAGAAGCACCAGCAATGATTAGCTTCGGTTTATGCTCCAGCGTTAGCTTTTCTATCTCGTCCATATCAAGTAGATAAGTATCTCTATTAACTGTATACTGAATCGACTTAAACCACTTACCAGAAAGGTTTGGTGCTGCACCATGAGTTAAATGTCCACCACAATTCAGTGACAATCCAAGTATAGTATCGCCCGGAGTAAGCAGCGAAGCAAATACTGCTTGATTTGCCTGAGAACCAGAATGAGGTTGAACATTTGCAAATTTAACACCAAACAGCTTACAGAGCCTCTCCATAGCTAGACTCTCAATTTCATCCACATACTCACAACCACAATAATATCTCTTACCAGGATAACCTTCTGCATATTTATTAGTCAGAAAAGAACCTTGTGCTTCCATCACTGCCTTACTCGCAAAATTTTCTGATGCAATCAGTTGCAATTGTGATTTTTGTCGCCGCAGTTCTTTCTCTATAGATTGATAAACTTCATCATCAAAAGACTTCAGACTACTTTTAGAGTCACAAATTATTTCTAAAACACTTGTCATAAGAACTTTTCTTTAACCATATAAATCCAAAAACAGCTAAAAGCAAAAATATAGGAATAATTGATATTGCTTTTACTAGCAACTCAGTACCATACACAGGATTTCCTTGTACTACCATCCCATTCCAATATAAATCTATTATTTTTGTAATTCCTGTATGAAAAAAATAGCCAAAAGACATGACTATCATGTTTGATATTGCTGTGGCCAAGCCTACCAAGTTATTGTTCACATAACTTATTGATTTGTAAATAGTAATTACCTGATAACCAGACGCAAAGCCGATAACAAGAAGTGCAGGTAGTGCAATATATAAACCTCCAGCTTGTATAAAAAGCAAGATAAAGCTAGCAATCATTGCAAAAGAACAGGCAATAATTGCCTCGTAATGTTTGTCTGGGTGTTTTTCAAGTAAATAAGCTAAAAAGAATGATCCAACTCCCGTACCTATAAACATAAGGGAAGAAAGCGAAGATGATAGATCCCCGTTCATTTGATATGCTTCACATAAGAACGCTTTTGCCCAACCATCAGCAAAACCTTCTAATGGTCCAACCATTAAGCCACCAAAAAAGCTGATTAGAATGATATGTTTATTGGAAAGTACAGTCTTTAAATCTTGAAGTATGTTGTCATTTCTACTCTCCTCTATGTTACTTTTTGGAATTATTAAAAGCAACAACAGAGCAAGCAAAAAACCAAACGCTGAGAAAGTATATATAACATAATTCCAACCAAATTTATTGAGCAAAAATTCTAGAGGTAATCCACCATAAATAGCTCCCAGTAACCCTATTATTATAGATAAACTAGTCATCCTTGCTGATTTCTCTTGTGAGAAATACATACTTGCAATTTTAAAGAGCCCAACTGCCGAAGCAGATGACCCAACTCCAACAATCATTCTACCAAGTATTGAGTAATACCACTCATCAAGGCATATTAGTGGTAATGTCCCAACAAACGTTAAGACAATACACAAAGGCAAAACAAACTTTGGTCCAAATCTATCAAGGGCAAGACCAACAGGTATGTGAGCAAGCGTATAGCCTATATAATATAGCCCACAAAATTGACCAACATCTGTAATACTTATGTTAAATTTCGTTATTAATTCAGGTGCGATTATATTTGGAATTACACGTAATATATACTGGTATGCATAAAATATCGATGCTAGCAGCCATATGAAAAAGTTCTTCTTCAATGCTTATATTACCTATAAAAAAGTATTGTATGTATTTTATCAGCAAGGAGCAACACTTTTGTAGATATCTACTCTAATCCGAGTATCTTTCTTAAAAGAGAACTTTTAGCATATCTATAACTGGTTCATGGATAAGGTATATGTAAGAATTACACCACAGATGATAAGAATTTTTATAAATTTACCCTTGTTCATCTTAAGCTTTATTTTTTTATTATAAGTTTTAGTTTTATTACAAAGTTCATTTTATTTACGCTTTCATTTCATGATAACGATTATACTTTAAATAATATAATTATCAATGAAATTCAGTATCATAAACGCTGCAGTTAACTAAATATTAACCTTTTCGTGTATAGCTTTTGATATAAAAGCGAGATGAGTGAATGAACATAGGTACAATAGACAATACTCTACATAACAAAATACATTCAACAAACATTTACCGCACACACAGACAATAGATACGAAGGGTTATACAGGTAAATTTTAATTAGCGCAGAAGAAACAATAAAACTTACTGTAAACGAAGCAAAACAGTATGATAAAAGCCTAGAAAAACTACTTAACAATTCAATATTTCACGATAAGAAATTTATTCAAGCTGTTGCTAAACACCAGATATTAGAATTTCTGAATACTAATCCAAATAAGAAAGAAATCGTTGCAGAATTTAAAAATGAACATCATATCAACGAAAGAGATTTAAAAATTTTAAAGGAAGGAAAAGATTTAGTGAATAAAATAAACGATATTAACTTAATCCAACAAAATGAGATGAAATATTGAACATTAGAAAGGTACTTTCTAAATCAATAGGAATGTCCTCTTCGAGAACTAAAAAATCCAAAGCAACTTTAGTAGAAAGCCCTGAGATGGTAAAATAGACGTACTTAACTTTTCCTAATTGGAAAATAATTTTAATCCTATGATACCCAGCACTACCAAAGCAAGGGAAAATAAACGCCCCAAATTTACTGGGTCATTAAAAAAAATTATTCCTATTATCGCTGCACCTATAGAGCCTATACCAGTCCAAACTGCATAAGATGTTCCAAGAGGAATAGACTTCATTGCTAACGATAGCCAGTAAAGACTCACAGAACCGCTAACTAAAATGATTACTACTGGTATAACACGAGTAAAGCCATTGCTATATTTCAGTGCTGTGGTCCATATTATTTCAACCAAACCAGCTAATAGCAAATACAACCAAGCCATAAATCAACTCTATCTTACTGAAATAGTATATACAGGAATATTAAAAAATTAACTTAGCATTTCGCATGCTTTAGTAATATTATCACATCCAATTTCTAATTGTTCCTGAGAGGTTGCATAAGAAATTCTGATAAAATTTTTCAGACCAAATGCAATTCCTGGAACAACAGCAACTAAATGATCTTCTAATAAATATTCGGCAAAATCAAAATCACTATTTATTACTTTACCACTTTTCGTACTCTTACCCAATAAACTTTCACATGAGACAAACAAATAGAATGCACCTTGCGGAATAGATGCTGACAAGCCTGAAGCAGAATTTAGCTTTTTTACTACAAAATCTCTACGCTCCCTAAAGATTTTTGTTCTTTCTTTCAAAAAACTATGATCACCGTTTAACGCTTCAACTGCTGCTGCTTGTGCTATTGAATTTGGATTAGAAGTACTTTGAGACTGCAGTGTAGAAATAGCTTTTACTATATCACTCCTACCTGCAATATAACCTATTCTCCAGCCGGTCATTGCATAGGCTTTTGATACTCCATTGACCACAAAAACTCTGTCATAAAGTTTTGGCTCAATCTTAGCAATGGTAAAAAACTTTTCGTCGTATATTATGTGCTCATAAATATCATCTGTAACAACATTCACATGTGGATGTTTAAGCAATACTCTCGCTATTCTTTTCAATTCATCATATGTATAGACAATTCCCGCTGGATTGTTCGGTGAATTAAGAATTAACCATTTAGTTTTCTCAGTTATATTAATTTCCAGTAACTCAGGTGTAAGCTTAAAGTTTTGTTTGCACTCTACAATAACCGGTAGTCCTCCAAAAAGATTTACCATATCAACATATGAAACCCAATAAGGAGCTGGTATTATAGCCTCATCTTCAGGGTCAATTGTTGCCATAAATAAGTTAAATAACACCTGCTTAGCGCCTGCGCCGACACAAATTTGGTTCAGTGTATATTCTAGATTGTTATCCCTTTTTAACTTATTGATTATCGCATCTTTAAGCTCATGAGTTCCATCAACAGCAGTATATTTAGTTTTACCTTCATTTATCGACTGAATAGCTGCCTTTTTTATATGATCTGGAGTGTCAAAATCCGGCTCTCCAGCAGCTAAAACGCAAATTTTCTTTCCTTCGCTTTTTAATCTGTTTGCCTTATCAGTCACAGCAATTGTAGGCGACGGTTTTATCAGAGACATCCTCTTTGCAAGGCCTGGCATAATCTCACTAAAGTTAAATAAAAATGATAAACTCTACACAACAAAAAAGCTAGAAGTTTTATTATTTTACATAAAGGTTGGTATTTTTGTATTCTTAAACATAGATATTAAAAAGCTTAATAAATTAAAAAAGGCGAATAAACCCCTGTATAGCGAGTTTTAATAATGTAAATTGGCTCTGTAATAATGTGCTAACAAGCACGTTTTCTGAATATAGAAAAATAAAAAAGACATGCAGCCGCCATAATTTTTATGTAATTTACCAATAAACATTTGAGTTTTTTTACTGAATTTTTTCGTTGAGCCAAAAAATAAGGATGAATAATCTTATCGTCACAGCAAGGAAGAGAATTAGGTTTGTCAAGTAAGGTTTTCATTCCACACTCATAAAGGCTTTTTATACAAGAGTTTTAGTAGTTTCTTACTAGGTCCACTAATTCAGCAATATTTTCAACCGGAGTATCAGGAAGTACTCCATGTCCAAGATTAAATATAAAAGGTAACCCTCTAAAACAATCTATTATACGCTTTGCTTCTTCAATTGCTTCTGACTTATTGTAGGCCAAAAGACTAGGATTAAGGTTCCCTTGCAGAGGAATTTTTAGATTTTCTTTCGCCCATTCTATTGGAACATTATAATCTATACTTACTGCAGATACGACTGTTTGTTCGCAGTAATCTGTATAAAGATTTTCAGCAGAGCGCGGAAAACCTATTATTGGAAAATTGGGAAATCTACTCTTTATTGCCGAAACAATTTCCTTTGTTGGCTTGATGATGTATCTTTCAAATAGTTTCCCCTTCAATACACCAGCATTGCTGTCAAATAACTGAATAACATCTACTCCAAACTCTATCTGTTTGATCAGATAAATAATTGTCGCTTCCGTTATTTTTTTTATTATTTCCTCTAATGCGAATGGACAAAAATTTAGCACCTTGGAAAAAGTTTTACTACCACCGCCCTCTATGATGTATGAACCTACCGTCCACGGCCCTCCAGCAAAGCCTATAAGCGATTTTTCTTCTGGCAACTGGCTTCTTACTTCTTTTATAGCATTTAGGATTGGTAATGTATTAGATTCAATTCCTTGTAGACTCTTCAATTCTTTAGCACTTTCTATAGGTCTTATTATTGGACCAACACCTCGAATAAAATTTACATTACAACCTAAAATGTCAGCTATTATCAAAATATCAGAAAAAATTATCGCTGCATCCATGTCGAACCTTGTTATTGGTTGTAACGTTAACTCTGTTACCAAATTTGTGCTATAACATATCTCCATGAAATTATTCATGTTTTCCACTGCCTTACGATACTCAGGAAGAGACCTACCAGCTTGACGCATTAACCAAATAGGGACTTTTTCATTTGACTCCTTCTGGCTGATGGTTCTTGCTATTTTTGCTTTACTTCTTTTCAATCTACTTTATCTACTTTTTATCTAAACTAAAGTATAACAGTAGTAGTAGTTCTATCAATAAATTGTTATTAACTTAAAATTCAGTAAAAATTAGTATTACTTATCTTGTGAATAAATATGTTAATAACTTCTCTATACTATTGATTTTCTTTTATTATTTATGTGTATAAGTAAGATGTCTAGAATGTTAGTAATTTTCTTTTATGGAAAAAAAATACTATCATGGATTGTTATGTAATTATGTATATGTAATTGAAAAAATTGTTGATCAATTGTTAGTATTTTATTTTAACAAATAATTCACAAATTAATTTGACATTATTCACATGCTTATTAAACATTTAATAACAGTTTTCTTGATAGACCTTATCTAAAGATATTTTCACCATCAAAGGGAATAAATTGAATAAGAAAAGAACTTTAGTAGAAAAAATAGCATATAGAATTTTTCTCTTTCTCTTCAATAAAACTTCTGTGTTAAAAAAATGTGCGACTGAGGCATTAATGGGTGATCTGTCAGGTCTTGAAATACTTAATAGTCTATTAAAATTCCGTAATTGTAGTATCATGGATATAATGACTCCACGTAAGGAGATATGTGCAGTAGACATTGAATCTAGCAAGGATGAGGTAATAAAGAAGGTGAAAAACACTTACCATACTAAAATACCAACTTATAAGAATAACTTTGACAACGTAATAGGCTTTTTTTACGTAAAAGATGTCATTTTCAATAAGAATAAAGATTTTAATCTGAGAAATATTATACAAAATGTAATATTTGTTCCAGCCTCAATGAAAGCAATAAATCTTTTTGTTAGAATGAAATCTTCCAAGTCATATTTAGCTATTGTACTGGATGAATATGGCGGAACTGATGGTTTAATTTCGATAAATGATCTTATAGAAGAATTGATACCAAATATTGATAACGAGAATGAGGTAAATTCAGAACACACCATTACTGAATTATCTCAAAATAAGTTTGAAATATCGTCAAGGGCCCTTGTAAAGGATATAGAGGAAAATCTAAAAATAGAGTTGTGTGACTCTGAAGAGCATTATACCACACTTAGTGGTTTAGTTCTTTCAATTGCTGGTAAGGTACCTTCTGTAGATGAAGTTATAAGATATAAAAATGGTATAAAATTTATCATCAAGGATGCAAATGAACGATACATTAACAAAATAATACTAGACTTAAGTGATTACAAAAATTAAATTCACTATTTTTTAGTGAGAGGTACTTTATCTTGGAAGTAGGGGACATATTAGCCAGATATGCAATTTAAACAATTTCTTAATATACAAAAGTTTGTAGTTCTATACGTTACTGTTTGATAATTAAGGTGTAATAGTTTTATTGGTCCAAAGTTATAAAAATTAGTTGTTTAAATATTTTTAGCGATCTGTGAACCTCAAAAAGGGATTGTTCTATAAACCATACGCGTCAAGTTAAGGGAAAATGAGCAAATTTAGTGCACTCAAATTTGATATTCTTGTTTTTCTATATTTGTCTTTTAAGGAGAATTTTGACCAGGTTGAGGCGAGTTTTTTTTTGAGGAAAATTTGTATCTTACTGACTACACAATTTAATGTTAAGAATAGCTCTCTAACTTGCCTTTTAAGCTCAATAAATTCCTTTATTAGACTAAGTTCTGTACCCTTTTTTAGTTCTGTACAACCAACCATTCCATGAAATATAATAATTGCGCGCAATTTAGCGTATAGTTTACATAATACTCTGTATGGTTTTCCTTTAAATTCGTCAAGCCTGATGTGACTCTTATACAATTTAAATAATAATTCAATCTGCCATCTTACTCGGTAAATTATTAATACCTGCTCAGCACTAATTTTATTTTCTAGAACGTTAGTTATGAATATTAACCAATCCAGCAATTTTTGATTCTTTTGAGAAGATGTATATCCATTTGATTTTGCTAACCTATTAGCACTTCTTCTAATTATAGACTGTTCTTCAGTTAATTTTTGACATATAATTCTCACTTTAATTTTTATTTCTTTTCCTAACAGCACCTCATTTTCTAGAAACAATTTATCCTCTAAACATTCTAATAACTCTATTTTTTGATTTGTTTATATACCATATATGGTGGTATCAGATTTATAACGACTTATAAAATAAGCTCCGGCTTCATTGATTTGTTTAAAGGAACTTGGCACAAAATAACCCAAATCAGATATTAGTCAATCGTTGCTCGATATATTGCTTAAATGTCTTCTATACAACTGATCTGACCTTATTCCCTCAGTTATATTAAGCTGCTCTAATGTCTGGGTTAGGTAGTCAAAAACTAATTGTAACTTTATTCCATACTTAGTATTACTTTCATAACTACTGTAGCTATTACCATAACCTTTATATATATTTTCCATACCATTAGGTATGGCTGATATAGCTACTATCCAATAGCTTAACACTTCTAAAGTGCTTCAAAGTTCTGCAATCAACCTTTTAAGCTATTTTTAAATAAAACTAAAGACTCATTATACATTCTTTTCATAAATTCCACTGCTTCCTTGGTAAATCTAAAGTCCAGAACTTGCTTTGTTATATTTATCGAGTCTCCACTCAATAATTAACAAATTATCTCTATACTACAATTATCAATCCCTATATTACCCAAGACTATGGCTTTTACAAACGATGAGCCTTTTAGCTTCCTCTTTCTTTTTATGAATCCTGTTGTGGTTGAGATTTTATCTGCTTTTTCATTAAAAAATTCTTTGAGCTTTTTTGAGATGCAAACTATTCTTTTCATTGTATAAGTTCTCCATTTTGTTTGTTAAATTTAGAAGAATTTATATCTTCTTTTTCTTTTCTTTACACCAACTTTACCTCACTTCTTCTTAACTTTACACACATGGTTAAACAAACTGTGTGAAACCGTATTTTTAGTTGAACTCAATTTTTAACCTACAAGAAAAAAAAGATATTAAGTTGAGACGTAACCAAAGCCCAATCATGTATAGGCATAGCTCATTTTTCTCCTACCTTTTTCATAGCACAATATACCTGTTCATACAAGGTATTTGTGCTAGTAAATGAGCTCTTATTAGTAAATTTTCTGATCTGTCTATGTAACCCTTCAATAGGATTTGTGGTATAAATTAATTTTCTTACAGGGCCGGAATATTTAAAATAACTAGAAAGATTTTCCCAATTATTCTCCAAAAACTAAAGTATATTTTTCTCCCCATTTTTTCTCTAGCTTAAGCAAATAACTTTCGGCAATTTCTCTACTTACAGCACGGTATATTTTTTTCAAATCATTCATGAAAATTTTCACATCTTTGCTCGATGCATATTTCAGTTAATTTCTTATCTGATGTACAATACATAGTTGTACTTCTGCTTTAGGAAATACACTTTTTATTGTTTTAGGAAAGCTTTTTATCCCATCTACACATACAATCAGGATATCTTCTACTCCTTTCTCTTTCAAGTCATTTAACATCCCCACCAAAAAGTTAGCTCCCTCACTTTCTGCTATATAAAAGCCTAAAACTTCTTTCCTTTCATTCTGTTAATATATTCTACATATATTTACTTACGCAATGCCCGTCTTTTTTGACCTTAAAAAAACCATAAACACTATTGGATACACTGATTGCAGTGGACAACTATGCCACTCATTGATTACAGGCAATAATTTATCGGTAATACTTGATATCTCTGCTACAGATATTTTATATCTCTTCTACATGCGACGCTATATCTCTATATACCATGCCAATGGAATATGTACTTAAAACCTTTGCTTCAAGTTCGTTTGTTTGCCTTTTTCTGACTACTTGTGGCTCAAAGCTTCATTCCCTATCTCTTGGTGTCAATAACTTAAATGAACTTACACTTGTCCGTAAAGTCTTTGAATTTCTTCAATTTCTTCGGTTATTTTCTTCGCTTTTAGTCGACAAGTGATTTTTATTTCACCTTCCAGAATATCTTCCAGTATCCTTTTTACAAACGGTGTTAATGCACCATCCCTTTCCATCAATAGTCTTCTTTCTCGTATAGACGATAAGATATTTGTTTATAATTCTTTATAGTCTACCAAACCGTTAGTTCTGTTTGCTTGACTCATTGTCAAACCTCCATTTTTTGTTTCTATTTTATTGTTGCTTCTCGGTTTGATACAGTTTATTTAACACTTTCCTAAGTACGTAAAAAAAACACTCCTATACTGAAAGTACAGGCATTTATTGAGATTATTAGGAATGTAAAACCTAGCAGAAATCTTGATAATTCAAATGCTGAACAACTTTAAGCTATTGATAGAAAAATACCTTAATTGTACATAGGACAAGTTGGCTTATGTGTTCTTATTCTCACTTTGTAAACATGCCAATAATTTTATCCACTATTCCACCCATATTTGCTCCAGCTTGAGTATGAGCTATTTTACCACCGTGTGAAATTAATTTAGGATCTGCACCAGGTGATATATTAACAAATTTACTACCAACAACCCCACTGCTAGAGATTAGAGCTGAGCTATCAATCGGCAACTTTATGTCTCTGCTTATGCACATATCGATTCGTGCTATGTAGGCAGCTTTGTCGAGCGATACACCAGTTATGCTTCCGATTTCTACACCAGAGATCTTGACACTATCACCAATCTCTACACCGTTAGCATCAGTAAAAAGGCCATGCATTTTATAGCAATCCTTATAGTTTCTCTTTATGTAAGATAGCTTATTAATAGCGAAGAAGACAAGAAAAATGGTGAAAATCAATACAAATGACCCAGCAATTATTTCAAGTATATTTGACCTTCGCATCTTTAATTATTAGGATTCCAGCTTTTATAGTAGTTTTTCACCTTTTTATTTGGGTAGTATGCATCTTTTGTACCCGTTAAATTAGGAGTTTTTCCTGTATTATTAATTGGTACTGCATTATCAGTATAATGCAGCCATATATGCCATGCTGGAGGAATTGTTGTAGGCTCAGAAACATTACCATATATTACCCATCTTCTCCCTTTACTTGACTCATAGTAAGAATTTCCGTTTTCATCCCTACCTATAAGTTCACCTTTTCTCCTTAATAAGTTTGTTACTGAATTATAAGTTTTAGATAACATAAAGGTATTAAAACAAAAAGTATTGTATATACTAATACTTTAACGATGTATTAACAACAGTTTAATGCAATTACCAATTCTACAAGTTATTATACCAATAATTGCATCGATGTTCTGCTTTCTTACCAGGAAACATGGGGTGTCCTGGTTTATCTCTTTTTTTACAACGGCAGCTACTTTCTTTATTTCATTAGTGTTGCTAGTAAAAACATACAATGGTGAAGTTATAACTTATTATCTTGGAGATTGGGCTCCTCCGTACGGAATAGAGTTGAGAATCGACATATTGAACTCCTTGATTCTAACTTTGGTGAATTTTATAGCGCTTATT
Organism: Wolbachia endosymbiont of Trichogramma pretiosum; assembly: GCF_001439985.1. Taxonomy (NCBI): domain Bacteria; kingdom Pseudomonadati; phylum Pseudomonadota; class Alphaproteobacteria; order Rickettsiales; family Anaplasmataceae; genus Wolbachia; species Wolbachia endosymbiont of Trichogramma pretiosum. The sequence goes on from NZ_CM003641.1 coordinate 758,095, forward strand.
AGCGTGCTTTATAGCTTTTATATTAACGAAAAAGAAATTAGCAAAAACAAGATCACTGGTTTTTATTCTCTATTTCTACTGTGTTTAAGCGGACTACTCGGGATTCTAGTAACAAACGACATATTCAATCTTTATGTTTTTTTGGAAATTGCATCTCTTTCTTCTTATGTTTTAGTTTCAATAGGAAGGGATAAGAAAGCTTTAGTTGCAGCATTTGAATACCTCATTAGTGGCACTGTAGGAGCAACATTTTACTTGTTTGGCATCGGCCTTTTATACTCTATGACCGGAACGCTCAACATGTCTGACATGGCTGAAAGAATAGTACCATTATACGATAATAACATCATAAGACTTGGTACATTATTCATTTTTGTTGGTCTCTCAATAAAAATGGCACTGTTTCCACTCAGTAAATGGCTAGTTAATGCGTATAGTGGAGCACCAAGCTTCATTAGCGTATTCTTTTCAGGTACAGTAACCAAAGTGATGATATATGTTTTTATCAGAATCTTTTACAACGTTTTTCAGCAAAATTTTTTCTTACCACTGCACGATGTGATAATTATCCTCGCACTTTGCGCTATTGTATTTGGATCAATATCTGCAATAATCGAAAAAGATATAAAAAGACTATTTGCTCACTCCAGTATCAGTCAGATTGGCTATATACTTTTAATGCTGGGTTTAAATTCAAAATCAGGTTTGTTTTCAGCAGTTCTTCACATAGTAAATCATAGCATAATAAAAACGTCTTTATTCATGGTTGCAGGGTGTATCTCTTATAAATTTGGTATGACAAAGATAGAAAATTTGTCAGGACTAAAAAAGTCAATGCTCTGTACAACACTCTCATTTACTCTACTTAGTTTAGCATTAGTCGGTGTACCCTTGACAAATGGCTTTGTAAGTAAGTGGTATATGATGCAAGCAATTCTTGAATCTCATGCATGGATTTCCCTTGTAGTTTTTGCTGCTGGCTCTTTTCTTGCACTAATATATATGTGGAGGGTGGTAGAGAAAATGTATTTTGAAAATAGCGCAGCATCAAACACTAAAATGACACCTAATGAGGTACCATTTCTTATGCTCTTTTGTCTATTATTTATGGCAATTTTAACGGTAATAACTGGGATATATAGTAATCCAATTCGGTTGGTAATTAATAAATTTGCTTTTTGATTTTCTTATGTTTTATTTTATCTAAAAGTCTGTAAAGTTTTTGCTGTGGATAAGCTGAAGAAGATTCACTTATTATTAGTCATGAATGTAATAGCTCTGCTTTGCGTTGGCATTGTTGTTCAATATTCTTCTGCTGGAGGAAAGTGGGCTCCATTTGCAATTCACCAATTGGTTATATTCTCTTTCTTCCTTTTGCTTGCTATAGCTATGTCATTTATAGAGCTAGATTTTTATTTGAAGCACGCTTATTTTTTTTACATAGCAGCAGTAATTGCGCTGTTAGCAGTAAATTTTTTTGGCTCGCATATAATGGGTGCAACGAGATGGATAAGAATTGGGTCAATTAGTTTACAACCATCAGAATTTGTAAAAGTAGGCTTAATACTTGCACTTGCTCGTTATTTTAATAAACAAAGTGTGTATAAAATGATGAAATTTCAAAGTTTATTTAAGCCACTTATAATTATTTTCTTACCTGTATTCCTTGTATTGAAGCAACCTAATTTAGGAACAGCTGTAATAATATTGTTTATAGGAGCATCGATTGTATTCACAGCAATAATGGAAAGACCTCATTTAATAATTCTTGGAACGCTTGGCATTTTCTCAATACCAGCTATTTGTCATTTTTTGCGCCCTTATCACAAGCAAAGGATATTATCATTTTTGGATTCATCAGTAGATCCACTTGGAATAGGTTATAATGCACAGCAATCTCAAATAGCTATTGGTTCAGGAGGTTTGTTTGGTAAGGGGTTTGTTAATGGGAGTCAAACTCAACTTGGATTTTTGCCAGAGAAACGCACAGATTTTGCTTTTGCGGTACTTAGTGAGGAATGGGGGTTCTTAGGAAGCATGGCTTTGATTTTACTCTATACCACACTGCTTGCTATAATATTCTCCATTGCTTACAGGTCAAAAAATTACTTTTCTAAGTTAATATCTATCGGGGTTTTCGCCTTTTTTGGTGCTCATTTCTTTATAAATATCGGAATGACAATAGGCCTATTACCTATAATAGGTGACCCACTTCCATTTCTATCCTATGGCGGAAGCACAACTGCTGCGAGCTTAATATGTATAGGATTGCTACTTAGTTCCGTGATATCTACAAAGGACTTAAAGCTAAGTTTCCGATTTTACCGATAGAAAGTAGCTTAGATAACCATCACTCTGCTAATGGTTAACGTCTTATTATTCAATGAGAGTCCCATTTTACGGTGCTTAAATCTATTCCCTCTTGTACCATTTCCAAAAGAGGGCTCATCTCTCTTAGCCGTCCAACATTTTTAGTAACAAGATCTGCTGCGTATAGAACTTCATCTTTAGTTGTAAATCGGCCAAGGCCAAATCTAATTGATGAATGCTCAAGATCGTGGCCATTGTTTAGTGATCTTATGACATAAGAAGGTTCAAGAGATGCGGATGTGCATGCAGAACCAGAGCTTACTGCTAAATCCTTAATTGCCATGATAAGAGACTCACCCTCAACATAAGGAAAACTTAAGTTAAGGTTACCTGGAATCCTATTTTCGTAGTCACCATTTAAAACAACATCAGGAAATGCCTCTTTTATTTTGTTGTACAAAATATCTCTCAACTCTTCTAATTTGCTTGCTTCTATTTCCATTTCTTCTTTAGCGATACGTGCCGCTTCACCAAAACCAACTGCAAGGGGAGTAGGAATTGTTCCAGAGCGCATGCCTCTCTCCTGTCCACCACCACTAATTAGTGGCGTCAACCTAACACGAGGATTTTTTCTACGGACATATAATGCACCTATTCCCATAGGTCCATAAATTTTATGGCTAGAAAGGCTCATAAGATCAATGTTAATTTCATTTATGTCTATTGGAACTTTTCCAAAGCTTTGGGCAGCGTCTGTATGAAAAAATATATTATGCTTTCTACACATTGCACCAATTTCTTTGATAGGTTGAATTACTCCGATTTCATTATTTGCCATCATCACTGAAATCAGAATTGTTTTATCAGTGATTGCCTCCTCAAGTTTCAACAAATCTATAATTCCGTTTTGCTTAACAGACAAATATGTAACTTTAAAGCCTTCATCTTCCAGATGTCGACAAGAATCTAAAACGCACTTATGCTCTGTGCAGACAGTTATTATATGATTTCCATTATTCTTATAAAAATGAGCAATACCTTTGATAGCCATGTTATTTGATTCGGTTGCACCCGAGGTAAAGACGATTTCTTTGCTGTCTGCATTCACTAAATCAGCAATGTGCTTCCTTGCTTTTTCTATTGCTTTCTCAGCTGTCCAACCAAATGAATGGCTACGAGAGTGTGAATTACTAAACTCACCAAAATAAGGTATCATCACCTCTAAAACACGAGGATCTACTTTAGTAGTAGATTGATAATCGAGAAATATTGGTAATTTTATTTTAGTATCATGTATTTTCTCATTTTTAACATTCATAAAGCTACCAAAGAGACAAAATTTACAACTATTTAATAGCACTAAAGCTTAATTTTTTCAAGATATAATCTTGCCTAAACGAAAGTTGTCAGCGTTCTCTCCTACGTTATTACAGTATCCCTGTAATGTCGTTTTCCTATGATCAGTGTTTATTCAGCTAGGTCAAATATGCGCTAGGCAACCCTACTAGCGCCAGCAGTTTCCTGCTGTCCATTTGTTAAGACTGGTTTATCAACTTGAGTATCAGGCTTGGACAATGCATATATTGCACTGCCAACTACTAGCGCTATAGCTGCAGTTTTAGCCACTGCTATTGGTGTAGAGGGGTTTTGACTCAGCTGTAACTACTACAGTTGCAGAAAGTGCTTTTGCTATTAAAACACCTGATAATGCAATTGCACTACCGGCAAGAAAACCTTTCGCAATTGCTGTATGTAACAGTTTAGACTTGACCTGACAGAAGAATCGAAGAAGTCAAAACCGACATCAGAATCTATTTTAATGTTATCAATATTTTTTTTTGGTAAGCAATATGAATACTATCAAAAAAGGTCTGCATAGGAATAGCAATACTTACTGGAATGAGGTCTATCTCTGTTATAAGAATGCAACCAATGATCGACATCTAATTGAAGCTCCTCCAAAGTACTATAAATCTTTTTCCTAAAGATAATATTGTAACATTCATCTTGCATAGTTCTATGAAACCTTTCACATATACCATTAGTCTGTGGAGAATAAGCTTTGGTTCTAGAATGATCAATATTTTCTACTCTCAAACATAACAGGTACGCATGATTCCCTAGTTTACCACAATACTATGTACCAAGATCAGTTAAAATGCGTAGCAATGGAACTTTCTGTTTATCAAAAAATGGTATAACTCTATCATTGAGAAGATCTGCAGCTGTGATAGCAGTTTTCTCCGTATAAAGCTTAGCGAAGGCCACTATAGAGTAGGTGTCAATAAAAGTTTGTTGATAAATTCTTCCAATACCTTTGATATTGCCTACATAATAGGCATCTTGATTACCTAAGTATCCAGGGTGTTGTTTCTAACATTGGCTTCTTTTTGTTCCTTAGTTTTTTTTCTAAAGCAGCAACTTGCTCCTCTGTTAAAATTATACCGTCTTGGACCACCTTTGCTTCCAGGGCTTTCAATCTCTTTTTAAAATTTTCGAGATCGTTTCTTTGCCATATTGACCTTATACCACTAGCAGATATTAGAATTCCTTTTTTCTTTAATTCATTAGCTGCTCTTTCTTGTCCATATGCTGGAAACTCTACTGCTATTTTAACTACTGCTTCTTCTGTATCCTTTGGTACTCTATTGGTAAGTAATGGTTTGCTTTTGTTTATCTCATATAATGCTTTTCCCCTCCTGTTTCATATAGCTCTTTGAAGCGGTAAAATGTATCCCTTGCATACCCCATTACTTTACACGCTTGGGATACATCTCCTAATTGCTTTGCAAGTTCTAGTAACCCCAACTTTGGTTCTAGTGTTTTTCTTGTGTTGTACTCATTTCTGACACTCATTTATAATTTATTTATATTTTTATCTTGCTTCATTAAGCTGTTAGATCAGGTCTAAACTGTTACACTTTGACGCGTATACTTTCTTCAATATTTTAGCTATCTGTATCTGTTCAGATGCATGCAAATATTGAAACCAGTGTTTCTTTTCTTATCATCCGAGTACTGGGAACCAGAAGACTCAGGTAATAAGAACCAGATTACAGCGCCACGCGCTGGAATGACACCTTCATAAACTGCTAGGTATTCATAATATCATGCCAGTACTAGTATCCAACTAAATTGGTGAACACTTTACAGCATTTTTGATGGAAAGAACTAGATGCCAGTGTCAAGAACTGACCCATTTTTCCTTAAGTTTTTGCAGCTTGTGTTCTATTACAAAACCACTACTGTACTCACGAGCGGTAAAATGGTAGCCAATCTAAACTAAAAAGTATACATTTACGCTGCTTGAAAGTCTACTCGATTCAATTTTAAAAACAATTAATTGAAACAATTGTAATATACCTTGTATGCGATTAAAATAGCTCTGGAATAGTATAAAGTACTATGTCTTCATTGAAGAGAAATTCATCTGTTGTTTTTTACTCTTTATTAATTTTATAAGAATCATAAACATTGTAGTCTACTTTTGTATGGTAATCACAATACTGAAACTTACCCTCTTTAATTGAAAGAGCCAAATTGATCAATTAATGTAGCCATTTTCTTACCTTTTCCACTTTTTGTTAATTCAAATACATCAGCTGGGCAGTGGCCTGAAGAATCTTGATTAGTAGTTCCTTTCACAATAAAAAACGATGGTTTATCGTTAAGTAACTTGCAGAAATCGGGCTTATATTCCTTTTTCATACAGTTTAAACTTATATAATTGATATTTATTTGGAACATTTGAGTATTGAGAATCGTACTTTTTATGTTCAAAAAACTTATTACCTAAGAAATTACAAAACGTTAATTGATAATCATCATTACTACTGGACTTGACTACTTTAAGATAATGAAAGTCTCTAGGAATTTTTATCTCTTCTTCTGTAACGTGATTATGTATGACCAATTGATCATCAAGCATGCAGTAACCTATTTTCGGTAAAGTAGCCACAAGCTTACCGTTTAACATGATATCTTATGGATAGATATTGTCCGATAACTTCTCTCCTTGCTGCAAAGTAAAATTCTGCTCTGCCTTAGCTGTTGCTTCCGATGTACTGCATTGCTCAGTTTTAATTAAGTTTTTTATTATTGTTGATATCTCACTGATTTCTAATATATCATGTTCATTTTTTGTGTATTGCTACTTATAGTAACTACCATCTTCACATACTGGAAGACATTTTCCTTCTTTATCTGATATATAGATATAATCACCTTCTATTGTAAAATAAAGTCCACCTTTTTTTATAGAGCGGGTTTTTATCCTCTATTTTAAATATATGTTTTTCCATGATATTAACTTAAATAACCGACAACTTGCTGATTAATAGCACTGAGGCTACTAGGAGAAGAGACATAACTCATAAAACTCCTTGGCTGCTCATTATTTGCCACTATTTTTTCAGTGTTAACGAAAGCTCTTTGTTGCTCATTTTCTTTTAATCTTTTTTTTTCCATATGATCTTTAAAAGCAAACAAACATTTATTAGTTTGTTTGTAATTAGGGAATGATTTTTTTGCAGTTACACACAAGAACTTCAACAACTCATTATGATTTTCATCATTAAGTAATGACTTATTGATAATGGTTGATTGCAGTTCCACTGGATCAAAATTTAGACTTTGCTTTAAAATGCCACATTTCACAGCTGTTGCTCCCAATACTTCTTCAAATTTTGTTACAACATCTGCTGCATCTATTATTTTTGCCACTTCCTGTATTTCATTTTTTACTTTATATTTGTCCTGTCCTATCGCCGGGTAAAAGAAATTTATTACTTGAGATATAAATGAAGTTGGTCTTCTTGCTCCGCTTGTCAATGATGATTTTTTAGTTTCCCTCCTTCTTCTGCGTGCACTACAAACATGATCTGCAGGATTTGTTATCAAAACATATCTTTTACACTACTATACAATACTTCCGCATTTTCTGCGAATTGAAGTGCTTGATCAGCAGAATCTTCAGCTTCTCCTGTAAGATTTACTGTTTGATTGTGTAGTATTTCAACCTTATCTTCCGTATCTTTAGCTTGTTTAGCAAAACCTTCTGAAGCATTTTTAGCTGCCTCTTCTGCTTTTTTAGCATCCAGAGTTTCATTTTTTGCTTTTCTTATCTCACGTAAAAACTGATCAGCTAATGTAGCACCTATTCCATCTTCTCCCTTGGAACCTGGCAATCCATTCGCACCTGGTTCTCCTTTTTCACCTATATCACCTTTTATTCCCATAGCTCCTTCTAATCCTTTAGGACCAATATCTCCTTTTAATCCGTCTATACCGGGCTGGCTTTGTTGAATAGCTAGTGTTGGTAGAGGTTATTGTAAGAAGAAAAGCTTTTCAATATATGACTACTAACGAATTTAGTTGTAGAATAGGCATTTTCCAAACAAGTATAACTTATGCCGCAAAAAATGAGAGTAAGTAACCAAAGAGAATATAACGAATTTCTCAAAAAAAAGAGGAAATATTTTTCATTTTGTTAATCAAGCTATAGAAAATTGGTATGAAAATAGTCCAAAAGTTGCAGGTGGCAATATCACTTATAGTGATGAGGTTGTAATTTTAA
>NZ_CM003641.1:766624-1133709 GCF_001439985.1 Wolbachia endosymbiont of Trichogramma pretiosum
ATAAATCTGAGGTTAATCGTGAGAGAGAACTGCTTCTCAAGTGTTATTTGCTTAACAAATTTACTGATATAGGCATGGCTAAATTTGAGATAGCTTCATGAATTTATTCCACCTTGCCTATTATCCGAAGAGTGATGCAACAAAGCCATCCCAGTGTTAGCTACTTGCATGACATCATTTATTCCTCTAGTCGTCTTTTTCTCTTTTTCTTATTTTACTACTCTGCCGAACGGATACAATTGAATATAGTATAGTCTTCTGTTCTGACGAGAATAGTTTTACTCCATCTATCAAAAAATGCTAAATTGAGGTATGTATCACCCTTATAGGGCTTGTGAATTTCAGTCATAATAAATTCTGAGATTAGGTTATGTTCTAAAAAAAGGTGTGCTATTTGTGCCCCACCAATCACAAAGACTTGAGAACTACTTTGAATTGACAGAAATTCTTTCATAGAAGAGACAATAGTACATTTTGGGCCTATATTAAAACACTTGTTACGGGAGAAAACAATAGGTGTACGATTCTTTAGTATGCTCTGAGGCACGGTTTCAAATGTCTTGCTTCCCATCACAATAACTTGCTTGTCGGTTGCTTGACAAAAATGTTTGAATTCACTTGGATAACGCCAGGGCAAATCATTATTTATTCCAATTACCCCATTAGGGTCAACAGCCATAATTCCAATAATCTTCATTCCTTTAAGACAGCTTGGGCTACAAAAAATCTCATGTGGTCACGTACATTATGCACTCTAAGGAAATCAACCTTATTTTGCAGTACAGCAGATGTAGCGATTGTTTCTAAATCTCTATTCGAGGGAGATTCTATGGAAAAAGAGGAAATAAATGACTTTCTGGAATGGCCAACTAAAACCTTGCAGCCAAAATTTTGTAAAGTTTCTATACTGCGTAAAATCTGAATATTCTGATACATAGATTTGCCAAAACCAATACCAGGGTCAATAATTATTGAATTTTCATCAAAACCCAGGCCTAGTAGTTTGTTAATGCTCTTCTCTGCCCAATTATTTATGATATCAATTGGGTCAGTGTCATGTGGAATAATATTGTCCTTATGTGGTGGTATCGAAAGTGAATGCATAATAACGACACTACACCCACTTCTAGCAACTTCTTTTAAGGTATTACTACTCAGATCTCCCTTCTGATCATTTACCCAGGCAATATTGTAGTGCTTCAAAACGTTGAAAATAACGTCTGGCCAAAAACTATCAATGCTAACTTCAATATCACCATTTTTCATATAGTCGCTAAGATTATCAAGTACTGGTTTTAGACGTTCATACTCTTCCTCTGGCGTCTTTATTGAAGCTCCAGGCCTTGTTGATTGAGCTCCAAGATCAACTATGCTTGCACCATCTGATACCAGCTGCAATGCCTGCTTGGTTGCTCGATTCGCATCATAATAAAGACCACCATCTGAAAATGAATCAGTGGTAATATTGACGATACCCATAAGCTTTGGTGAAAGCGTAAAACTCTTTGAAAAACAGTCTTGAACATTGAAAGCAAAGGTTTTGTTAACCATTGCCATCAAGTGGAGCAAAAATGGTCTCTTTACTAATTCTGGGTGAGGAATTTTAAGATCAGGTATATCAAGCGTTAGATCATCCCATAACAAAATATCTAAATCAATAACACGAGGTGCCCATTTTTCGTAGACTTGTGGACGACCAATATCACATTCGATTTGTTTTAAGCCTTTTAGTAGATCCTCAGGAGAAGAAGAACAACTTCCATAGATAATCATGTTGAGAAATGGCTTGTTCCAATCAGGTGGAGCACCATTTGGTAAAATAGCCTTAGTTTCTAGAATGATTGAAGATTTTAAGTCTTTTAAATAGAGATTCTTTAGTAACTCAGTAGCTCTTTGTAAATTGGAAAGGCGGTTACCTATATTTGATCCAATAGAAATATAGATCATTCTTGCAATTCATTACAGCAAGTAAAAAAAACTCCCCCATGTACACCAGGAACTGGTGGTGCAATTTTGTGAGTAGTCACTCTGACAGAAGAAATAATATGCTTCTTTTGCAGCAAAAGGTTATTGATGGCTCTGTATATCTCATGAGTTAAATGCTCGATTAAATCAAATTGCTTGCCCTGAACAAGAGATTGAATATTCTGCACTACTTCCAAATAGCAGATAGTATCTTTAAGTTGATCAGTTGTAAGCCCTGAAGGAGGAGATTTAAAAGTGAAATCAACATCAATACTCACCAATTGGGGAGAAAACTTCTCTTCTGTACTACATCCCAAATGAACCCAAAGCCGTAAATCAGATATAAGAAGATTACATGCTACCACTGAATCTAGTACCTACTTATAATTAATGACAAACGTTAACATTCATCATGCCATCAAGAAAATACCATAAGAGTTTTGCTCCTTTTTTAGCACCTTGCATAACTTTCTCTTGCTCTTCTTCGCTTAAATCTGCAATAAGGCTTGCACACTCTTCAGAATGCCACTCATCAGCTTCCATATGAACGGTAAAAAATTTGAGAGAACGTTCGTCGTTTATTGAATAGTGTTTTTTCAGACCTTCAATTTTAGACTTAGAAACCTCTGGAGTTTGACGTTCATAAGCGTACAGAGCTCCAAGACCTGCTGCAAAATCTGATTTTACAATGTCAAAATAACCATCAACTAATTCTCGTGTCTCCTTAATTTGTACATTTTCACAAAGTTCTGAACGTACTACTCCCAGTCCTTCAGCAAAACGCTGCCATAATTCTGGGTGATTCTCGTCACCTTGTTCTTCCTCTATTAAATTACCAAGTAAAACTTGCCGTATTTTCAAATTCGGACACAAGGAATGTATACCGCTGATATAACGAGGAAAAGCAGCAACATGGTGATAATATTCCTTAGCATAGGTTTGCAGAACCTGCAGGCTTAAACCACCTTCATTCCATGACTCGTAAAATGGGTGTTTTAATAAGTATAAACTATCTAATTGATTGTTAAGTGATTGAACAAATTTCATAAATAAACACTAAATTATCTCAGGCTACGTTTGGGTTTATCAAATGTCAAGAGACATTTCTCATTACTACCTTAATTCCAATAAATACAAAGATAGATACGCTGTAAATTAATTTTTTATTCCACATATATTCTCTAATGGTGATAAAATGTTAAGTTTAACAAGATTGAGTTCATAGCCATTTGTCAGTTCAGTCTTATCTATAAAATTAAGTTCTATCTGGTATAGAAGTTCTGACAATGTGATGTATCTGTAACTGAAAAATGATTTGTAAATTTAGTATACTAAGTATAGTAGGAAGGTTTTGAATCTCCTACAAAATCACTACTATAAATGCTAGTTCCACTTTCTGAATGGCATGCAAAGATTTGTTTTGTGCGTTCATTCGTAAGAAGTTTGTAGTACTGATATAGTATGTTATCAAGCGACTTAGTAAGTTTATCATCTATTGATACATTTTCTGATAAGTAATATTCTAATGAAAAACTTTTTTTTTAAATATCTTCCATAATATAACCTTCAATAAAATTCCATATTCTAGAAATACTACTCATTTGTTCTGGATTATTTCTAATTTTTTTATTGAGAACGGTAAGCAATTTTAAGACCGATAACAATATAGAAACACTTCCATGGAATATTATTTCAATATTTCTCATAGTTAAACTTTTCCCTGATATGATATCCATACAGATAACTGATAGTGTAGTGTTCATTAATATAATAACGTTGAGATTTTTTGTTTACAGTTAGTATTAGTTAATATAGTAAAATCATTACTTAAAATATTGAGTATAATACCAAAATTTACATGTATCAACAACTATTTATAGTTTTAGGAAATGTAGCAAAACAAAAGACATATAATATATTTCTTACTCGATAAAGTAATATACCAAAGTACAATCTGATGCTTTGCCATGTTTGGCCCTAGATTACATAAGGATTTTTGCAGATACTTTTACTTACTTTCTCAGACTTTCTACTAGACTCCACGCAGTATTCGTAAGTGCTGTAGGTACATTTTCTAATGGTGATAAAATGTCACGCTTAAAAAGATCAAGCGCACGACCATCACTTAATGCACTTTTCACAGATATAAATGCCACTTTCAATGCTGTATATACCTCCTCTCTATACATATATACTTCTTTAAGAGCTATCGCCTGAGCAGAAATATGTCATAGCGTTTGAATAGCAGATAGCATGCTTTTAGAGCTGCAACTCCAACAAATAAAACAATAGATGCAGATACTACAACGGGAAAACAAACTATCAAATAAGGCAATAATAATAGGGCTAAAGCAGTAAAAGTATAGACTGAAACGTAGGATGATGCCAGCAGAACCAAAGTAATAAGAGCACCAGCTGTGAGGAAAGTTACACTAGATGTTGCTAGAATTACAATAGCAGTAATGCCGGCTGGCTTTGTTGAATAGCTAGTGTTGGTAGAGGTTATTGTAAGAAGAAAAGCTTTTCAATATATGACTACTAACGAATTTAGTTGTAGAATAGGCATTTTCCAAACAAGTATAACTTATGCCGCAAAAAATGAGAGTAAGTAACCAAAGAGAATATAACGAATTTCTCAAAAAAAAGAGGAAATATTTTTCATTTTGTTAATCAAGCTATAGAAAATTGGTATGAAAATAGTCCAAAAGTTGCAGGTGGCAATATCACTTATAGTGATGAGGTTGTAATTTTAATACACATAATAGTTCATCTTTTTAGAATTGGCTTGAGACAAGCTGTAGGTTCTGTAAAAGGTTATATGGTACAAATAGGCAAAAAAACTTAAGATTATCAGCTATACACAAGCGTCCAGAAGCTTTAAAAAGCTTAATTTGAAGATTGATGACCATAGAGCCAATAAGGATGATTTTGAAAATATTAAAATTGCCGTAGATAGCACTAGAGTTGGTATCTAAAATAATAACGGTGGCATAGTAGGCTTAATACTCGAAAAAGAAAATACAGTGGTTATGGTCAAGTAAGAAAACTACATGTTGTTTTAAACGTGAATGATAAGAAAGCAATAAGCATGAACTACACTAGTGGTGTTGCTGTAGACTATTTGCCGGTCTGTGATATGTGAGAAGAAGTCAGTGATAAATATAATATTTGTTCTATTCGAGCAGATGTGGCTTATGATATAAAAAGTGTGTATAAAGAATGCAGAAAATACAATGTTGTGCCTATTATTCCCCTAGAAAGGATACTTAAATTTGTTTAGCTGATTACTTCTCAGAAAGAAACGAGTACATTAGTAGAATTAGGTAATATGAGAATTATGAAGATGGTATTAATGAATGGAAGAAAAAAGTTAAGTATGGAGCACGTTCTTATATTGAAGTCTTTTTCTATAGGTTGAAGCAAATATTTGTGTTTAACTTGAAAAATAAATCAGAGGTAAATCGTGAAAAAGAGCTGTTAATTAAGTGCTACTTATTGAATAAATTTACTGATATAGGTGTGGCTAAATTTAAATTAGCTGCGTAAATTTACTTTGATTTACATGCACTATCAGTTCTATGCAATAAAGCCATTCTGGTTTAAGGTGATATTCATAGAGACAAAATTCATGACTTATAGTAAGGTCTTGTTTATTATGTTCTTTTGTAATGTTTAATTTTTTGCACAGTATGCCTGGCCCGCCTAAATTTGCTTCAAGCGGTTCAGTGAGCTTTAATCCTCGTATTAACACTGCTGCTGGGAATCCTTCTACTTCTGTCACAATATTTGGATAATAGTACATTCCATACATAAAATATACGTACGAAAACCCTGGCGTACCAAACATTACTGAGGTTCGATTAGTATAGCCTCTTGCTGCATGGCAAGCTGGGTCATCCATTCCTATATACGCTTCAACTTCAGTTATTATTTCACTAAAATTAGCAAATTTCAGCATCTTCCCTAGCAGCTCCCCAGCTACGGTTAAAGTTGGCCGTTCATAGAAATTTCTTGGTAGAATTGTGTTATTCATCATAGAAGTACAAGTTACTTACATTTGTAAGCAAGTTATACTATTTTTGCTTTTTCTGATTTGTTTAGTCAAGGGCATCTCTGAGAAGTAGACGTTGGTGTTGTTGTCACACTTGTTACATCTGTTGAAGGCTGCTGTAAAACCTTGACTGATTCAGAGCTCTTTTGTTGCAATTGCGGTACTAACTCTTCATATAACAAGATGCTCTTCTGACCTTTCTTCCTTACTCAACTTTGAAGCTACATCACCAAAAGAAGGTTTCTCTATTATATGCGTGTAAGAATTTTTAACTCTACTCTCACTATCAGGTACTGTAGTAGACTACAAAAGCTTTTTAGTATAATCCAACATATGCCACCTCTTACCATTAACTAAACATCAGTATGCAAACTTTGCTATAACCAATCAATAACTAAATTTACTCCAAATAAAATGAGCTGATAAAAAGGTATAAATTGAGATTAGGTAAAGCTTTTGGTATAATACCTAGTTAATTTTGAATAGGCAGGTGAACTCAGCTACAAAGACGTTTCTTATCTCATTTATTTTTGGGTTTATTCTCTTTCCCTATTTTATAAAACTTCTAAAAAAGATAAGTAAAGATGGACAACCAATCAGATCATATGGACCAGAAAGTCATTTAATAACAAAAAAGAATATACCACCTATGGGAGGAATAATAATACTAACTTCTGCTTTATTACCAATCCTGCTTTGGACTCAATTAACACCAGAAATTTCATTGCTGGTATTTATAACTCTATTTTTTGCTCTACTTGGATTTATTGATGACTATTTAAAATTGAAGACAAATCACCACCGAGGTTTAAGTGCAAAAACCAAAATACTTATTCAGTTTGTCGTTACTCTGGTCTGTATGTTTATACTTAAGCTACAATCTGCTGAAGGTTTTACAAAAATTTCTCTATTTAGAGAAGTAGCAATCGACTTTGGCTATCTATATCTTCCGTTTGTTGCATTTGTAATTATCGGCTCTTCTAATGCTGTGAATCTTACAGATGGCCTAGATGGCCTTGCTGCAACTCAAGCCATTACTTCCTTTGCCTTTTTGGGGCTAATTTCATACGTAACTCAAGCAGATGTAAACATTACTTTATTCTGCATTGCATTTATAGGAGCTATTTTAAGTTTCTTGTGGTTTAACACACATCCAGCAAAAATATTTATGGGTGATGTTGGAAGCCTATCAATCGGTGCAGCTTTAGGACTCACTAGTGTTCTAATTAAAAAAGAAATGCTTTTTTCCATTATTGGAATAATCTTTGTGATAGAGACTTTATCTGTGATTATTCAGGTATCATATTTTAGATATACAAAATTTAGATATGGAGCAGGAAGAAGAATTTTCCTTATGACGCCAATACATCATCACTTTGAAAAGAAAGGGTGGTCAGAAAATACAATAGTTATAAAATTTTGGATAATTTCTATCGTTTGTTCGATTTTTGCTTTAACTTTCTTATTATAGGAACTATGAAATATCCAGATTTCACATTAGAAAATACATTATCAGGAATTATAGCAGGAGTAGATGAAGTTGGAAGAGGTCCGCTTGCCGGTCCAGTGATATCTGCAGCTGTAATATTTACTGATATAGATACGGTTATTGATGGAATAAAAGACTCAAAAAAGCTAACCCCTAAGTGTAGGCAAGTTCTATACGAAAAAATAACGTCTGTTGCAAAATTTGGTATAGGAATGGCAAGTGTAGAGGAGATAGACTCATACAATATCTTGCAAGCAACAAAGCTTTCAATGAAACGTGCGCTGGTAAATTTAGATTTAGAACTAGATTATGTGTTAGTTGATGGTAACCAACCACTTGAAGTGAAATGGCAAACAAAGTCTGTAGTGAATGGTGATAGTTTAAGTATATCAATTGCAGCCGCTTCAATCGTTGCAAAAGTTACAAGAGATCGACTTATGGAAGAATTGCATAATAAATATCCTCAATATAATTGGTATCAAAATAAAGGATATGGAACAAAAGAACACCTCAGCGCTATTAGCCTTCATGGAATTACGAAGCACCATAGAAAGAATTTTGCACCTATAAGAATACTATAGCCTTTAATCACTTACCTTTTTTGAAAGGTATGTCTTCATTAAACAGGCAGACTGTACTTGATCCGTTTCTTAAGGTAAATACCGAGTTTACTCTTTCAATTATCAGATAGTCATCAACTGTACGAAAATTTATCAAGGACTCATATCCTCCAGAATCAACCATAAAAACTGCCGGGAAATCAGACTTTATTTTATCAAATTGTAGATATGTAAATTTTCCGTCATCAAAAACCTTAATTGGTATTATTGATTGACTGCCTTTAACGTGCGATATGGAATAGTTAAAATTCAAGCCTTTCTTTATAACCTCAATATCACTTATATCAGGGATATTGGTATAAATAGCTTGCTCTAGAATATCACCATTACTCGTTGAATAAATTTCATCACTGTTGAACAGTGGATAAAGAAACCTTACTTCATATGCTAACCTTGGATCATCTATACCTTTTGCTTCTTCAGCATGAAATTCGAAATAATAAACTCTTTTATTGGTAATTATAGTTGCATTAGTATCGGCAATGTCATCTATAGGCTTAATAAATAATCTATTACCTTGAGGAAGGAGTTGCCAACCGGTTGCATCACCCATTGAAAGACTCTCTATTACCTCCCCTGGCTCAAACAATATGCTGGATTGATAACCATAAAAGCCCGTGTACTTATGTATAGCCTGTGGATTATAATTCATTACCTTTATGTGGTTATCACCAGCTATTGGTCTTGGTTCCTGTTTTGCAAGTACATAACCACCACAAAAAAATAATAGTGTAACAAAGAGTACCCTAATCATAGTATCAAAATAAACTAATCTTTATTTTATCATTGATAGATATGTACTGCAACTATCAAACTATCCCAGTAGTAAGCGACAGAAAATGGAAGCTTCATAATAATTCATTACTGCAGGAAAAATTCTTTAAACATCATTTTCATATGTGTTAAAATGAGTTGTGAGGTAAATTAGGTGGTGTTGAATAAACCATACGTGTCAAGTTAAGGAAAAGTGGTGTAAGGAAGAAAGGAAACGAAAAAAACTATTTTATATATTAAGTAATAAAGTTATTAATTTATAGACTATTCTGAAAAAATTATCTTCTTCTAGATAAGAACTCCCTAAAAAAATACATGTAACAAATAAAATACCTATCTCAAATGTTGCTATATTTCATGATATTTCATTAACTTGACGCGTATGATTTATTTAACACTTCCTGCAAATTAACTACAGATTTTATGTCTAAGTTACTCCACAAAATTTTTCCTTTCCCTATCCAAGATTAAAATTTATAGTATCGATTCCTTTTTATGAAATATGAAGCCATCTCAAGTTATAGTTAAGCCTATATTCAGTGAATTACTTTCACAAGTGCAATTGATTTTAGTGTTATACTGTTCTAACAGTAAAGAAGTCATGTAGATGATAATGTCTTTTGTATCCAAACGAATATCATTTTTTTTTGTTAATTTGCTCACTAATAATGTGCTTATTGACTTATGTTCATTTACTACTTTTATAGTGAGTAGTGTTTTATCTTCTGTTTTAGTCAGTAAAATAGACACTAATTCAACTTGCGCCACTGCACTGATTATAGTTATCACCACATTGGAAATTATCTTATTTATTTTTTCAATTAAGTTTTCTGTAGGACATTCACTTACTCTCCACTGAAGCTTTACTTTTTTTTTAATAAATAATTTTCTATATTGGTTTTAGTCTTAACAAAGCTGAAATTATCTGATGAATGAGAATACGCTTGCTTCATAACTTTATATTTATATATTAAATCGTCTGAGCTTTCTTTAAGTAATGACAATGCTTCGTTTTGCATATAGGGATTGTCTTCTTCAAGCTCTTCCAATCCACCCATTATTCCTTGCATAGAACTAGCAAAATCATGAAGAATTCGTCCTGATAGGCATTCTGTTATTAACATTATGTTTTTATTCATTGGATAAAAGTATAAATGACTTGAGTTAACCCTATATTGGTAAGCACGTGGTAGTCAATTTAAGAGAAAGTTTCGTTGCGCTTTTTGTGTCAAAGCATTAATATAGTATTAATAATTATAAGATTTATGAAGGCGTTATGAATACTTATGCTAAATCTGGAATAGACCTTGAACTATATAACGAACTAATAAAAAAAGTTAAACCTATTATTGAAAGGACTAAAGGAGAAGAAGTAATTAGTGAAGTAGGATCATTTTCCGCATTGTTTGACTTTTCTTCGCTGAGTAAGAAATATGACCATCCAGTACTTGTTTCCTCAACTGATGGAGTGGGCACAAAACTATTAATAGCTCAAGAGGTGAATAAGCATGATACTATAGGTATAGACTTAGTTGCAATGTGTGTAAATGATTTACTTGCACAAGGAGCAACACCTTTATTTTTTCTTGATTACTTTGCAACAGGCGTTTTAAACAAAAACGTTTTATTGTCTGTAATCCAGGGTGTTGCAGAAGGGTGCAAGGAATCTAAAATAGCATTAGTTGGTGGAGAAACTGCAGAAATGCCTGGAATGTATGGTAACAATCACTATGACCTTGCAGGATTTGTGGTTGGTATTGTTGATCGAAAGCAAATTCTTCCAAACTGTAGTATGATGAAAGCAGGTGACTGTGTAGTTGGTTTAGAATCAAATGGAATTCACTCAAATGGATTTTCTTTGGTGCGCCATATTTTTAAAAGCTTAGATATAAATTATAATGATATATCTCCATGGAATAATAAATCTTGGGGTGAAATATTGCTTAAGCCAACAAAGATATATGTTGATTCTCTGTTGCCTATTATGCCAAAGGTAAAAGGCATTGCGCATATAACAGGTGGCGGGTTAATAGACAATATTCCAAGAATTCTCTCAGGAAATTTATTTGTAGATATAAATATTAATTTTTGGAAATGGCCAGATATATTTTTATGGCTGAAAGAAGAAGGCAAAATAGAAAAGAGAGAAATGTTAAAAACATTTAATTGCGGCATAGGTATAGTACTGATTGTAGATCCCGATAGTATGAAGGATGTGGAAAGCCATTTCCAAAAGCGTGGAGAAAAAATTGAGATTATTGGAAAACTTGATGAAGCATGTCAGCCTCCACTTGATAGAGTAGTACTTAGTTAGTCTAACTTTACTGACAGTCTTTTTGCAACTTCTAAGTATGCTTCTTTTAAGTTTCCTAGGTTTAAACGGAAAACATCTTTGTCTAGCTTTTTATACGTATTTTTATCCCATAGCCTACAATTATCAGGGCTGATTTCATCGGCTAAAATGATTTTAGTGCTGTTGTTTATCAATTTGCCAAATTCTAACTTGAGATCAATTAAATATATATTTGCATTTGAAAATAGGTCGACTAAGATTTTGTTGATCTTTAAAGTTGTAGTTTTAACTTCTTCCATTTCTTTGTTGGATAACCAACCAAAATATAGTATGTGATTTTCATTCACCATTGGGTCAGCTAGGTCATCATTCTTGTAAAAAAACTCGATTATAGGAGATGTAAGTGTCTCACCTTCTTTGATATTAAAACGTTTGCAAAAGCTGCCAGCTGCAATGTTTCTAACCACTATCTCAAGAGGTATTATCTTGAGTTTTTTGACTAGCTGTTCTCTTTCGTTTAGAGTGTTTATAAAGTGCGTGCTAATTCCTGCTTCTTCGAGCTTTTCCATGATAAAAGCACTAACATGATTATTAATTATTCCTTTGCCCTCAATAATTTCATATTTTTCCTTGTTGAACGCTGTAACATCATCTTTAAAGTGCTGTATGACATTTAACGAGTCTTCAGTTGCTATAATGGATTTTGCTTTACCTTCGTAAATGATTTTATTCGGTGACATGATTAATTTAGCTGTATACTATAAGATGATATCAAACTGCTGCTTAGTTTACTACAAGTTTGCTAATGACGTTTAGTGTCACAGTGTTAACCATATTTCCAGAAATGTTCCCCGGGGTTTTGAACTATTCTCTTGCTGGAAGAGCGTTGGAAAAAAAAATATGGAATCTTGAAATAGTAAATATTCGTTCTTTTGCTAAAGATAAACATTCAACTGTGGATGACGTTCCATATGGAGGTGGAGCAGGGATGGTTATGCGCCCAGATGTGATTGGTAATGCAGTTGATAATGTGCTTTCTGCTCATAAAAATACTAGATTTATTTATATGACTCCATCTGGTACAAAATTTAATCAGAGCATTGCAAAGGAGCTAACAGAAATTCCTCATGTAACAATATTGTGTGGTCGATTTGAAGGTGTTGACCAAAGAGTAATTGATGTGTATACTCCTTATGAGTTAAGTATCGGAGATTATATCCTTTCAGGAGGTGAGCCAGCTGCAATGGTGGTTATCGATGCATGTATTAGGCTTCTTCCAGGTGTAGTAAATAATTTCGATAGCGTTACTGAAGAAAGTTTTAGTTATAGTGGCGGTATGCTTGAATATCCTCAATATACTAGGCCTAAGCAGTGGAATAGGTATAAAGTTCCTGAGGTTCTGTTGTCTGGTAATCACAGAAAAGTAAGTGATTGGAGAAGGCGACAGTCATATATTAGAACGAAGGAACGTCGACCTGAATTGTTGAATGGAGATGATAAATGACAAACTTGCTTGAAAAATTTAACGAACAACAAATACAAAGATTATCCAAAGAGATGCCAGCTTTTTGTCCTGGCGATGATTTGAAGGTCACTTTTAAGGTAGTTGATAGTATGGGTGAGCGTACACAGATATTTGAGGGCGTATGTATATCAAAAAGAAATCGTGGACTACACTCTTCTTTTTCAGTTAGAAAGGTAAGTCATGGAGAAAGTATAGTATCACAATTTTTTGTTTACTCTCCTGCATTAATTTCAGTACAAGTGATGAGAAAGGGAAAGGTCCGTAGAGCAAAATTATATTATCTGTGCAAGCTATTTGGGAAAGCTGCAAGGATCAAAGAACGTACTACTTATGTTAAAAAAAAATCTAAGTAGATACAATAGGGAGTGATGTCGATTGTATCATCTCAGAACCCTCTCTTGTTATCCCAATGTTTGACACTGGGCTTCATATTCTCCTTTTGGCTTGTGCTTTCATGAGAAATATAAAAATTATTTGCAGGCAAAGCCTGTTAGATCTAAGTGTCGAGCACTGGAAAAGGGGAAGGTCTTTTCAAATCCTCATGTAAAGAAAAGTAAATGGGTATAATAAAGAAAAACTTCCTTAAGTTACTTCAATCTAAGCGCGTACATGCTCGTGTAAAAAGAAAAAATAAAAAGAATAGCATTTTATGCTTTTGCTCTCTTACAGCACTGATTGTCTCAGTTGGGTGTCCTATATGTATATTACTAAGTATATTAGTTAACTCTTATAGTGCTTTAACAGTAACGAAAATTTTATTGCCAGTTGAAATAAATGCTGATCTTACTTTAACGAATAATTCTAGTGATTTGCGGTATAAGTTCATTGGCTTACTTAACGATTCTTTACGTAAGGTGTTTAAAGAAACTGATTTTAAAGACAGTGACGAAATTTTAAGTCGTGATTCTTACAAAGAACTAGAGAATTTTTTTCGTAAGAAGGTGAAAGATAGTGGTGAATATGAGATCTGGTTTACCGCATCGAGTGTGATCAATTCACTATATAAAAATAAATGTTTGAATGATCATTATGCTAAATTACTTGATTGGTTGAAAGATAAGGGAAGAGTAAGAAAGTTTTTTAATAAGTCTCTGTTTCTTAAGTCTGATTCTCGTGAGCCTGAGAATGCAGGGATTTTAGGGGCATTTATCGGTTCATTAATGATAATTATAGTATGTTTAGCGTTGGCATTGCCAATAGGAATTATGTCAGGTATCTGTCTTTATGAATTTATGCCTAGAAATAGGCTAATCACAAATATTGTAGAAATTAGCATGAATAATCTTGCTGCAGTGCCTTCTATAATATTTGGTGTGGTAGGACTGACTCTCTACTTGGGCATATTTGGTTTACCACGTTCTTCACCGCTTGTTGGTGGGATGACTCTTTCGTTTATGATGCTGCCTAATATTATTATTGCAACAAAAAATGCCTTTACAAACGTTCCTATTGCAATAAAAGATGCAGCGTTTGCGCTAGGTGCACCTCACATCAAGGTGATATTGGATCACGCTTTACCGATTGCGTTGCCACGGATAATACATGGTGCAGTGCTTGCAATTGCAAGGATTTTAGGCGAATCTTCCCCTTTACTTATGATAGGCATGGTAGCATTTATTGCTGATACACCTACATCCTTCTTCGATCCGGCAACTGTTTTACCTGTACAAATATACATATGGTCAAGTAGTCCTGAAATTGCATTTATTGAGCTTGCTGCCATTGCAATTATAGCTTTATTGTTAATGCTATTTGCTTTGAATTTAATAGCAAATTTTGTAAAAAGAAAGTTCGAGTTTTTTGATTCATGAAAATTACAATCCTATCTGGTTATGGCTTAAATTGCGAAAAAGAAACTGCATTTGCATTTATGGAATGCAGCAGAAAGCTTGGTATTAATACTATTGAAGTAAAAATCGTTCACATTAATGATATTATAGATAATCCGAGTGAACTGAAATTAAGCAATATACTTGCAATTCCAGGAGGTTTTTCCTATGGTGATGATACTGGTGCTGGTAATGCATTTGCTTTGCGTATGAAAAACAACTTGTTAGACGAATTTCAAAATTTCTTATCTCAGGATAAGCTTATTATAGGGATATGTAATGGTTGCCAGATATTAGTAAAATTGGTTCCAGAATTCTCTAATCTAGCTTTAACCTCTAATGATATAGGTAATTACCAATGTCGTTGGATTAGAGTGAGAGTTAATCCGCAGAGTAGTTCTGTTTGGCTACGGGGCCTGAGTGAGCTATATCTTCCTGTTGCTCATGGAGAAGGCAGGTTTTTTATGGATCAAGATATTTTAAATCAATTGATTGAAAATAATTCCGTTGCACTGCATTACGTTGATGAAAATGGTGAATATGCAAATTTACAATTTCCTTACAATCCAAACGGATCTATATACGACCTGGCAGCTTTGTCAGACAAAAGTGGTAGAGTTTTAGCTTTAATGCCTCACCCAGAGAGAGGAATATTTTTTACTCAGCAGGATAACTGGCCTCTTGAAAAAGAAAAATGTAAACGTTCAGGAGTAGCTATGCCAAAATATGGTGATGGAATGCTCATATTTGAGAATGCACTAAAATATTTTGCGTAAGTATTACAATACGTTACATACAACAAGTTTTTAAGCCATAAAAAGTTACTTGATCAGGTCCTGTTACGACAATAAATCCTTATCTTTGATTTGCAGAGTAGCTTTCTCTAACGTTAGGGATATAATTGCTCCACTTTCCAAGTGCTTTTCTCAACAAGAGAATATCTAAACCTAGTGTGTCTCCTATATTCACCTTCTTGCCAAAATTCAATTACCTTTGGAATTACACAAAATCCCACCCAAAAGTCAGGACGAGAAACTTGTGTATTGTGAAATTCTTTCTCTTTCAATTCTATAGCCTGCTTAAAATCTTGCCAATTTTTCAGAACTCTTGATTGTTTTGAGCACCACGCGCTAATTTGACTATCACGTGCTCGAGAAGAGAAATATTCGTCAGCCTTTTTGCCGCTTAGAAGCATAACTTCTCCTTCAATTCGTACTTGTCTAGAAAATTCTGTCCAATAAAATACGAGTGCAGCTTTGGGGTTCTCAGTCAATTCTTTTCCTTTTCTACTGTTTACGTTAGTAAAGAACACAAAACCTTCTTTACTATATTCCTTTAGTAATACTACTCTTGCAGATGGAATGCAGTCTTTGCTACACGTTGCTAGCATCATTGCAGTTGACTCTTTACACGGAAAATTAAGTACTTCTTGATACCACTTTGAGAACAAATCAAAAGGATCTTTTTCAGGTAAGAGCATCATATGCAAAAATAAAATTTAATTCTGACATGCATTGCAAAAATAAGTGCTGCGACCATTTTGTCGTATAAGTGTTATGATATTGTTGCAGATTCTGCAAGGTTTTTGCACTTTACCATATACGTAAAAGTTATTTTGAAAGTATCCAGCAGATCCAGATGGTTTTGCATAATCTTTCAGTGTTGAACCACCAGCAGCAATTGCATCACTCAGAGTATTTTTTATTTCGATAGCAAGTTTTTCGCACTCTATATATGTTAAATCTTGTGCTAGCCTAAGTGGTGATATGCGAGCTCTAAATAAGCTCTCAGAAGCATATATGTTACCTACGCCAACTATTAGCTTATTATTCATTAATACTGATTTGATATTTGCTTTTCTGTTCTTTAGCAACTTCTGTAAATAATGTCCGTCAAATTCATCTTTGAGGGGTTCTATTCCTAGGTTATTAAAAAAATTTAGTTCCTGCTCTCTGTTTAAAACAATCACTAATCCAAACCTTCTTGGGTCATTAAAGATTAGTGAAGTGTTGTCAGAAAATAAGAATATCAAATGATCATGTTTGTTCTGTGCTTGATTGTCTTCAGCATATATAAGCTTTCCGCTCATGCCAAGGTGTATGATTACAGCCATACTAGAATCTATATTCGAGATTATATATTTACCTCTACGCTTGATATCATTTATAACTTTGCCCTTTAGCAAATCATCAATATTCTTCATCGTTGGTACACGCAAATTACAATTATTGACTGTCACATTGCTTATTTTCTTATTTTTGATTTTATCAAATAAGAAGTTAGAGATTACTTCCACTTCTGGGAGTTCTGGCATCTTGTCTACTCTGTTGCTGTTTTTTTCTTTTTAGAATATTTTGCTTTAAAGCTTTTGCCAATCTTTTTCTCTCTTCTTCTTTTTCCTTATTTCTTTTCATGTTATTCATTATCATAATAAGTGAACTTGCCGTTGTAGCTCAGGTGGTAGAGTACGTCATTGGTAATGACGAGGTCCCAAGTTCGAATCTTGGTAACGGCAGTTTAGGGGACGATATTCATAAAGTCAACCCTCTAGGTGCTAATTAAATTATAGAAAAACGTCTAGTAAATACCTTTTATACACTACCATTAAGCTGCTTTTTCAGTATTACTATTCAATAATAACTGCCGTAATTTTCTTTAGAAAATCCATGCATTAAAAGAATTTGTATAATCCTTTACCAAAAATCCCTCGCAATATACTGAAGGATTATTAAAATTTACGTTGGTAGGGTTAAAACTGTTACCATAACTTCCCCCACCACAAATATTTTCATAACAACACTGCTTACAATCGTCAGGCATATTTTCCATATCACTCAAAAAGTTATTAAAAAATTTATCTGATAAGAACTTAGCCCAACTAGTATTGCTTATGTTATATTCAACAAACTTATGGGGGACACATGTTCTCCTTGAGAAATAAGTTCATTGAACTTATCAATCATTTCCATCGATATATGAGGCTTTCGATTGCGCCACGATTGGTCAGCTTTATTAAAGTAATAACAGTAGGTGTAATTAATATTACACCTTTATATAGTTTTAAGTATAGTACCAGCTTTTTTGGGTTTCATAATTACCTCTAATTAAGCTCTTTTTATCGCAGCAACCTAACATGTATTGGACGCTCACTTTATACCTATCAAATTAACAATATGTTCAAAGTAGTTATTTTTACCGTAAAAGTTATATAGAAATCTCTTTATCCTTTTTATGATAATTGTCAGTCAGGTTTTCTGTAATCTTATCTGCCCAGCATATATTACCATACCCTCCACCATCTCTATCAAACTGACAATGGCTACTATGATTATTTCTACCATGAAAATTGCTTGAAAGCTTTTCTATTCTTTTAAGTATGACACTACTACTAACTTGAACGATATTAGCTCTAAGAAGCTCTAATAATAAATCCACTTGTTTTTCTTTATTGTTTTTCATAATTATTTCGCCTTCAAATGGCAAAGTCTAGGTTTACTATAGCTTTTATCAAGCATTTATCTGAGCTATTTATATATCGGAGTGCTACTCGTTATTTTGTTGGCTTTCAAATGTATAACTTTCGTTATCTTGTTTTCAAGGACTTTTAACTTAATATTACCACCATTAAAGTCAATACTATAGCATTTTAGTTCTTGACCATCCTGGAGTCCCATATTATGGCAGTCACTACCTAATTTAACCCACGTATCTTTTGTGATTCTAGGCTTCTAGTTAAATTAAAGCATATATCACTATACTTATCAGTATCTTGGAAAGTTAAATTTTTATTGAGTAATCTACTAGGTAACAAACTGAGAAGTATGCCAGGATCCCTTATAGAGGCTATGATGTCCTTTGTAAGAGACTCTGGTGAGTAATGTTTTAAATGACTTGCAAATAAGTCAACATTAAAATTAACTTGCTTTGAAGTTATTTCACTTACTACACTATTTACAATAGTTAATAAGTCGCACCTTCCATTACTAACCTCATTTAATTTCTCATCAATTATCATTGCAAGAGTAAAACCTCTATTAGAGTTCAACATGCTTATGTTTTGATCAAGTAAATGCTTTTGGTTTATTTTTTCGAAATCAATATTAGGTATTAAAGAATTAAAATATTCTTTTAAAGAAGTATTACTTATTTTTAAGTACTCATCTTTATCAATAAGTTTCGTGTCAAGTAAGGTTTTCACTCCATAAAATTCCGTAAATCCTTCAAAAAACCACTTATATTTTGTTTCATTTTCTTATCGTTGTCTTGCTCTATTATATGTCCTATATATCTGTGAATTAATTCATGTGATATCACTCTAGTATAATCTTTGATATTTTTTTAAGTTCCCTCAATAATCACATAGTCCTTTCCTGCAGCACCTGTAGTTCTACTAAGATTGGGATTATCAACAAGTACTATATTATACGGCTTACTTTCTAGTATGAATAAGTTATCTTGAGCTAAGATAATTTTATTAATAATATTTACAAGACTGATACTATTATGAGCATTGGTATAAATCTTATTTCTTTTATCAAGATCAAAACTTCTAAAATTGTCAGTTCTAATAATTTTTCCTATATTATCAAAAGGTTTTCTAAAAGGTAAAAATCAGGTAAGTTTTTTAAATGTGATGAAGAGTTATCTAAAGCAATAGCAGAATGTATATAAGGAAAAAAAACAAATAATATAATTTAATAGACTGTGTACATTTTTAAGCTTAATGTTTACCATAAATAAAACAGGACATTGAAGAATGTGTAAGTAATTACGATTAAGCAAATATAATTTATTGCTAAGTAGGTGATAAGGATAATTTTAATTATCTCTCTAAAACTTTACTCTTTCCATATTATGGAACACCTTATAATAAAGACTGAGAAGAAAGTTATAAAGGATTCCGTATTCTTATCATCATAGCGCTGTTACTATAGTAATAACACTAAGAATAACTATAAGTTTCTTTGAATAATAGTTGAATTTTGATTGAAATTTTGAGTCTATAAAAACCGCAGGTACCAGTTGGTTTTTATGAGATAAAGTAAAGGTCAAGTATCTGGAATACTGAACATAAAATCCCCCTATGAAAAAAAGATTAGAAAAAATGCAGTGCATATACGACAGAAATTAAGTATGTGTGTATGCACCCACATACGCTGAAGAGGAATGCTACATTTTTGTATGAGTTCGATTGTTTGATAAAAAAAAGTCTGCAGACAAAGATCAATTTTTGAGCTCTAAAAGTATCCCTAATTGTAATTATAATCAGATTTAAAACACGCAGAAGTAAATTTTAGCTAAGGTAAGAATATATTTTAGAAAAAAAAAGAACCCGAAATAGCGTTATTGGTAATCCAAGCACTAGTCTTGGTGTAACGGCAGTGAAGACCTTACAATAAAGACTGAGAGGAAGTTACAAAGGAAGATTATCATGCTTCTTCCATATTCTTTCTACTTTCTTGTTTTTAAGTAGCTCTAATGCTTTGTGAAAGTGATGCCTTGTTTTACTTGGTACTATAATGTCATCAATGTATCCATGTGATGCGGCAAAAAATGGATTAGCAAATTTCTCTTTATATTCTTTGATTAACGTTTGCTGGTCTTTTTCATGCCTAAATATAATTTCAACTGCACTTTCAGGGCCCATTACAGCTATCTCAGCGGTTGGCCAAGCATAATTTATATCACCTTTTAAATGCTTTGAGTTCATAACAATATATGCACCACCATACGCTTTTCTAGTGATAAGGCTAATTTTCGGCACGGTCGCTTCAGCGTAAGCGTAAAGCAGTTTTGCTCCGTGTTGTATTATATTATTGTATTCTTGATTCGTGCCAGGTAAAAACCCTGGAACATCAATAAGTGTGATGATGGGAATGTTAAATGCGTCACAAAATCTTACAAACCTCGCAGCTTTTCTTGAAGAGTCAATATCCAAACATCCTGCAAGGTGCATAGGTTGATTTGCAACAACACCAGTAGTATTTCCTCCAATTCTGCCAAAGCCAACTATGATGTTGCGAGCAAAATTGGGTTTTAGTTCAAAAAATTTCCTTTCATCACACACCTTTTCAATGAGTTCATACATATCATAAGGAGTATTAGGATTACTAGGAACTAGAGTGTTCAAAGATTCATCAACATCATCAATTAAGTCGCAGATTGGTACAGTTCTTGGCAACTCTTGATTATTTGCTGGCAAAAAGGTAAAGAATTTTCGCATTTCTAGTAGCATTTCAACTTCATTATTGAATGCAAAATCTGCTACTCCTGTTTTACTCGTATGAATCTTTGCTCCACCGAGATCTTCGTGGCTTACGTTCTCGTATGTAACTTTTTTCACTACATCTGGTCCGGTTATAAACATGTATGAGCTATTTTTTACCATGAAAATAAAATCGGTTAGCGCTGGAGAGTAAACTGCACCGCCAGCACATGGGCCAATGATTAGAGAGATTTGTGGTATCACGCCTGATGCATTTACATTCCTTTGAAAAATTTCTCCGTAACCGGCAAGGGAATTTACTCCTTCTTGGATTCTGGCTCCACCAGAATCGTTTAGTCCGATAATTGGAATTCTGGCATTAATTGCCATATCCATAATTTTGCATATTTTTTTTGCATGTGATGCACCAAGTGATCCACCAAAGACAGTAAAATCCTGAGAATAAACAAAAACTTTTCTCCCATAAATAGTACCATGGCCAATTACAACTCCATCACCTAAAAAATCAGCATTTTGCATGCCAAAATCAGTTGCGTGATGCTTCACAAACTTATCATACTCTTGAAATGAATTTTCATCGAGCAATATACTCAGCCTTTCTCTAGCGGTTAGCTTTCCTTTTTCATGTTGCTTGTTAACTCTATCAGGACCTCCTCCTTTTTCGGCTTCTAATGTTTTGATCTTTAGAGTTTCTAGTATTTCAGAGTCTTGCATGTAGTAAAATAACTTTCAAAGTGGTTGTAAACTTTATTGAGCTTACAAATCCTATTGATTATATACATACACCGTTGCTGCATGCAACGGTGTATGTGTACGATAATTAATGCGCTAGCAATTTCTATTTAATATTTTGAGAATGCTGAGACTCACTAACATTCTGTGCACTTGCACTTGTTACACCTGTTGATGGATTAATTGTTATAACTTCTTTTTCAATTCCTTGTAAGTTTGAAGCCAATGAGACCAATTTTACTAGAGTCATGTCATTATATTTATCCATCTTCTTATTCTCATAATAGCCAATTTGTTTTTACAGTTTTGTTTTCCTTGAAGTCCTCAGGACTTATATTATCACTTAAATCAGTACAAAATACGTTACCATTTTCACTAATATTTAAAGCAATACTGCAATCTCTATCACCCACTTTGCAGTTAAATCTAATTATACAAGACTCATTTAGTATTTGATAAAGCCTTATACAATCATCACTTTGTGAAATACGCACCAACCTTTTATCTTCTAGAGATACCAATGTAAAAGCTCCAATTTTTAGATTAATATCCCTTAAGGCCTTACCAGGAAACGAGTTATCAAATTTAACTCACCTCTGCCCTCTTTTAACGATACCCATGCAGTAAATGATTTATCTTCTTTTCCTCTCAACCTCATATCAGCTACAACTTTATCAGCTACTTCATTTGTACACTTTGCTTTTTCCTATTCTATAAACCATACGCGTCAAGTTAAGGGAAAATGAGCAAATTTAGTGCACTCAAATTTGATATTCTTGTTTTTCTATATTTGTCTTTTAAGGAGAATTTTGACCAGGTTGAGGCGAGTTTTTTTTTGAGGAAAATTTGTATCTTACTGACTACACAATTTAATGTTAAGAATAGCTCTCTAACTTGCCTTTTAAGCTCAATAAATTCCTTTATTAGACTAAGTTCTGTACCCTTTTTTAGTTCTGTACAACCAACCATTCCATGAAATATAATAATTGCGCGCAATTTAGCGTATAGTTTACATAATACTCTGTATGGTTTTCCTTTAAATTCGTCAAGCCTGATGTGACTCTTATACAATTTAAATAATAATTCAATCTGCCATCTTACTCGGTAAATTATTAATACCTGCTCAGCACTAATTTTATTTTCTAGAACGTTAGTTATGAATATTAACCAATCCAGCAATTTTTGATTCTTTTGAGAAGATGTATATCCATTTGATTTTGCTAACCTATTAGCACTTCTTCTAATTATAGACTGTTCTTCAGTTAATTTTTGACATATAATTCTCACTTTAATTTTTATTTCTTTTCCTAACAGCACCTCATTTTCTAGAAACAATTTATCCTCTAAACATTCTAATAACTCTATTTTTTGATTTGTTTATATACCATATATGGTGGTATCAGATTTATAACGACTTATAAAATAAGCTCCGGCTTCATTGATTTGTTTAAAGGAACTTGGCACAAAATAACCCAAATCAGATATTAGTCAATCGTTGCTCG
Source organism: Wolbachia endosymbiont of Trichogramma pretiosum (assembly GCF_001439985.1). Taxonomy (NCBI): domain Bacteria; kingdom Pseudomonadati; phylum Pseudomonadota; class Alphaproteobacteria; order Rickettsiales; family Anaplasmataceae; genus Wolbachia; species Wolbachia endosymbiont of Trichogramma pretiosum. The sequence goes on from NZ_CM003641.1 coordinate 789,631, forward strand.
ATATATTGCTTAAATGTCTTCTATACAACTGATCTGACCTTATTCCCTCAGTTATATTAAGCTGCTCTAATGTCTGGGTTAGGTAGTCAAAAACTAATTGTAACTTTATTCCATACTTAGTATTACTTTCATAACTACTGTAGCTATTACCATAACCTTTATATATATTTTCCATACCATTAGGTATGGCTGATATAGCTACTATCCAATAGCTTAACACTTCTAAAGTGCTTCAAAGTTCTGCAATCAACCTTTTAAGCTATTTTTAAATAAAACTAAAGACTCATTATACATTCTTTTCATAAATTCCACTGCTTCCTTGGTAAATCTAAAGTCCAGAACTTGCTTTGTTATATTTATCGAGTCTCCACTCAATAATTAACAAATTATCTCTATACTACAATTATCAATCCCTATATTACCCAAGACTATGGCTTTTACAAACGATGAGCCTTTTAGCTTCCTCTTTCTTTTTATGAATCCTGTTGTGGTTGAGATTTTATCTGCTTTTTCATTAAAAAATTCTTTGAGCTTTTTTGAGATGCAAACTATTCTTTTCATTGTATAAGTTCTCCATTTTGTTTGTTAAATTTAGAAGAATTTATATCTTCTTTTTCTTTTCTTTACACCAACTTTACCTCACTTCTTCTTAACTTTACACGTATTGATCATTGAGATTCTCCAATGCTTTAGCTAAAGTTATATAGTTATATATACGTGTCCTTTTGTTATAAGGTGTCCCTAATTTATAAATTTGAGGAGTTAATTGAGCAACTTGATCGAAATTCATTATTAAAGTTTCATTTTCATTATGCATAGTGCCTCCAATTCTACTTAATAAACTTAAGATAAAATATACTAATTTTAGTAGTAGGTGTATAATCTATCAAGTCAATAGTTAAAATGAAAAATTTTGATTATAATTTACTATGTATAAAATACGCTCTTAAACTATGCTGAAAATAGTCATAATAGGCCTTCCAAATGCAGGTAAGTCAACTCTGTTTAATAGGCTAGTAAGAAGAAAAGCAGCTGTAGTTAGTGACATCCCAGGAGTAACGAGAGATAGGCGTGAAGGAATTGGAAGAATTGGTGATTTAGAGTTTAAAGTTATAGATACAGGAGGATGGAATGACCAAACCGCTTTTTCACTACAAGTTATTGAACAAATAGAGTTTTCTTTATTAAGCGCAGATGTAATTTTTTTTCTTGTTGATGCAAAAGTGCAAAACGAGCAGAACAAAGAGTTTGCAAAGTGGCTGAAGAGAAAAACGAACAAGCCTGTAATACTAATAGCAAACAAATGCGAAAGTCATAAATCGGAAAATGTTGATTATTTGCAGTTCTTCAACTTCATAGGTCCGGTGTACATCTCAGCCGAACATAACCTCGGTATGATTGATCTTTATGATATATTAGCTGGTTTTATTGAAGATTTTAACAAAAAAACTGAGCTGCCTGAAAGTGAGTCCATTAGACTGAGGATTGCAATCATTGGTCGCCCAAACGTTGGAAAATCAACTTTTTTAAACAGTTTACTTGCAGAAAATAGACTAATAGTAAGCTCAAAACCTGGTACCACGCGTGACTCTGTGGATATTTCATACGACCATAATGGGAAATTAATCACTCTCATCGATACTGCGGGAATCCGCAGAAAGGCAAATGTTGTTGATAACTTAGAATCAAGATTTGTTGAAAAAAGTATAGAGTCAATAAAGCGCTCTCATGTAGTGATTTTAATGCTAGATTCCTTACTTGGCGTTGAGCAGCAGGATTTATCAATTGCTGAATCTGCAATTAAAGGGGGTAAGGGAATTATCATTGTTTTAAATAAGTGGGATTTAATAGGTAAGGATGACAGAAGTAAGTTAATAAAATTTGTCAAACAACAGGAAGTGACTCGGTTATTTTTGGAAGTGCCAACTGTAACAATTTCTGCATTGAAAGGTATGCGCTGTGGTGATGTGATAGATAAGTGTCTTGAAGTGAGTGAATCCTTAAACAAGAAGATCAGCACTGCAAAACTGAATAATTGGCTAATAGATGCTGTGGAAAAACATTCTCACCCACTTATAAAAGGTAGAGCAATTAGAATGAAGTATATTGCTCAAATTGGCACCAAACCTCCAGCTTTTTCTTTGGTATGCAACGTCCCGGAAAGTATTGATGAGAGTTATAAACGTTATTTGACTAATGGTCTTAGAAAAAACTTCTTTGTTGAAGGCGTACCAGTCAGATTACTTTTGAAAAAGAACAAAAATCCCTATGTAAAGTAGGTAATATTATTTAAGTAATATTATTTATTAAAAATATTACTTAAATAAGTAGTTGATAAATTAATATTATATAGCAAAGTATTAACTTATTTAGTACTTTTGCTATGAATTATAAAGGACAAGATTTAAGTCCTGGATCTCCACATGCTTTCACGGTTGATACACCCTTAGTGTTTCATTGGCTTCCCCGAAAATATGGATATCTAATTCCAGAAAAATACGTGGAGAGATTGATCGAATGGGCAAAGAGGGAAAGTATACGTGTAGTGAAATTAGTAATAAATGGATCTGGTTTTACTACTATGCAACGTAAAGAGTTGGAGAATAAAATATCAAACAGAAAATTTAACCCAAATAAAAATATATAGCTTATAGATTTTAATGAACTGGATTTAGGGGAATATGAGTTTAGCTTTCATTTACAAAAAATGTGGCAAATTGAAAAATCTAAATGTTCTTTATACAAGGTTTCTCAATATTTTAGAGATCTATACTCTACTCCAGAAGATGAAAGATTATCTTTTGGTTTTGAGATAGACAGTATACGTATATTTATGTTGTTGGCACTGAAGTTTCCTATGATCTATTTTGATTTTGATATCTTACCTACAGAAGACAGGAAAATTGGTGAGATTCATGCTAAACAGGGCTTTCTACTTGCTGAAAATGAAGTAACAGGTCACAGCTACAGCGGTATGATAGATATTGAGAACGCTATCATTGCTGTAAGTGATGCTGGTAGAATAAAGATCAAGAAAATTTATAATGAAGTTAAGAGAATATTTAAAACATATTATCCTATGTTTAGATCAGCATCATCTTATGTTTACACAATTACAGATGTTATAATATGTCACATTCTTTCTAATGAATACTCATTTGATAAAAATCATTTATAGAAGAAATATTCGTCTTCAAAACAAATGGAGGAGAAGTTGATATTCAATATGACAATAGCTGGACGAAAAACAAGGATGTATTGTATACCAAAGAAGAAATTGCAAAAATAGATAGTGATACTAGAGTTGCAACTGATATGAAAGGTCTGATTACTAAACCAATATATAACGGCGAGCATATTTATAGGGTGTAAAAGTGGTAACATAGTACTTAGTGTTCTATCGTTACATGGAACGTTGTAAAACAAGAGTTGACTATTCGCAGATATTGTAGTAATCCATCAACTATGTCAGATGTAAATAACAGTTCTATAATTTTTCTCCTGTCAAGCGCTGTCGCTTTAATTTTTGCATATGTGCTAGAGTATTTTTTCAATATGATACCGTGTAAGTTATGTATATATGAGCGAGTAGCTTACTATGTTACAGGGCTACTTGCAGTTGCGTACATGTTCAAAGAAAACAAAATCCTAATCTATGCGATGTTTTGCAGCTATCTCATTGGTGCAATAATATCTTTTTATCATGTAGGTCTTGAACTCCACTTATTTCATGATGTTTTAGGCTGTACACAGCAAGTAAGTGGTAACGTTAGCATAGAAGAGCTAAGAAATAATCTATTAAACCCTAATTACTCTCCGTCTTGTGACAGACCTCATTATATCTTTGGTGTTTCGTTAGCAACATGGAATCTTATTTATCTTATAGTAGCTCTATTCTTATCAGGTAAAATGTATTGTAGAGAAAGAAATAAGGCACAACAACAACTGGTATAGACGCTGTACTTGTACTTTACTTGGTTCTGTCCGTAATTTAAAAATTTTGCAAGTCACACCCACTGATTCTTGCACAGCTGTACGAGCATTATGGTTCAGCATGTCAGTGCCCTCTTTCTTGTCATCCGAGTAGCTGACACTGGAAGTGTAACTATCATCCAAACAACCTTCCGTTGTTATTCAAGTAGCCTATTTCTTGTCATCCCAGTGCCCAGATACTGGGATTAAGTTTGTTCATAGTCTCACCAAAACGTTGTGTTTTAGCATAATTTTGTGCTCAATATACCTATTTATAGTAAAGATTTCAGCATCAAGTGCTGTTCTGAAGCTTTAGCTATAAATATTAATAAATTTACCAAATAAAAAAAAGGCAAAAGAATCCCTATATAGCGAGTTTTAATAATGTAAATTGATAATGTGCTAACAAGCATGTTTTGGCTGAAGTAGAAAAAATTTAAAAAACATGCATCCGCTATAATTTTTATGTAATCTGCCAATAAATATCTGAGTTTTGTTGTTAAACCCGCGGAGATTAAAAATAAGGATAAATACTCTTATTAGTATAAGAAGAAATGTGGGAAGCTTTGTCAAGCCGCTTCTATGCACCTGAGCATTGATCATACGGGTTCCATATGTTATATATAATCTTTTTGAATACGAAGAAATCTGATGAATGAGTATGATATTACAGTTATAGGCAGCGGTCCTGGTGGTTATATAGCAGCAATTAGAGCGGCACAGTTTGGATTGAAAACTGCAATTGTTGAAAAGGAAGAAAATTTGGGTGGTATATGCTTAAATTGGGGTTGTATACCAACAAAATCGCTACTTAGAGTATCTGAAATTTATAGGTTAATAACAAGATCAGAAGAATTTGGCATAAAAGTAAAGGATGCAAGTTTTGATATACAATCAATAGTGAAATACTCAAGAAACGTTGTTGATAAATTGTCAAGCGGTGTTGCATATTTGATGAAAAAAAATAACATCAAAGTTCATCAAGGCTTTGGTAAACTTGTAGGTAATCGTACTGTAAAAATTCTTAATGACAAAAAGGAGGAGGAAATTTTTTCCAATCATATCATTTTAGCAACAGGTGTTAGAGCGCGAAATCTACCTGGAATAGAAGTAGATGGAGATTTAATATGGAATGCGCAGCACGCTATGACTCCAAAGAAGTTACCAAAATCGCTACTAATCATAGGTTCTGGTGCGATAGGAATAGAATTTGCAAGTTTTTATAGTACTTTGGGTGTTGATGTAACAATTATAGAAGTAAAAGACACTATTTTGCCGCTGGAAGATAAAGACATTTCAAATTTAGTACAAGAGATATTTACAAAACAAGGAATAAAAATATATACGAGCAATAGTGTAAAAACTTTTACTAAAAATAAAGACTCTGTTCAAGTGCAGCTAAGTAGTGGTGATAATAAAGAATTCGATAGAGTAATTGTTGCAGTTGGCGTTCAAGCAAACACTGAAAATATAGGTTTAGAAAATACAAAAATTAAGTTTAGTCCTTCTGGTTTTATTGAAACGAATGAGTGGTATGAAACAAGTGAATCAAGTGTGTATGCAATAGGTGATGTAGCTGGTCCCCCGTGTTTAGCGCATAAAGCAAGTCATGAAGCTGTAATCTGTGTTGAGAAAATTGCTGGTAAAAATGCTCATAAGTTAAAAAAAGAGTGCATGCCAAATTGCACTTACTCTCATCCGCAAGTAGCAAGCGTTGGCCTTACTGAGGAACAGGCAATAAAAAGTGGATGCGATATAAAAGTAGGAAAATTTCACTCCAACTTTAATGGTAAATCTATTGCGCTAAGTGAAACTGAAGGTTTAGTGAAAACAATTATAGACAAAAAAACAGGCGAACTTCTTGGAGCTCACATGATAGGAGCGGAAGTAACAGAGTTAATTAGCAATTTCGCTCTTGCAAAGCAACTAGAGGGAACAGACTGCGACGTAAAATCTACTATTTTTCCTCATCCAACTGTTTCGGAAATTATACACGAATCAGTACTTTCTGCAGATGATGAATCGTTAAATAGTTAAGCTAATGATTCATTGTTTTAGAGCTACAATTATCCTGATTAGGCGATTGAATTCTAATAGATTGATTACCAATATCGGATTTTCTAACTTTTCTTTTAACCCTTCAGCTGCTTCTTTCACTTCAAGTTTTTTTTTCCTGATTAAGATCCTCTGGGCTTGTTCTTTTACTGTCTAAACCTTGTTGTCTATCAATATTTTTATTGAGTTGTTCTTGCTGAGGTAGATCAACAACTGAGTTAAAAAGAGCTTTTGTTATGCTTTTTAACAATCCTATAAAACCTCCTCTTTCGCCTTCTCTTTGCTCTTGAGGCTTGTTTTTACGTTTTTACTGTTGCTACTTTCAGGCATTTTAGACTCAACTATCACAAAGCTTAATAAAATTTTACATGCAGATTATTAAAAAATGATTAATAATCTATTATCACATTGCTATTCACAGATGGATATTATTCTAGCAACAGGCGGTACAGGTGGGCATGTTTTTCCAGCTATAACCTTAGCAAAAGCACTAAAGGCACAAGGGCACAATTGTATATTATTCACTGATCAAAAAACCATCAACACAGAAAGTTATATTTTACCATTGTGCAAGCCAAGTGGTAACAAATTTAAGTTTCTCTTTTTATTAATGTATAGTTTTCTATTAGCACTGTATCAAACAAGAAAATTAAAACCAAAGCTAATCATTGGTTTTGGTAGCTACGCTTCTTTTCCAACTCTTTTTGCAGCAAAGATTTTTTCTATACCTATAATTTTACATGAACAAAATATAGTTTTAGGGAGAGTAAATAGATTCTTTTTCAAGAGTGCAAAATTAATTGCAACTAGCTTTCCAGAGACTAAGTATGCAGAAGGTAGTAAATGCGTTTTTACAGGAAATTTTGTCGATATAGAAGCACAAGGCTATTCTAGAGCTGAAACAGTTTTAAACGTGTTAATAATAGCAGGCAGTCAGGGTGCAAATTTTTTTGATGATGTAGTGAGCAGTGTAATTTGTGATCTACCTGTTGAAGTAAAAGAAAGGATTAGAGTAACGCAGCAATGTACGAAGAAAAATATAAACAAGGTCAAGAGTCTATACAAAAGTGAAGGAATTGATTGTGAGTTAAGTGAGTTTCTCAATGATATGGAAAATAAACTGGCCAATGCTCATTTAGTAATTAGCAGAGCGGGGGCAACTTCAATAGCAGAGATTACTCTTGCTGAGCGTCCTGCTGTATATATTCCTTATCCTCATTCAAAAGATAACCATCAATTTTATAATGCAAAACATATTGAAGATTCGGGAGCAGCTGTAATGGTTGAGCAAAATAGTAACGCAAAAAAGAATCTAGGAGAGTTGCTAGTTGATTTATTACAAAATTGTCAAAAATTGCTTGATATGGCTAATAATACTAAGAAAACAAGAATAAGGAATGGAGTTGCTGAATTTATTAAGGAAATAGCTCAAGAACTTAGTTGACGAATTGCTTTTTCTTCAAATACATCCCATAGTTCTTTTTCTAGTGATTTACTATACAACTTATTGATATAAACTACTCCCGTAGGCGAAGTTGTGTTAATTTCAAGAAGGAAGTCATCTATAATATCAATGCCAACGAATATTAGCCCTCTTTTCTTTAGCTCAGGACCAATTTTATTACATATTTCGTTGTCTCTATCATTCATTTGGACAGGCTCAAAACTTGCTCCGAGTCTCAAATTTGTTCTTATTTCTCCGCTAGACTTTGGAACTCGCTTCATTACTGCTATTGGCTTTCCATCCAATAGCAGTATTCTTTTATCTGTATTTATCTTTTTACAAAACGCTTGTGCAATTATAGGACATTCATGTTTTGCAATCATGAGATCGACTACCACTTGAATGCTATTTTGATCTTGTATTCTTATTACGTCATTTCCTCCATAGCTATATAGTGGTTTCAAGATGATATCTTGATAGTCGTGATAAAAATTTCTAATCATCAATATATTTTCAGTGATCAAAGTTGGAGGAATTAGCTCTGTAAACAGTAAAGTAATTAATTTTTCAGGGCAGTTTCTTATTTCTGTTGGATTATTTATTACTAACGCAGTAGTCTTTTCTAAGATATAGGTTGTTGTAATGTACCGCATATCAAATGGTGGATTTTGTCTGATAAATATGATATCCATTTCATTTAGGTTGATTACTACATCCTCTTTTGAAATGAAGCTACAATCATCAACACTTACTTTCTGAGCAAGGGCAATTGGCTGATTTAACTTTAGTGCTAAATTATTAGGTACATAAACAAAAATTTCGTACCTCCTTCTTTGCGCTTCTTTTATTAATGAAAATGTAGTATCAGCTTCAAAATTTATACTTTCATCCATCTGAAAAGCTACTTTCATTTATCCTCTCTTCCTATTACTATATAATATAGTAACATAAAAGTGTTGATAATGGAGAAAAGTATGGAATTAACAATAGGAAATAATGCACCTGATTTTAGCTTGCCAACAGACTCTGGTGTGATTTTATCACTGAGTGAATTTTTTGATAAAAAAAATGTAGTTCTTTATTTTTATCCTAAGGACGATACTCCGGGCTGCACAATGGAGGCAAAAGGCTTTAGAGACAATATAGAAAATTTTTCTTCTCTTGACACAGTGATAATTGGTGTATCAAAAGATAGTGTTAAGTGCCACGCTAACTTCAAAGCAAAATATTCTCTTCCATTTTCTTTAGTTTCTGATGAAAATGCTGAAATATTGGAAAAGTATGGTGTTTTGGTAGAGAAAAGTATGTTTGGCAAAAAGTATATAGGAGTAGAGCGTACTACTTTTTTAATAGATAAAAAAGGTAAAGTAGTGAAGATTTGGAAAAATGTAAAAGTAAGTGGACATGTTGATGAGGTTTTAGAGGAAGTAAGCAGAATATAAATTAAAGAATGGCTACCCATTGCTATATAAAAAAATTGAAATTACATAATTTCCGTAGTCATTCAAATTTCGAACTGGATTTAGACGATAGATCGGTTGTAATAACTGGTCAAAATGGTATTGGTAAAACTAATATACTTGAAGCAATCTCATTGCTTGCTAAAAGTAATGGCATGAAAAAAGTAAAAATTAGTGAGATGCAAAATAGACTCAGTAATGAAGATTGGGCAGTGCATTATGACTTTTTTAATGGAACATACTTTAACTCAATTGGTATAGGAAAGAATCTTAATAATAAACTAATACAAATTGATGGAAAAACACAATCAAGTTATTCATCTCTATATAGAATATCCAATGTAATATGGCTCATTCCACAAATGGACTATATTCTTCTTAATTCTCCGAGTGACAGATTAAAATTTTTAGATCGTATCGTCTCACTGTTTGAAGAAAATTACACTTATTGCTATATGAAATACAGGAAAGCTAAACATGAGCGAAGTAAACTGCTTAGAGAGAATATTTTAGAAGAAAATTGGCTCTCTAGCCTTGAAAATGTCATGGCTACCAATGCAGTTGATATTTTACGTATGCGTTTTTCTGTTTTAAAAATACTACAGGACACAATTGATAACCATTCTTGTGAGTCTTTTCCAAAGGCAAGTTTGAAATTTAGTAGTCAGCTAACTTTGAACGATACTGCTGAATATTTTCAGAATCGTCTAAAGGAAAATAGAGAAAAAGACTCATTAACTGGTAGAGTAACCTTTTCTGTACATAATGATAATTTTCGGGTTTTTTGCCAAAAAGGGGACATGCCAATAAATCTTTGTTCTACTGGAGAGCAAAAGCTATTACTGCTTTCTATCATCTTATCTAGTGTAAAAGCAAGGTGTATTCATTACAATAAAGCACCTCTTCTCCTGCTTGACGATATAATGTCTCATCTGGATAAAGATTACAGAAAGGTGTTAATTGAGGAGGTGTTAAGCATTCAATGTCAAACTTGGATAACCGATGTAAATCAAGATAATTTCAATAACTATCTTTGCTCTTTCAAGTTTTTTGAATTATCAAGTAAATAAATTTCAAGCGTGCTGTCATACATCAAGCTCATATTCGGTATGTAAATCTCTAATTAAAGCCTCAGCGTGTTTTTTTTGAACAACTATACTGATCTTGATTTCGGACATTGTGATAGCAAGTATTTCTATTTTTTTTTCGCTTAAAACCTTGAGTGTGCGGTACATCACTTCAGTGTTAGACATAACACCAATACCAATTATTGAAATTTTAGCTATATTATTATTTACGACATAATTTTCATTTTTGTTCAATAACTTTGTCATTAAATCAACATCAAATTTAGAAATCAAAAAGCTTGACCCATGTATCATGTCAACTTTAACGTTTGCTCTTGCTATATCTCTTAAAGTATCCATAGTATTTACAAAGTTAGTAAAAGTTACAAGAGCTTCGTGAGTGCTATAAGTTATTCCAGTAATTAAGTATCTTTCCAGTACATCTTTTTCGTGTAGTACTGTAGTGCCTTCTCCTTTCTCAAAAGTGGATAACACTTGCACCTTAATATTATGCTTCATTGCAAGTTGTACTGAACGATTATGCAATATTTTAGCACCAGATGACGACATCTCCAATATTTCATTGTAAGAGATAGATTTAAGCTTGCGTGCTCTTGGAATAATTTTTGGGTCTGCTGTATATATTCCGTCAATATCAGTAAAAATTTCACAAGTCCTGATACCAAAAACTACAGCAAAGGCAATTGCTGAGATGTCGGATCCTCCTCTACCAAAAGTAGTGATTCTATCATCGTATATACCCTGAAAACCAGCAATGATTGCAGTAGTATAACCCTCAGCAAAAGATCTTTTTATATGGTCAATTTTTATCTTTTTTATTTTAGATTCAGAATAAAAATTATCCGTTAGAATTGGTAACTGCCAGGCGAGCCATGATTTAGCATTAACTCCAATAGACAGAAGAGTGATAGCTAATAACCCGCAAGAGACTTGTTCTCCTGCTGAAAGCAGGACATCATACTCTGATAACTCTTGTCTACAGTTTAAATTTGAAATTTGCCTGGCTTGAAAAGCCATTTGGTCAGTGAATCCTGCAGCAGCGGATACAACAGCAATTACATTATAACCTTTTTCAATATCGTTTTTTATTAGATTTGCAACTCGATTTAAGTCAGTTAGCGAAGTACCACCAAATTTTTTTATTATTATTTTGTTCATAGTTACAATAAGGTCAATTTCACCTTTCTAGAGAGTATAGTTGCTTAATAAATGTGTTTTTCTGATCACTAATTAAAGTAATAGAGGATTACTCATCTTTATCACTACCAAGGTCTTTTAACATACTGTAGTTGCCTTTTCTAAATTTACCTTTTAAAGATGTAACTCCGCTGTCGCTAATACCACTTAAACTTAATGCTGCTCCACCTAGCTGCAATCCAATTTCAGACGTTTCGGGAATAACTTTACTAACCCCTAGATCTTTATAAACCTCCACATTATTCAAATCTGGTAAACGTATTATAATATTTACATGCGGGAAGTTTGTTGCAACTAGAGAAACTATTTTCTTTATAGTGACTTCGTTCTTTATTGAAACCACAAGAGCTTGAGCTCTTTCTATTCCTACTGATTTTAAAATTTCATATCTTGTAGCATCCCCAAGATATATAGGGAAACTGTCATTTTTTCCTTCTTTCACTATTTTTGATTGAATATCCACAATAACATAACTTAAATGCTCCGCAGTAAGCATTTTCGTTACCATATATCCCACTCTACCAAAACCGGCAACTATTACGTGGTTATAAAGATCTTGTGTGTCTGTTTCGATTGCTTCATCGTCTAGTATTATTTTTTCAGTGCTAAATGAATTTGCTATCCAGTCTCCAATTCCCGATAAAAGGGGGGTAAAAGCCATAGTTACTGTAGTTACCATCATAAGCACTTGAGCGATTTCACTTGATAGTACATCTAATTCATCTGCTAAACGGAATAAAATAAATGCAAATTCACCTCCTTGTGCAAGAAGTAATCCAGCTTGTATTGCAGGTGCACTTCTAAATCCAAAAAATCTACACAATGTATATATAATGGACGTCTTTAAAATGATAAGGATAATTGATAATAAAGTAACGAGTGGTAACTTATTGAGTAAAAGGTCAATATCAATAGACATGCCAACAGTCATAAAGAATAAACCAAGAAATAAGTCTTTAAATGGCAATACTGCATGCTCTACCGAATTCCTGTGTTCTGTTTCTGCAACTAGTAACCCAGCAACAAATGCGCCTAATGCCATTGATAAATGAAATTGTTCAGTAATAAATGCTGATCCTAATATTATCAGAAGTGTTGTTGATATAAAGATTTCATTACTCTCCATTTTGGCAATAACCGAAAACAATGGCCTCAGTAACAACCTACCAGTTACAAATATCAACACCAATGCAATAGCTGCTTGCACTAATGAGCCTGCCAACGAGCTTATTAAGCTGTGTTCAGAATTGCCAGTAAGCAGGGGCACTAGTACTATTAGAGGTACCACTGCAAAGTCCTGCATTAGTAGCACTGCTATTGATAATCTACCAACTTGGCTTGCTTGGGAACCCTTTTCTTGCAGGACCTGCAACACTATTGCTGTTGAGGATAGTGCAAGTCCACCACCGATAACTGCTGCCATGTTTGTATTTACTCCAAAGGCAAGAGCAATGCACCATATTGCTATCATGGTAACTATAACTTGAAGGGAACCAAACCCAAACACATGCCTACGCATAGCTATAAGGCGTTCAAATGTCAATTCAAGACCTATAATGAACAATAGGAAAACTACGCCAAACTCTGCAAAGTTATCCATTACTTCAACTGAATTTATCAGATTAAATCCATGAGAACCAATCAATGCACCTGCAACAAAGTAACCAAGTACTGGACTAATATTCATTTTCCAAAACGCTATGACTATAAACACAGCAGCAGAGAGTAAAATTATAATATCAAACAAATGCTGAGAGCCGCTGTGCATAATATTTAACCTGTAGAATTAGACCATTTTATCGAACAACCAATGCCTGATTTTTGGTCAACTGGAGGATTGCTAGTTTCTGCAATAAATTTCATGGCTTGAAATAGATCACTACTTCCTACTTCGTAATTTTGAACTTTCTCTTTTTTTGTGTTGTTAAAACGCCCGCGATAGCAGAGGGCTAGTTTGGAATTAAAGCCAAAAAAATCAGGGGTACAAACAGCACCATACTCTTTAGCTACTTCTTGGTTATTATCAATCAAATATGGAAATGTAAACTTATTTTCCCTCGCAAAATTAATCATGTTTTTAAAGGAGTCTTCTGGGTACTCATTTACATCATTTGGCATGATTGCAACGGCGTTTACCTGATAATCTTTTTTCAACAAATTAACATCGCTTACTAGATTGCTAATAATTGATTGAACGTAAGGACAGTGATTGCATATAAACATTACAATGAGACCATTTTCCCCATAGCAGTCACTTAATGTATAATATTTGTTATCCACTCCCAGGAGATTAAAATTCTTTGCATTAAAGTCTAAATCTATTTTAGGAGTGTCTAGCTTAACCATACCACAGAGTATTGTATACCATAATCTATGATCTTATTGCTTAAATGTCAAATGGTTTCTATGTACACTGTTTTCATTTAGCATTGTAACTATAAAATTTATGTTCATAACCTTCGAAGGAATAGATGGTTCTGGTAAAACAGCACAGTCTGAGTTACTTGCAAATTATTTCAAGCAAATTCACGGTGAAAATAATGTCGTATTGACTAGAGAACCAGGTGGTACTGATTTTGCAGAAAAAATAAGAGGATTACTACTTAAGGATAATATTGATCCTATTTCTGAACTCTTGCTGCTTATCTCGATGAGGCACGAACATATGAAAAAATTAATATTGCCATCTCTTGAAGAGGGAAAGATAGTTATTTGTGATCGATTTATCGATTCAACTATTGCGTATCAAGGGTATGGACTAGGTGTTGAATTGAGTATAATAAGAGACTTACACAAATTAGTGGAAATTAAATATCCAGATATCACATTTATTTTAGATATTGATGTTCAAGTTGGACTCAGTAGAGCAAAGGACAAAAATAAGTATGAAGAAATGAGCATTGATTTCTATCACAAAATTCGAAAAGGATTTCAAGAAATAGCCGTAAAAGAACCTAATAGATGTAATGTTATTACTGTAATTGCAGATAAGGACAACAATAAAGTGTATAGTGAAATTCTTGATGTAATAAGAAAAAAGAAAAAATGCATGCAGCCGCTATAATTTTGTCAATAAATACCCTGAGTTTTTACTGAATGTTATGATTGAGCCTATAGGTAAAAAACAAGCTTTAAGTTAGAAACACCACTGCCATTATAATAAGAGAAACCGCAATGTTTGTCTGATTGAAAGACGGTTGCGGGAGTAGGATTTGAACCTACGACCTTCAGGTTATGAGCCTGACGAGCTACCGAGCTGCTCCACCCCGCGTCGTTGCTTATCTATTATTATATGCGTAATAATAATAAATAAAAGAATAAAATCACAAATGTTTGTCTGATTGAAAGACGGTTGCGGGAGTAGGATTTGAACCTACGACCTTCAGGTTATGAGCCTGACGAGCTACCGAGCTGCTCCACCCCGCGTCGTTGCTTATCTATTATTATATTCGTAATAATAATAAATAAAAGAATAAAATCACACTATTATATATATTTATATATCTATTAACCTTTCTTAACATAATAGTAAATTATATACATAACAATCTGTGCAATGAAAAATATAACTTGATATTGTGGTTCCCTGTTTTTCAGTGTGCAGGAATTTTAACCTATTTCTCATTAAATTTTGAACCAAGTTGTGCTTTCACTATATCTATTTTTCTCTTGCTTTCATTCATACTAATTCTTATTGCAATATTATACAGGAAATACGTAATATTATGCATTTCTTTAATTGCAGTGCTCATAGGATTTACAGCCAGCAAATTCAGAACAGATTCAGTTAATACTCACCTTCTTGATAAGGAAAGGTATGTGAAAAATATTGTTGCTACAGTGAAGGATATTAATAACAAGGGCTCGTATGAGAAATTTTTGCTTTATGAAATAAAAAACACGAAGTTCAAGCTGGATAACATCAGAATATCAGTTAGAAGCAAAGCGGAAGAAGTCATTAAAACAGGGGATCAAGTAAAATTATCAGCAAAACTCTTGCCTCCAAAAATTGCACCTTCGGAATATGCATATGATTTTGCAAGAATAGCATATTATCAGAAAATAAGTGCAACAGGCTTTGCAATAAGCAAAATAGTCCTGTACAAAAAGCTGAAGCAAGAAAATTTCAAGAGTATATAGAATCTTTCCGTCAATATATCTATGAAAACCTACATTAAAATACCAAAAAGCCACACGGGGACATAATCTCTGCATTATTAATTGGCAAAAAAAAGACGGGATAGATCAAAAAACTATGAATACGATACGAGATTCAGGTATAGCACATTTATTCGCTATATCTGGTCTACATTTATCGTTTGTTGCTGGTCTATTTTTTATAGTATTCCATAATTTATTTGCAATGTCTGAAACTTTGACTCTTAAATATAACACTAAAAAAATATCTGCATTCTTTACTATCTTGCCAACTACCTTTTATTTGTTGATTGCCGATATGCAAATTTCTGCTCAGCGTGCCTACATCATGGTGATCTTGGTACTTGTTGCAATAATCATAGAAAGGAAATATCGAGGATTAATAGCAATTGCGTTTGCTGCTTCGGTGATACTCACAGTGGAGCCAGAAACAATCTTAAAGCCAGGTTTTCAAATGTCATTTCTGCTTTTTTGCACTAGTTGCCAGCTATCAGATCAATGCTAATAAGTTATTCAAAATAAAAATAATAAAATATTTTGTGTCGATAATGATCAGCTCAATAATAGAAAGTTTAGCAACTATTCCGTACACAATATACAATTTTAACTATTTTTTAATCAGTGGCATTGTCACAAATTTGATTGCTATACCAATAGTTACACTCATTATTATTCCACTTGGAATAATCTATGTTTTATTGATTACTTTAGGTGCTCAGTGGATTATAACGCCTCTCATGGAACGCCCAATTGACAGCGTTTTATATATAACAAACGCAATTACCAGTTTTTAGTATTTGGTTGTTCCTATTCGCACTTTTCCTGCCTCATTCATTATTATAATAACGCTTGGGCTGTTATGGTTATGCTTGTGGGAGAGGATTGGCGTTTCTTTGGAATTTTCTTTATTGTGCTAGGTATTTTCTCTAGGGATATGTATACAACTCCTGATATTCTAGTCAGTGCTGATAATCTTGCTGTAAAAGAAGATGACAATTTACTATATTCTCTTACTAGAAAAAACAGAAATTTTGTTGTCAAAACGTGGGCAAAGCAAAACGGGCAGAATCAAATTGTGAATCATACTAAATTCAGTAATTCAAATAAAAGGCTAGAATGTAATGATTATGACTGCATATGTAATAAAGGAAATAATAAGTCAGTGTTGCCAGCTCACAAAAGAGAAGATATTTTAGAAAATTGTAACAATGTTGATCTAGTAACTCAGTTAAGCAAGTTTAACTATCCAGCTTGCAACACTAAAATCATCAAATATGCTGACTTAGAGGCATATGACACACACTCTGTTTGGATAACAGATAGTGTTATAAAGGTTAGTAAAGTGCGTTCTAATCGTCCTTGACATAAGTCAAAAACTTGTTTTTAAAGTATCATTTATATACAATTGCTTAATTAGTATATAAGGAGATTTATGCCTTTAGATACAACAAATCGTTTCAATGTTAAAGTAGATCATAGTTTTGCCAAAATAGATGATGCTATTGGTTTCTTTCCTATGTTATGGCGTGCAGCAGAGAAATATTCTGTAAGTAACACTCTAACTATAGCAGATGTAAATACTTGGCTTCAATTTTCTTTGGCTTATGTAGCTGCAATAATAATAACTAGTAATAATTTAAGCTTTATTACAGATATTTTTAACCCAACATTCATGCCAACTTACACTTTGGTTTCTGTTATTCTTTTAACAACTTTTGTAGCCTCTTCTGCTATGAGATATATGAATAAGCAGAAGATAAAAGAAGGAAAAAAGTCGATAGAGGAATTAATAAATGATAAAATTAGAGGTGGCAAAGATAACGAGATAAGTGAAATCGTTGAAAATGCTCTGAAAATAGAGATAAAACCAAATTTAAGTTTTATAAGTCACAAAAAAGCAAGCTTTTCAATAATTTTACCAATCTCTAAAAATCAAAAAGAAATATTAGATGATCACAGACAAGCGAATAAGAATGAGGGCATTTTTCTTGCCATACCATATGTAGTTAGTACTGCAATCATCGTTGGTGCATTAATACAAAATAGATTTAGCTTTGCCAATGTTCAGGATTTGGAATGGGCCATAGTTACACTGGCTGGTATCATTGCTATTGATGGGATATGTATAACATTCAGCAAGCTAAAAAACAATGAGATAAACAATAATCATAATATTGTTAAAAAGTTTAACAATTTGGATATTCTCTTTCCATTCAGAAGAGGTGGGGTTGTATCAGTAATGGAAAAAAGACAAAAGATGAGGAAGAAAATGATTCTACATTTCGATTGATAAAATTACTTGATAAGCACTTGACTGATTTTACAGATAAAATTGTTGACTCACTTGATAAGCAGTTAGATGAAGTTAAAGTTCTACTCGATAATAAGCTTCTAAAGCCTGAAAATGATGAAATTAAAGAAACACTTGTTCATCTACGAAGAGTCAGAGAAGACATCAAAGAAGATTTGGATGGGTTGTGCAAGGAAATCTCGCCCATTTTAAATGAAGCTAAAGGGCTGGTAAAAAGAGCAAGTTCACTAAAAATTGAAAGTATTTTTTCTAGTTTAGATAATGCTATTAAAATCGCTAAAGATAAGGTTGAGCGATTTGAACCAAGCAGATTGATTGGCTATTTTAAATCTATGGAAAGCACAGTTAGTGATGATCTTTCGTTTATAGATATGTTGAAAAAGCAAAAAGAAGAGGCGGAAAAGATAAGGAAGAAATTAGAGGAAGAGCTAAAAAAAGTAAAAGATGAACTAGAAGAATTAAAGAATAAACAAACTCAATCAACCGAACCTAATAGCAGTGAAGGCAGTATTACTGCTACTTCTCTTGAAAAACAGCTAGATGAAGAGAAAAAAGCAATAGAAAAACATAGATTATTAAAATCAAAAAAAAGGATGAAAGAGCTAGAGCAGGAAAATGCACAATTGGAAAAAGAATTATCTGAACAAGAAAAAATGGATGAATGGAGAAAAAAAGTTAACGGTAAAGCAAGTGGCTTTCTATATTGTTTATTAGAGTCTATTAAGCTAGAAGAAAAAGATAAAAAAGAAGAAAAGAGGGAGTTAACGCTACGGGATTTTGATAATAAAATAACAATTTACTGGAAAGATGGCTCTCAAACAATTTGCCATATTAAAAAACAAGACGTCCCTCAAATTCAACCTAGTACAAAAGTTGAATTTGTGAATCCAGATATTCATGCAGCATTCAAAGTAGCTTGCGCAGGGTGGTGACCATGGATATAACCTTAAATGTTAATAGTGACGAAAAAAAATTAAGGCTAGATATTTACATAGCTAAAAAGTGTAACATATCACGCAGTAAAGCACAAAGATTGATACAAGATGAGCGGGTAACATTACTTGGCACACCAATAATTAATAATGACCACATAGTAAAACCAGGTGAGGAGTATATAGTACATCGTGTTCAACCTGACATATCCACATCAATTGAACCTAACTATAATATAAAGCTTGATATCATCTACGAAGATGGGGACATTATAGTTCTGAGTAAACAAAGTAGATTAACAGTACACCCAGGTGCTGGAACAAACAATGATACACTCCTGAATGCAGTGATCGCTCACCTTGGCAAAATTCCATATACAAATACAAGACCAGGAATTGTTCACAGGCTTGATAGAGATACTAGTGGACTCATGGTAATTGCAAAAAATGAACAATCCCACAGCTTCTTGTCTGAACTGCTATCAAATCGTAAAATAAAACGGGAATACTTAGCAGTAATTTGGGGAGCATTACCTAATCTGCAAGGAACAGTAAAAACCCATATTACTCCAAAACGCAGTAATAAAGAAATGATGTGTGTCACAAAAACAGCAGGTAAATTAGCAATCACTCATTATTCAGTGAAGAAAATTATAGGGCAAGCAAGCCTGGTTAAATGTACTTTAGAGACAGGTAGAACACACCAAATTCGAGTACACATGAGCCACATAGGACATTCTGTAGTTGGTGATCAAGTTTACGGAAAAAATAGTAGTAAAAGTGAAAAATATGCTAAAAACTCTGACTTTATCCGTAATTTCAATAGACAGGCACTACATGCTCACACTCTAGGCTTATATCATCCAAAAAGTAAAGAATATATAGAATTTGTTTCTGATTTACCACAAGACATGCAAGTCTTAATCGGTGAATTTGAAAATATATCTTAACAACATTCATATCAATATTATCATTTATATTATCAAGAAGTTAATTAATGAGAGAAAAACTACTGTACCACCTAGATCTTTCACTTTTTTTTGAAAGTATATGTTGTTCACTTGAAATACGCTCAATTGTTGTTTTAAAAGCAGTGTTAATAATTTCTACAATTAACACCAAAATAGGCTGCTTACCATTACTGTACGTTCTAAATTACTTACATCTAAAACAAACAAAGTTGAAACGCATACCATAAAAAGTAGTAACTCCTGTCTGAACGCAATTTCTGATATAAAAGCTGATTTTATTCCTTCACAAGAGTATCGAATTGCTTTTATTAGACAAGTAATGCTTTTCTTCATTATCAATTTTGGAAACTCAATGAATTACACTTGTTGCACTCAGGTAAAAATGCATGAAAACACCTTTCAGTCGTGATCACTTACAAAGATTTTTAAGTTAAAGTCTAGCATATTGTTTGAATCAAGAAAATTAGTAAAAAGCCTTTCAACAAACGCTCAAGGCAGTTATATATTGATACTGACACAAAAAATCCTTTAATTAAATTTCTCTCGCCTTAGCTTACACGATCCTCATTTTGAAATAAGTAATAATTTATTGTAGTCTTGATATTTAAACATTTTGTATCTGCTGTAATGATTTTACTTCCAATTTGCTATTCTTTACATATTGAATTGCAAGCGCTAACGCTTTACTCCCAGAAGCTGTGGTGCTATAAGCTATATTTTGCAAAATAGCAGTTCTCCTGATATCTTTGCTATCTGAGACTGATTTCACACCTTTTGAAGTATTGATTACTAGATTTATTTTTCCATCTTTGAGCATATCAACTATGTGGGGTCTGCCTTCTCTCACTTTATTTACAGCTTTTGCAGCAATGCCGTTATTGTTCAGATGCAAAGCTGTACCTTTGGTGGCATATACTTCAAAACTCAGTTCTTTCAACATTCGTACAACAGGCAATATATACTCTTTATCATCATCTTTTACTGAAACCAAAGCTGTTCCTTCTGTTGGTAAATTGTATCCTGCAGCCATGTGCACTTTTGCAAGTGCAGCTCCGAAAGATAAGTCAATTCCCATCACTTCTCCTGTTGATTTCATTTCAGGACCAAGTAAAGTGTCAATCCCCGAAAAACGCGTAAATGGAAAAACAGCAGCTTTAACTGCAAAATGATTGAAAGGCTTGTTTTCCTGATTCAATTTTTTACCCAAGATAACCTGAGTAGCAAGCTTTGCAATAGGAATATTGATTACCTTGGAAATAAAAGGAACTGTACGGCTAGCCCTTAAATTCACTTCAAGTATGTATACATCACTCTCTTGAACAGCAAACTGAATGTTTATCAGACCTTTCACTTCTAGTGCAAGAGCTATTCTTTCAGTTTGGAGCTCGATCTCTTTTATTACTTTGTCACTCAATGTATTTGTCGGTATTGAGCATGTTGAATCGCCAGAGTGGATACCAGCTTCTTCAATGTGCTCTATGACTGCTGCAATGAAAACTTTTTTCCCATCACATACAGCATCAACGTCAACCTCAACTGCATTGACTAAAAATTTATCAAGAAGCAGTGACCCGTGTTCAAAAATTTTGGTTTGATTCAAGACATACTCTTTAAAGCTCTGAGTATCGTGTCTAATCGACATAGAATGACCGCCGAGGACATATGATGGCCTAACTACTAGTGGAAACCCCACCTTTTCTGCGTTGATTAACGCTTCTTTTACTGAATGACAGATAGAATTTTCAGGTTGTTTTAAATTAAGTTGCAAAGCAAGATTTTTAAATCTCATGCGATCTTCTGCAAGGTCAATAGAATCAAACGAAGTTCCCAGAATTTTAAAACCTCTCTCGTTAAGCACTTTGGCTAACTTTAAAGGTGTTTGACCACCTATTTGAACCATTACACCAACCAGTGTGCCATTTTCTTGCTCTTTGCTTAGTATTTCAAGCACATCCTCTGCAATCAGTGGGGCAAAATATAAACGATCAGCGGTATCATAATCAGTTGAAACGGTTTCCGGATTACAGTTAATCATTATTGTTTCATACCCCATTTCTTTGGCGGCAGAAGCTGCATGTACGCATGCATAATCAAACTCAATACCTTGACCAATGCGATTTGGACCACTTCCTAAAATGACAACTTTTTTTCGGTCCGAAATATTCGCCTCACATTCCTTTTTATTTTCAACATCACCCTCATAGCAGCCATACATATAAGCAGTGCTTGATTCAAATTCAGCTGCACAAGTATCTACACGTTTATAAACTGGATTAACACCAGTTTTTTTTCTCATTGCTTCAATCTGTTCTACTTTCTTATTGCTTAATTTTGCCAATCTTGCATCTGAAAACCCCATTTTTTTCAGCTCTAACATTTCACATGCAGTCTCAGGAAGGCCGTTTTTCTTGATTTTTTGTTCAGCTAATATAATTAGCTGTATATTCTGCAAAAACCATAAGTCATATCCTGTAATCGAATTTATTTCTTCTATGCTAATTCCGTGACGCATTGAGTCAGCAGCAATCAGTAATCTGTTTGGTAGCAATTTTGCTAATTGAGATTTTACGTGATCAATATCAATGTTCTCAGGAAATACTTCATCAAGTCCTGTAAGACCAGTTTCAAGTGAACGAAAAGCTTTCTGCAGTGACTCATTAAAAGTGCGGCCTATAGACATCACTTCCCCCACCGATTTCATGGAAGTTGATAGTTCACACTTCGTCCCCTTAAACTTCTCAAATTCAAAACGAGGAATTTTAGTGACGATATAATCAATCACTGGTTCAAATGCAGCAGGTATAACTGGAGCGCAATCATTACGTATCTCATCGAGTGAATAGCCGATAGCAAGTTTAGTTACAACTTTTGCAATAGGATAACCTGTTGCTTTTGAAGCAAGTGCAGAAGAGCGAGAAACCCTTGGATTCATTTCAATCACAACGAGGCTTCCATCTTCTTTAGGATTCACTGCAAACTGAACATTTGAACCACCGGCACTAATATCAATTTCTCTTAGCACTGCTATAGATGCATTTCTCATCTGTTGGTATTCTACGTCACGCAGAGTCAAAGCAGGAGCAACCGTGATACTATCTCCGGTGTGCACTCCCATTGGATCAATATTTTCTATTGAACAGACTATTATGCAGTTATCTTTACAATCACGGATAACTTCCATTTCATATTCTTTCCAGCCGATAATTGATTCATCTATCTGAACTTCATTTATTGGCGAAATTTTGAGAGCACTTTCTGCAATATTAAAAAACTCCTCTTTATTGTATGCTATGCCGCTACCTGCACCACCAAGAGTGAATGATGAGCGGATGATTGCTGGTAATCCAATGTAGTCCAAAGCCTCTTTTATTTGTTCTTGATTTTTTATAATGATACTTTTGGGGTATTTCAGTCCTATTCTATCCATGGACTTACGGAATAACTCTCTATCCTCTGCTTTTCTTATTGCTTCTCTATTTACCCCTATTAATTCTACGTTGTATTTGTCTAATACTTCATCATCTGCAAGTTTTATTGCGCAATTGAGTGCTGTTTGCCCGCCCATTGTTGGCAATATTGCATCTGGCATCTCCTTGATTATAATTTTCTCTATGATTTCAGGCAGTAACGGCTCAATATAAGTCGCATCAGAGAATTCAGGATCTGTCATTATAGTTGCAGGATTGGAGTTAACCAAAATTACTTTATAACCTTCACTTTTTAGTACTTTACAGCTTTGCGTTCCGGAATAATCAAACTCGCATGCCTGACCTATAACTATTGGGCCTGCTCCTATTACTAATATAGATTCTATATCTGTGCGTTTCGGCATAATTACAATAATAGTCTCGTCTCAAATAATGTTACCAATCTTTCCTGTGTATGTGAATTTTTATTAAGCCTATTAGCTAACTACTTTTAGGCTTGACACACAGGTGTACAAACCTTCATGTTTGAAGGTAAATTGCACAGCAAATGATTTCATTCAAGTAGCTGACACTTGTTCCTTTATGACGGCGGCGCCCAGAGGTGTCATCCCAATCTGCGATCCAGACAATAAAGGCTAGACCCAGACTGGGATGACATCCTTCCTAGCGGACTCAAATCGCAACGTTCATACACTTATGGGCTTAACGGTGTCTTTACGGATACTATGGTAATTTACTCGGTAGATTTGCTAAGTGGCAAGATTTGTCCTGATATACTGCAGTCATCAGAAGCTAACTCTACGAATTTATTTGTTAACTTCTCAGGCGATACTAATTCAGATATATCTTTTCCCGAAAATGCTTGCTTATACATTTCACTATCGATAGGCCCTTCCGAATACACGGCATTTATGCATAAGTTCGTATGCTTTGTCTCAGATGCATATATCTTCACCATTACTTCTAGTGCAGTCTTACTTGCAGCATATGGCACCCAATATGGATAAGAGGAAGGAGAAAGTGTTATCTCTGAGGTCATGAATATCGCTCTTCCAGCATTAGACTTTTTTAGTATTGGACCCAAATTTTTTAGCAAGTACCAACTGGCAGTAAAATTTGTATCCATTACGTTCTGTAGATCTTCAAGCTCACAATCATGAACAGAGCTCAACTTACCTAAAATTTCAGTGCATGTAATCAGTATATCGAGTGTTCCAGATTCTGATAATTTTGGGCTTTCTATCATATTTGCCAGTTTTTCTACGTTTTCAAAGTCTAAAAGATCAAGCTGAATTAGTTTCACAGAGCCTTCTTTAAGCTCTTCAATTTCGTTATACAATGGCTTGAGATTATCAAGAGATCTGGAAATCAGAATCACACATGCACCTTCTTTTACAAATCTTTTTGCAACAGAAGAGCCCATTCCACCTGAAGCCCCGGTAATTAAAGCTATTTTACCTTGTAACTTACCCATTTTCTTTCTCTTTAGTAAGATTTATTGAAATATTTTAGCTGAAAATTAAATTTTGCTCCATATATAAAAATCAAACTTAGCACATAAAAAAATAGCAACGACATCACAACACCACCTAAACTTCCATATATCAAATTCAGTTGATCAAAGGAAGCTTTTAAATATTGCTTGAAAGCTGAAGCAGAAATCGTCCAAAGAATAACAGCTACACAAGATCCGGGAAATACGTCTGATAAGTTTTGCTTTATATTTGGCAATGTAAAATATAGCCAAGATACTATAGTAAAAAGCAAAAAATCAATAAGTAAATATCTAGTATAACTTAGCCCTTGGTAAGAAAAATCAATTAACATTGGCACTAATGTAAAAAATGTTATAGTCAGAGTCGTAACAAGCGTAATTACTAAAAATTGTAATATACTGAGCACCCTTCTCCATATATATGGCGATGAAACCGGAACTTTATAGGCCTTATTCAGTATCGTTCTAAATCCTTCAATTGTTGATGAGGCAGTCCAAACAGCGCCTACAATTGCCAAGGTTAATAAGCTTTGCGGAGGGCCTGATATTATCTCCCTAATACGTGGCATCAAAGATGATAAAATATCCTGTGGCATGTTATCAATAATAAATGCCCAGCCGACATTGTATTGATCTAAGAAATTTGCGAACGTTGATGCCATGGCTATTAAAACAATAAGAAAAGGAAATATTGATAACAGGATTAAAAATGATAGGTACCCTGCATGCTCCACTCCATCATTATAAGTTGTGTCAATTAAAGCACGATAAAGGCAATAAACGATACTATAAAATTTCTGTAGCACTTGTATATGTAAATAAACTAAGAAAAGTATTCTAAATGAAACAAAGCATAATTTTAAGCAAAAAATCCTCAACGTTTACTTAAATTTAATTAAAATGATAGATAATACAGCGTTGAATACGGAGGCATAATGAAAAACTTTCTTCTACTTGTATCTTTAATTCTTTCCTTTACATTTGATAATGCTTTTGCTGCTGATGTTACTGATGATGTAACAACCAATACAATATGCAAAATAGTAGGCTATACTCACGGTATAGGAGGACCTATGATTACAATAGTGATAATAGGTGCAGCTTTGCTGGCAATATTTGGCAGAATGCCATGGCCAGCGCTTTTTGCACTTGGTGCATTTACTGCTGTGTTTTTTGGTGCACCTGTCGTTGTTTCAAAAATAGTACCAGGTGGTGTGATTTGTAAAGATGGTACAACTGCTTGCCCTGATGGTAAAAGATGGGATTCAGCAAAAAATACATGCGCATAATAAGCATTAAAGCTTCAAAACAAAATGGTGCTTCTTTAAGGAGCGCCATCATTGACGAACTTGTGACTTAAGCCACCATAAAGGTGTTATTCGAGTAGTCCCTCTCTTGTCATCCCAGTGCGTGACACTTGGATCCAGGAAATTGATTGGATGTTAAGTTTATGAGCATAGAAGCAGCTAATTTTATGTTAAAACACAACATTTTTGATGAGGCTGTATTAAGAGATGGATCCCAGTGTCAGCTACTTCAATGACACCTTTGATATCTTCAAAAATGAATGCTCGTACGACTGTGTGTCAGCTACTTACATAACGCCTCTTTAAAATTACTTTAGTTATAAATATTAAGAAATTTACTAAATGAAGAAAAAAGGCAAAAAAGTCCCCTTGTAACGAGTTTTGACCCTATAATAATTTAAATTGGCATTGTAATAGTGTGCTAACGCTTTAAATTAAGAGCGGTTTAGCTGAATGTAGAAAAAACTTAAAAGACATGCAGACGCTATAATTTTTTTGTGATTTGCCAATAAACATTGATTTACTGAATTTTCTGATTGAGACTGCAGGTCAAAAACAAGGATAAATACTCGGAGTATCAGAGTAAAGGGAATGACGAAATTTGTAAAGTGGTTTTTACTCAAATGACGCCCAGGCAAAAACTATATGGTTATGCAAAAAATCTATTTTTAAAACTGTTAATATAACATAGAAAAAACCTCACCTTCACTAATAATAGATTACTTACCAATTGGGTAGTCACCAGTGAAGCAAGCATCACAATATTGCGGTGTAGCGTTGTTACGTTTTTCTTCTTTAACAGCCCTGTATAGTCCATCAATACTCAAGAAGGCCAGGCTATTTACTCCTATAATTTCCTTAATTTCCTCTACAGATTTATTTGCAGCAATTAAATCTTTGCTCTCTGGCGTATCTATTCCATAAAAACAAGAATGCTTAATTGGTGGGCTTGAAATTTTGAGGTGAATCTCTTTTACTTCCGCATCCTTTAGCATAACTATTATATTTCTGAGCGTACTACCACGCACTATACTATCATCTATTAAAATTATGTTTTTGCCTTTCAAAGTGTGCTTATTAGCATTGAATTTTAATTTTATTCTAACTTTACGTACTTCAGCGGTGGGTTGTATAAAAGTTCTTCCTATATAATGATTACGAATTATCCCCAGTTCCATAGGTAATCCTGAATGCTTTGCATATCCAATAGCTGCAGGTATTCCAGAATCAGGTATTGGTACAACCATATCTACATTGTTTTTTGGTGGGCTCTCTTCTGCAAGTATTCTTCCTATTTCTTTTCTTATATCATATATGGACCTCTTCCCCATTATGCTGTCTGGTCTCGAGAAATAAACGTATTCAAAAATACAAAAACTTGATTTTTGCTGTGGGAAAGGAAACATTGAGGCTAGCTTACTATCCGCACTGATGGTAACTAATTCGCCCGGTTCTATTTCTCTAATAAACTCTGCATTTATTATATCAAGAGCACAAGTTTCAGATGCAAGAACGTAAGAACCGTTTAATTTTCCTAAAACAAGAGGCCTAATTCCAGATGGATCACGTACTCCAATAACTACTTCTTGATTGATTGCCACAAAAGAATAAGCACCTTGTATTTGCTTTAATGCATATATAAAACTCTCTAAAAAGCTATCTTTTTCACTGCTTGCTGTCAAATGCACTACTACTTCTGTATCAATATCTGACTGAAAAACGCACTCTTGTTTAATTAATTGTTCGCGTATCGGAGAAATATTAATTAAATTACCATTATGTGCTATGGCAAAATCCCCAAATTTGCCACTTTTGCCAAACATGGGTTGCACTCCAAATTTACTACCACTTGTTGAGTATCGAACATGACCTATTGCACAATCCCCAGGTAAGGATTTCTTTATTTCATCTATATCAGAGAATACACTGCTCACTTGGCCTTGAAAGTGATAAGAGAGCAGCTTATCGTTGTTACTGGTTACTACGCCAAAAGACTCTTGACCTCTATGCTGCAAAGCGTGGAGAGCAAGTATAGAGTTAAAAGCAGCACTTTGGTTGTAACTTATGCCAAATACCCCACACTCCTCATGTACTTCATCAAGCATGAAAAATATTTAATAAAGCCTGATTGTACTTTAGTAGAGGCAAAGTACAAGAATTTTATTTGTTAATCCTTTTCAAATTTGAAGCTTGCTACGTTAGTTTTGATGTATACTAGAAAGTAGGTTATATGTAATTAACCAATTTTGAGATTTTTGACAATTTTTTAGCACTGAAGAGAAAAAGATATTTTATTAACTTATCTATGTATTGAAGTAATCACTAAAAAGTTTTAGTGATTATGGTATATAATATGTCTAAGAAAGTAGGTAAACAAGGTGAAAGTAATCTTATTTTAGAGCCTGAACAGTTCTCTAACAGGTTCTTCAATAGTCAACAGAGTAGTTCATCAAATCCAAACAACGACTATAAGTCGTA
Source organism: Wolbachia endosymbiont of Trichogramma pretiosum (assembly GCF_001439985.1). Taxonomy (NCBI): domain Bacteria; kingdom Pseudomonadati; phylum Pseudomonadota; class Alphaproteobacteria; order Rickettsiales; family Anaplasmataceae; genus Wolbachia; species Wolbachia endosymbiont of Trichogramma pretiosum. The sequence goes on from NZ_CM003641.1 coordinate 817,927, forward strand.
AAGATAGGCATATGGATTTAACCAAGAAAAGGTACGCAAAAAACAAAGATGTTGCAGAATATCTAAGGAGTTGTGACTTTATTAAAAGAGCAGAGGAATTGTCAATAATTTATCTTTTTGAGCGAGAACCATCTTCTACGAAATTGCAAATATCATTGACTACAGATGAACAAATTCTAGTTAAAAAATTTTGTGATGAGATGATAAAATGTATAACAGAACACGATGAGCAAGAAAGCGTTTAAAGTACATGGAACGCATAATAGAGGATTATTTAAATCAAGGAATAAGATTAAACTCATGTTACGGTAAGGATAATAAGACTGTAACATATTTTTTTTGAAAAATGGAAGAATTAATTAATCGCTTTCATGCAAATCCACACAATTCAACTACAAAAAATATCATACAGAAGATCACTCGTAATTTAGTGTTAAAAGGTGGGGTAGAAAAAGGATTATCTTTTTATAGCGATATTGAAGGTGGATATTACGGATCTAATTATTTAAACGATCTTAACGAACAATGTAAGAGTAAGAAAAAATGCTAGAGGGTATAGCATATGAAGGTATTGTGAAAGAAAATAACAAGCAAATTGATAAATATGATCTTGAAGTAGAAGTAGATAATAAATATTTTCATACTAAGTATCCACAAGGTAGTATTGTTGAAACTGCAAGAACTTTAAATAATGAAAAAGCTAAGGATTTAGAAGTTGGCATATTTTAGATTGAGGGAAGTATAGTAAAAGTTAAAATTACACAAGATGGAAAAAGAAATTACACAGATATCTTAAAAGGTAGTATTGAAATATTTTTCACTATTAAAATAGGAGAGATTAGTATTTATCTACGGAAAAATGGTAATAAAATGGTAGTAGAAATTGATGAGAAAAGCTAAATAAGGTTTAGCAAGTTGGAAAATAAATCAAGCTTTGGATGGAATTGTCTTAATACAGGGGGAAAGTGTTTTAGAAGTTATGTGCAAGAGTTTTAAAAATATTCCTGAGGAGTTAACTCAGACTATTAAAAACGTTCCATCTACTAGTCTTATGCAAACATGTTTACAACAACAAGAAAACTCTAATAGGGAATTAAATTAATGTATTATTAGGATAATAATTAAGAAATTAATTACAAACATTCATACGCATTCGATTAGAGTAGAGGATATGGGGTAGCAACTAGCACAAGAACTAAAGGCAAATGTGGTTGGTTGTCAAATAGTAATTGATTAAATCAATTTAGAGAGATAAATAGCAGCCTTGCAGCTTGTTTTTATGAACAAAGATAAAACGTTGTAGCCAAGTGCGCTTTCGGCATTGTGCTGAATTGCAATATCTCTGTGTTCTAACTCCTCATCACGAAACTTACTTATGGTTTCTCTTAATTCCCTATCTTCTAAATGTAAGACTTGCTCCTTGTAGTGCTCTCCGATCACTTCTTCAACTGCAGCAGTGCAAGCCATAGCAGCTTTTTTACCCATCATAGAAGTTACAACACCAAGTGACACCCCCAAAGCACGCCAAATCGGCAACAAAACAGTAGGACGAACTCTTTGCTCCTTGATTTTCTCATTAAAATAGTGGAAATGTTTTTTTTCCTGCTCCTCCATTTCAATTATTTTGTCAATTATGGAAGATTTTTTAAGAATAAATTTTTGACCAGAATAAATACAAATGGCTCCATATTCGCCAGCATGATTTACTCTAATTACTTGTTCTAAAAAACTTCCTTTCAATTTTTTTATATTGCTTTCCAATGTCTCCTCCACTTATTTCTGCATTGGTACTACTATAAACCAACATATTATAGAGTAAATAAAATTCCATGTGTGCATTGCACCAACATTGTGATTATAGGAACTCAAGCAGCTATAGCAACGGCAAGAGTTACTTGACGAACTTCGCCATTCTCTTTAAAATAAGGGTGAAGATATATTACTTATCTTCAGTCTATGCAAATAAAGCGACAAAAAGCTCAGTATACTTGATGTTTAATTTTTTGTGCTATGTGCACTCTATGTCTTTATAAAACTTTTACCCACACAACCTAAAATGCGCTTATCGAAGGATTTAACAGAATGGAAAACTCCAATTAAAAAATAGGTAGTAGCTGATAGATTTTCTTTTGCCTTTTTCTCTGTTTAGTAGATTTTTCAACATTTAATTCAATTAGCCGGTACTAAGATGATAACGAGTAGTAAGCTAAACATCCTTGTAGTTATTGGTATTATCAAGATATTCCCTAATCTTCTTCAAATCTTCCCAAGCTAAGCGTTTTTGTGCTGGTTGACGAAGTAGATAGGCTGGATGAAATATAGCGGCTGTAGTAATTGAATGAGATAAATATTGGTTAGTATAAGTATGAAATCTGCCACGCAAGTTCGATATAGTCTTTGTGTTATCAAGAAGGCTATAACATGCAATTCCTCCGACAAAAATCAGAATTTGCGGTAAAATAAGAGCAATGTACTTCTCAACAAATGGTCTGCACATATCAAGCTCTAGGTCAGTTGGTTTTCTATTACCTGGTGGACGCCAAAACACCGCGTTGCTTATATACACCTTAGTCCGGTCCAGACTAATTGCACCGAGCATCTTATCGAGCAGCATTCCGCTTGCACCACAAAATGGTATACCTTTCAGGTCTTCATTTGCTCCTGGTGCTTCACCAATAAGCATAATTTTTGCATTCGGATTACCATCAGACAAAACAGTATTAGTTGCAGTTTTTTTTATTTCACAACCCTCAAATGACTTAACTGCACTTCTTAGTTCATCTACACTACTACATTGACTTGCAAGCTTCCTTGCTTCAAGGATCCAGTCACTTGGGAACATGGTTCGTTGTTCTTTTTTCTGCTCGATGACAGAAGATTGTGCAGCTCTCTCATTTTCCATTTTTTTTTCCTCTTCACTTTCAGTCAGTGTGCAATCAACTCCCACTTCATAATAGAACTTCAACAATTCTAGATCTTCATTGCTCATAGTGCCTCTTAACCTTTTGTGCTTTTTTCATAGCCAAATCATATTTTAACCTAGATAAATGTCTAATGTATAATATACCATTTAAGTGATCCAGTTCATGCTGAATACACCTTGCAAGCCAACCACTAGCTTTTAGCGTTTGTTCTTCGTTGTTTAAGTTTTTATATTTTACAGTTAAATATTTTGGACGCTTGATTTCATGCCTTTGCTCCGGAATTGAAAGACATCCTTCACTCATAATGACTTGTTCATCAGATAATTCCTTAATTTTAGGGTTAATCATACAAAACTTACCAACTGAGTCATACCCTGCTAGTTCATCTTCTTCCTTCTCTGGACTAACGTCCATGACAAAAATTCTCTTCAGTACTCCAACTTGTACTGCAGCAAGACCAAGACCTTCTGCATCGTACATAGTTTCAAACATGTCGTTTACTAATTCTTTAATTTTATCGGTCACATCTATTACTTCACTGGCGCGTGTAGTTAATCTTTCGTCAGGAGCAATTACAATTGGTAACTTAGACATAAAAATTGCAATTCTGTGTTTTATTTTTCTTTTTGTCTAGGTATATTAAAATGTTGCTACATTTATGATAGAAGTATAAATTCATTCAGAGAAGCTACAATTTAAATGGAATCGCGTCATAAGGTCAACTAATGTACTCTGCAGTAATCACAAAACCAAAGCAGAATGTTTTTGCTGTTTTAGACGTAGGTACAACAAAAATTATCTGCCTTATCGTTAAGATCAATAGCAATTTCAGCTATAAAATAATAGGAACGGGTTATAAAAGTGCAGAAGGTATAAGTGGCGGATCAATAACTGACGCAAAGCATGCAAGTTACTCTATTTCATCAACTGTAGGTTTAGCTGAACAAGTATCAGAAGAGACTATAGACCAGATATATGTGAATGTAGCCGGATGTGGAATCTCATCTTTTTATGTACATAACGAAATAATTGCAGCTAATCACGAAATTTCAGACCGAGACATAAAACGTGTAGTCTTTCAGACATTTGAGAAATATATCGAAGAAAATGTCATCATTCACAATATTCCATTGAAATATCACTTAGATGATATGACTGACATAAAGGAAGTCAGTGGATTATATGGAAAAAGATTATCTGCTGATGTTAATGTTGTCACTGCTTCGCGTCCAGCGCTTACCAATATCGAAAATTGTATAACTAATAATAGTGGGATAAGTATGGCTGGTTGTGTTGCTTCTGCATATTCTGCAGGCCTTGCCTGTCTAAGTAAAGATGAAAAAGAGCTAGGAACTGCCGTTGTTGACATAGGAGGTGGATGCACTGCAATTGGAATTTTTAAGAGAGGAAAACTTGTGTACACAAGCAGCATTCCAATTGGTGGCATTCACATTACCCGAGATATAGCTTATGGACTATGCACAAGTATAGAGCATGCTGAACGCATAAAAATACTATACGGTAGCACTATTGTAACTTCAATAGATGAGAATGAATGTATTGCAGTGCAAAGTAATGAAAGCGATGAACCAACTCAAGTGTTTAAGTCTGAACTTGTTAACATCATAAGACCAAGGATTGAGGAAATACTTGATCTGATAAGAGAACAATTTCAAGAACAGAAAGATCCAATTAATAAAGTAGTGATCACAGGTGGAACCAGTCAACTCACAAGCATGAAAGAAATTGCAAGCTATATATTCAATAAACAAGTCCGTATCGGATGCCCTGAATCTTGTAGCGGTCTTGATGGCGAATACGACAAAAATCCTGTATTTTCTGCTGCTTTAGGCTCCATAAAGCTAATAGTTGACACCTTTTATACAAATAGTTCTGGAATGCTTGGTCACGATGGCAAAATAAGCAAGTTATACCATTGGGTTAAATCAAAAGTCACAGTCTAGATTTCTGTCTTTATCTCTTAATATAAAAATGGCTTGATCTAGGAGCTTATTTTTATAGTATAATGACACTGATGTATCCGTAAGGAAAGCAAAAAATTACAATAAAAACGTAAGAAACATGAACATAACTATACATTCACAAGAAGATTTTCACTTTATGCGTAAAGCTGGCAGGCTTGCAGCTGAAACCCTTGATTTTATTGCACCATACGTCAAAGTAGGTGTAACAACTAATGAATTAAATGATCTATGTCACGATTTTATAATCAATGCAGGTGCAATTCCAGCACCACTGAATTATAAGGGATATCCGAAATCAATTTGTACTTCGGAAAATGCTGTTGTATGTCATGGTATTCCTGATGATAAACCTCTTAAAGATGGAGACATTTTAAATATTGACGTTACAGTGATTTTAAATGGCTGGTATGGTGATACAAGTCGCATGTTTTGGACTGGTAAACCCTCAATAAAAGCAAAGCGTTTGTGTAATGCTGCCTACAACGCGCTAATGGAAGCGATAAAACAAGTTAAGCCTGGCAATAAGTTAAATGAAATAGGATTTGCTATAGAAAAATATATTGAAGATTTTGGATATTCTATCGTACGCAATTATTGTGGACATGGCATAGGAAAGATTTTTCATGCTCCACCAAATGTTGTACATTTTTATGATGAAGGTGAGGATCTTATCTTAAAAGAAGGTATGTTTTTTACGATAGAACCAATGATCAATGCTGGAAAACATGAAACTCTTCTCAGCAAGCTAGATGGCTGGACAGTGACAACACGTGATCTTTCACTTTCTGCACAGTTTGAGCATACGCTTGGAGTCACAAAAGATGGAGTTGAAATATTTACACTATCACCTAGAAATTGGCATTTTCCACCTTATGATTAGTTTTTTAAACACTTGGTTTTAAAAAAAAAATCTAACTCTTAACTTGTGATATAGCAACTAACCCGATTAGTGCACAGAAAATCATGTAAAAACTTGCTAAAGTTCCTTGTCCTGTAACTTTGATAATAGTTGTGCATATAAATGGTGCAAGACTACCAAAAAATCCCGAAGCTATATTTCTTGATAAACCAAATCTACTCTATCGTCCCTTTATTGGGAATAATTCGCACATAAACGCGCTAACAGTACCAAGAGAAGCAGCTATTGGGATTATAAAAAGGAACGTGCGCCATTATGGTAAGCAAATTATTACCACTTAGTATCATTAAAAAAACTGGATAACTTACTACTATAAAAGTCACAAATGCAAATTTCATGACTCTTTCTCTCCCTACCTTATCCGAAAGTATTGCAAATAGTATAGTCACTCCTCTAAGTGCAACCTGATTCAATATTTCTATTGCGTGATTAAAGTGAGTTTCTATTGTTGATGCAAGTAGATAAAAAACACTAAATATATGTAAAGAGATGCATTCTCAACTATGTCAACTCCAACTGATATTAGAAAAGGTTTTTTTATAGCCATTTAACAGTTCTTTTAAAGGTAATTCATGTGGCTTTTCCTACTTTTTATATTCTGGGCTTTCATCGAGTATATATCTCATATATATAATGATTAATCCTATTACAAAACTGAAAATAAAAGGCAATCTCCATCCCCAAGATTCAAAATCTGATACTTTTTTGCATATAAGCACCACTATAAGACTTAATGTTGAGCCAAGAATTGCGCTCAATACTTCAATACTGCCAAAGAATCCTCTTTTATTTTTAGGAGCATGCTCTAAAAATGGGGCATTTCCTGCCTCTCCTCCAAGAGATATACCCTGCAATAATCTTAAACATACTACCAGTACTGATACGAGTACCCCAATGTTCTGATACCCTGGAACAAATGCAATAAGTACGGTTGATAGAGTCATCAGTATGATAGAGAGAAATAGAGCAATCCTTTTTCCATATTTATCGCCAATGTGGCCAAATATTAGCAGCACCAATTGGTCTTATTAAGGAACCCACTACAAACACTCCAAAAGCTTTAAGTATGCTGACTAATTTGTCGTCTGATGGAAAAACACATCTCCTATTATGCTTATTAGACGGCTGAAAAGCATGTGATCATACTATAACAAAGTGTTACAAATTAAACTTGATAGTATTACTTTTGTTATTTGTTGCACGAAATCTTCCGTAATTTGTTTGACATTATAGTAATATTACTTACTTTTTCAAACGTGAATTATGTAAATGTTATATTAATAATATTATCTTATTATATTTTTATATCGTTGATTATACTTAAATATTCTTATACTATACCTATATATTTCCATATATTTTTTGGCGAGAAAGTTATTTTAATTTAAGTGCACAAAGTCTCTTGATATGACACATATTCCAGTTTTGTTAAGAGAGATGCTACTGCAATTGTCACCACACAGTGGTAGTATATATGTGGATGCCACGTTTGGAGCTGGAGGATATAGCAAAGCAATATTGGAATCCGCTGATTGCAAAGTGTATGCAATTGATAGGGATGAAACAGTTACCAAATTTTATGATGATCTGAACGTTAAATACCCTGATAGAATAAATCTATTTATTGAGAAATTTAGTAATATTAAAAATATATTAGATAGTAATAGCATTAAAGGTATCAATGGAATAGTTTTCGACGTTGGAGTTTCATCTATGCAGCTTGATAATGGAGATAGAGGATTCTCATTTCTACGTGATGGCCCACTTAACATGAGAATGGATAACTATTCTCATATGAATGCTTCGACGTTTGTTAACGCTTTACGTGAAGAAGAGATTGCGAACACTATATATAATTATGGGGGTGAGTATCATTCTCGTAAAATAGCAAGAGCGATAGTAAATGCGCGGAAGAAGAAAATTATCAAAACTACATTTGAACTTGCGGATATTGTACGTTCTGTAGTGTTTCGTGGAAAAAGCAAGATTGACCCTGCAACTAGAACATTTCAGGCAATCAGAATATGGGTAAATGATGAGCTAGGAGAGCTTGAAAAGGGTATTAAAGCTTCATCTGAGATTTTAAGTGAAAACGGCAAATTAATTGTAGTTACCTTTCATTCTCTAGAAGATCGTATAGTTAAAACCCTTTTTAAAGATTTGTGTGAACCAGGACATACCAAGACATTCTCCCTTTTAAACAAAAAAGTGATTAAAGCAAGTGCGGAAGAAATAAATGCAAATCCGCGTGCGCGTTCAGCAAAGTTAAGAGCTATACAGAGGTTATCATGAGAACCTTCTGTATTATTTCAATAACTATGTTTTTGTTATAGGGTCATTTAAGGTAAAATTACATGTCCACTCACTAAATAAATAGCTAACACAAATAGAACGTGAAATTAATTTAGTGCAAAGCAACATAAAAGTTCTTCAAGCAGAATGAAGTTATTTGAGTAATCCAAAAGGGGCTTGTAAAGCTTATGGAGAAGTATATAAAAAATAACTCTTTGATACTAGCTATCCAGGTTCAACTCTCTAAATAGCCGCAGTGCGTTAGCACAATTTAAAACCTAGAGTAACAATTAGAACCTATCTTGAAAGGGAAATTTGAAATATTAACGTAAAAAATTTCTTCCATATATTTTAAATCTGATTATCACTACAGTTAGAGATATTTTAAGAGCTCAAATCTATCTTTGTCTGAAGACTTTTCAGTCAAATTTTTAATCGAAAAGCGTAGCGTGTCTTCTTCAGAGCATGTAAGTGTGCTTAATTTCTTTCATATGTGCGCTGAACTTTTTTCTAATCTTTTTTACACAGGAGGATTTTATGTCCAGTATTCCAGATACTTGACCTTTACTTTAGCTAAAAACCAATAGTCGCCTATGGCTAATTAAAATAAAAATTTTTCTAATATATAGAAGAATTACAAAATCACTGTTACTGAAAATGGGACAAGAAAGATGCTAATGTCAAAGAATTTTAGGTAAACATTGTTTGCTTGACGTATAAGCGTTCTCTCCTTACTTCAAGAACTCTTTAATATACGCTCAACCACTTAAGCCCTTTCAAGATATGTTCTTAAATTTAGGCTTTTAGATAAACACACTACGATAAAACTTACTTTGATACGAAATTATTTGCATAAGATTTTGGCAGTCTTTTAACATCTTTTGGCATTTCAATTGTGTACTTTGTGTTGTGTTTCTTTGCGTAAGATACTGCTTTTTCAAGAGAATAAAACTTTAATACAATCTGTTTTTGGGGATCTTTTGATCCAAACCACCCCATCAAAGGTTCAATATAGTAGGAACAAGGCTCAATTTTTAGGTGCCAGAATTTTGTATTACCTAAACCAGATTGTGTTGCAGTTTTTGTTGGCTTATAAATCTTAAAAACTATTTGATCGTCAATACTCATAGTCCTTACTACATAATCTTAAGTATATATCTAAATAAATTTTCCACAAAGAATTAGTGTGAAAGAATGAAGTTTGAAATAAATGTTTTTATGTTATATTATTAAATTATACAAAAAGGATTAGCTGAATAGGAGTAATCAATGGAACAGCAAGAAATAGTAACAATTAATGCAGAGTTACGTGATGTAAAAAAAAAGAAAGCGATTCAGGCTCTAAGGGAGAAGGGAAGTATACCTGCAGTTATATATGGTAAAGGGCATGATAACGTAAATTTGACATTGTCTGCAAAGGAATTTACTAAACAATATAAATCAGGTGCTCTTTCTGCACATTTAATAGAACTAGATATTTCAGGAAAAAAAGAATATGCTCTTGTTCGTGATATTCAATGGCATGTAGTAAAGGATACTGTGCAACATGTTGATTTTCAGTTTGTTGATAAAGGTAGTGAAATTAAAATAGATATACCTTTATCATTCATCAATGAAAGTAAATCACCAGGAATTAAATTAGGTGGAGTGCTCAATGTTTTGTGTCGTTCTGTTACTGTCAAATGCTCTCCTGAGAAAATACCTCAAGTCATAGAAATTGATTTGTCTGGCAAAATGATTGGTCAGTCTATACATATCAATGATGTAAAATTGCCAGAAGGTGTTAAATTTGTGGCTCATGAAGAAGAAAATTTCACCATTGTAACAATCTCTGCTGCTGATAGTGATGTTGAAGATCCTCAAACAAAAACAGAAGAGTAGTGCATTTAATAGCTGGGCTTGGTAATCCTGGTAGTAAATATGAACTAACTCACCATAACATTGGTTTCATAGTTATTGACGCAATTCACAAATATTGGAATTTTCAGTCGTTTTCTAATAAAGATGGTTACTTGATAACCTCTGGCATAACGAATAATAATAAAATTATGCTGATAAAACCTTACTCATTTATGAATAATTCAGGTATTCCTATTGCAAAAATAAAAAATTTTTACAAATTATCGCTAGACAATATTGTTGTCATACATGATGATGCTGACTTAAAATTCGGAAGAATAAAAGTAAAAAAAGGCGGTAGCTCTGCTGGACACAATGGACTTAAGTCTATAGATAGCTTTATTGGTAACGATTATTGGCGTTTGAGATTTGGAGTAGGTAGGCCTGAAAATCAGAAAAGCTTAGCAGATTATGTATTATCAAAATTTGAAAATTTTGATAACGCTATCCTCTTAGTGGAAAAAATAGCAAGGAATATACACCTAATGCTGCAAGGAAATAACGCAGCTTTCATCAACTCGGTTGAGAGTGAAACTTTAGTATAGCAAACGAATACTGCCCAATACAAACTAATTTAGATTAGAATACTGATTCTTCTAGAAGTTGTTCGCGTTCCTCTTCTATTGCAATAGAATTATCATGATTTTTAAATAAATCTCTGATTTTTGTTTCTATTTCATTTGCAATTTCTTTGTTTGCCTTGAGGTAACTTTTTACATTTTCTCTTCCTTGGCCAAGACGCGTATTGTTATATGAATAATAAGCACCTGCCTTTTCAAGCACACCAAGCTTTGCTCCTATATCTATTATTTCTCCAAATTTTGATATGCCTTCATTGTACATTATATCAAATTTTGCTTCTCTAAATGGAGGAGCAACTTTATTTTTTACAACTTTAACTCTCGTTTCATTGCCCGTAACATTCTCCTTATCCTTTATCGCACCAACTTTTCTTATATCAAGTCTTATAGAAGCATAGAACTTTAATGCATTACCACCAGTGGTAGTTTCAGGATTTCCATATACTACTCCTATTTTCATACGAATTTGGTTAATAAATATTAATATACAGTTTGCTTTTGAAACTGCAGAGGTGAGCTTTCGTAGCCCATGACTTAGAAGTCTCGCTTGTAGTCCCATGTGCTGGTCGCCCATATCTCCTTCAATTTCAACTCTTGGAGTTAGTGCTGCAACAGAGTCAATAACTATTACATCAACTGCACCAGAACATACTAAATACTCAACAATATGCAACGCTTGTTCGCCAGTGTCTGGTTGTGAAATCACTAAATCATCGGTGTTTACTCCAAGTTTACGAGCATATATAACATCCAGTGCGTGCTCCGCATCGATAAATGCACATAAACCTCCTTTTTTCTGTGCTTCAGCAATTACTTGCAAAGCAAGGGTGGTTTTACCAGAACTCTCAGGGCCAAATATCTCAATTATACGTCCTTTTGGCAATCCCCCAACACCCAGAGCTGAATCAAGTGCAATCGACCCTGTAGATATCGTGTCTATTTTTTCTACAGGGTTTTGCTTTAGCTTCATTATTGCACCTTTACCGAATGCTTTTTCAATTTGACTTATTGCATTATCTAGTGCTTTTTGCTTATCATTATTTCTTTCTTCTGGATTATGTGCCATGGATCATTTATTAACTTGTGTAGTCTCCATGGTAATTGAACGCAACCAATCTGCCAAGGCTTTTTTAATAACGAAGAACGTTAGTTACCGAAAATTGGATAGATACACTTTGTAGTGCGATACAAAATAACGATAGAATACAATGGTAGTGGTTTCTCTGGCTGGCAAAAGCAACAACACTCTGCTAACTCAATTCAGGAAACCATAGAAAACGCTATATTTAATTTCAGTGGCGAGAGAGTCTCTTTGCATTGTGGTGGCAGAACTGACACAGGGGTTCATTCTTTAGGGCAAGTTGCTCATTTCAATATGGAAAGGCAATTCGAGCTTTACAGAATAAGAAATGGAATAAACTATCACTTAAAAGCGATTCCTATAGTTGTGCTTAGTGCAGAAGCTGTAGATGATGCATTTCATGCACGATTTTCAGCAAAAAAAAGATATTATGAATATAGAATAATTAATCGTTACGCTCCTGCAGCTCTGGAAATCGGTTATGTGTGGCAAGTATTTTACCCACTTGACGTAAACATCATGCGTGAAGCTGCTAGACACCTGCTTGGAAAGCATAATCTTTCAAGCTTCCGCTCAAAAGATTGTCAAGCTACAAATCCGGTCAGAACAATCGATGATATTGATATAGTACAAAACGGAAGTCACATATACATCAAAATATCTGCGATTTCCTTTTTACATAACCAGGTGAGGATTATTGTTGGTACTTTAGTTGAATTTGGAAAAAATAGAACTAATCCACAAGAAATGCTAAACATATTAAGTCAATGTAGAAGAAACGCCGCTGGGGTCACTGCGCCTTCTCACGGCTTATACTTAGTAAAGATAGATTACTAGCTTAAGTCCTCATTGGCATTACTATATATAGTGCACTTGGATCATCTTCATCAGTGATAATTGTAGCGCTATTACCATCTGATAGGCTGATCTTACATTTGTTTTTTATACAAGATAAAGCATCAAGCAAATAACGAGAATTAAATCCTACTTCCATAAGAGCTCCATCATAATCCACCTCTATAGACTCAGTTGCATCACTGCACTCTTGGGAATTTGAATGTAGAGTTAATAAATTCTCTTGCAATGAAAATTTAATTGATTTTATTTTATCGGACACAACAACGGAAACTCGGTCTATAACACTAGCAAGTTCGCTACTCTTAACAATCATTTGTTTATCTTGAGACGTTGGAATGACAGCTTTGTAATCTGGAAAAGTCCCATCTATCAATTTTGATATTAGAATATACTCACCACATGTAAATTTGATTTTTCTATCTGAAAGTTTTATATTTATCTCATTACAATCACCCAATACTTTCAACAGTTCCATGATAGTTTTACGTGGAATGATCACCCCAAATTCTCCGTTGATATCTTCAGGTTTAGGCCTTTTTATACATGATAAACGGTGGCCATCAGTTGCAACGCAGTACAGAAATTGCTCATCTGTATGCAGATATATCCCGTTTAAATTATACCTTGTATCATCCAGCGACACAGCAAACTTCGTTTTAGTCAACAAGTCTACCAAATCTGTACTTAGTAGAGTGAAATCGTATTGATGATCACCTTCTTCAAGAACAGGGAAGTTATTTGAAACTACGTTCGGTAAAGAAAAATTTGCATTTCCACAGGATATCAATAATTTTCCTTGATTATTCATTTCGCAATTGACATCCAAATTAGTTGGCAATTTTTTCACTATGTCATGTAAAGTATGTGCTGAGATTTTCACTTCTCCTTCTGCTGATACATTTGCAGTAAGTGAGGCAAATATTGAAATGTCAAGATCAGTAGCCTTCAATTTTATGCTGCCATGTTGTGCTTTGATATTTATACACGCTAAAACATCTATCGCGTTGCGCCTTTCAACCACTCCACTTACTCTGGATAGCGTATTTAAAAGGCTTGCACGACTCACACTAAAACGCATTTGTTCACACATAGAACTTTGTTCTTTGATTCCTATATCTACAATTTTTGACATATTAATTCTCAAAAATATATTTTAAATGATATTTACTTTCTATGTAAAGTGATATCCATATTTTTGTCTGAGAGACAAAACAGCCTATCTTATACTTTAGTGATCAATCATTTACTTTGTATGGCATAAGTCATGCATTTTTTGGTACGCTTTTTGAAAGCCAATCAAGGAATAAGTATCATCAACATTTACTGTTTTGACTTTTCCATTAACTACCATTGATAATCCCTGCTTCATTTTTAGAATCAAATCTTGGTCCATTTTTGTATCATCTGTCCACGCAATACTTCCCTGTATTATTGGCAATTGATATTTAATTTTTTTATCGATATTGAGAACTACAGGCTCATTATTATACTTAAAGCCAGAAGTGACGCTCACCTCATCTGCTTTTTTATCAACGTAACTGACCATTACATACGGCTTGCGGTCAGCTGTATAATGTTCACTTTTTTTCTTAGGATGAGTTACAATGTAACACACTTTTTCACCATCTTCCAATGCAGTGTACACAAGCCAATCTTTATATTTTTCCTTCAGTTGTACGTTACTAACCGATGCAAGGGTACCTATTGAAAAAAATATCAGAAATACAAAAAGACTACGCATGTAAACCGAGTTTCAAACTCTCTGATTTTACATGTTGTTTTACCTTATTCATTGCTTGCTCAGCCAACTGCCTTATTCTTTCTCTTGAAACACAATATTTTTTGCTAAGCTCATCCAAAGTCTGAGTACTTTCAGATAAATATCTGCTAATGAAAACGTCTCTTGATCTTTCATTAAGACTTGCCAGCGCATTGCTTAAAATTGTTTCTTTTAATGCCTTTTCTTCATGATTCTGGTAAGCTACTTCTTGACTAACTAAATTACACGGAATCATATCTTGTAACTCCTTTTTAGAGTCATCACCTATTTTTACACAATTATTTAACGACTGATCCTTACAAGCCAAACGATAGTTCATTTGTACAACATCTTCTTCAGATACAGAAAGCTCATTTGATATTGCTTTTATTTCTTCGTTACTCAAAGTTTCTCTGTTTGTGTATTGTAAAATTCTTTTTTTTATTTTACGTAAACTAAAAAACAATCTCCTTTGTGCTTGCGTTGTACCTATTTTTACAAGTGACCAAGATTTTAATATAAAGTCTTTCATTGAAGCTTCAATCCACCACACTGCATAAGTTGAAAAACGAAATCCCAAATTAGGATTGAACTTTTTCACTGCATGCATTAAACCCATATTTCCTTCCATGACCAGGTCCATCAACAGTAGACCATAATTCTTAAATTTCATTGCAATTTTTACTACCAAATTCAAATGGCTAGTAATCAACCTGTGAGCAGAAGAAATATCCTGGTATTCTTGCCAATTTTTTGCTAATCGCACTTCCTCCTCTTGGGAAAGCATAGGAAATTTTCGCACTTCAGCAATATACTGCATGAGATTAGTGCTACTATTAACAGATAAATTTGCTACTGGGGCCAACATAACAACCTAAATTAAAACTCCACGTACATAACATATTGACTCTCAGCAAAAAATTCAAGCTCTAATTAAAAAAGTACAACTTTATACCTGGCTGAGATTTTAACAACAGCCACTTAAATGTGGCATCAAAGTTGCTAAAGCGTAACGATAAAAACTTCACTAAATGAATAATGTGTTATTCCAGTGCTCAAACACTGGAACCCACATTTGTTTTTTTTTCTAGATCCCAGCCACTTGAATAACAAGGAAAACTCACCGGGATGACAAGTCTGAGACAGACTAGAAATTAAACGCTACTCCAGCTTCTGCACCAAAAGTGTTGTAAACAACATTTTTGATACCAGCATCACCCTTAGTTGTCTTATCAAAACTAGCACCATAAGAACCGAAGTAACGAGCTCCAGCAAAGAGTTTGATTTCTGGGGTTACATCATAACTAACACCACCTTTTGCTTGATAAGCAAAACCGAAGCTCCTTTGATCCTTAACTTCAGCAACGTTTGAAGGATTGCTGATATATGCTGCACCAACACCAACACCAACGTATGGAATAATAGGCATATCTTCAATCACTATATCGTAATAAACGTTAACCAATCCTGAAAATGCTGTTAAACTTTCTGCAACACTTGCTTCAGAAGCATCTATCACGTCTTTATTTTTAGCCAATCGTGAGTAAAGCCCTTCAACATCAACTCTAATGTCATCCATTTTATAACCAAATGCAACACCACCAGCTATAAAAGATCTTTTTAAGGTACTATCCTTGTCTTTATTTGCTGCATTTTTAATACCATCAACTTTTGTATAAAAAGGTAAAATTTCACCGTTGTATTGTAAACGAACGTAGTAGCTAGTTTCTTCATCATTTATTGGACCAATAGGGTCAGATGAAAAAGCAGAGTTTGATAGGCTTAGCAACGTCACTAAAGCAGCTGCCGAAAAAAACTTTTTATAATACATAATTGCCCTCGTTAAAAAAAATTAAAATTCCACTTTAGCAGTCTAAATAATAACTAAAGTTAAGTCAAGTGCTAACTTAATAACACAAAACCTTCTGTATCTTAACTAACTTTTAGGAAAATACAAAGATTTTATTAATTAATAAATAGAATTACTCTACTTTTTTTTTCACTCTTGATCTTCTGACACCTATTTCACTAATGTCTTTTTATCTCCTGATCTGGATTCATCATTGTGAATTGCTGCGTATTCATGAAGTAATATGAATGTACTTCATGAAATTACTTGTATAAAAGGAAAACACTTATGTTACTGCACTAAGGCAAACTTCAGTAGTAAATTTAAAAAGGAAGTTTAAATCCAGGTGGTAACCCCATCATGCCTGCAAGATCAGAGGTTGCACTTGCCATATCTTCTTCTGCTCTTTTGATAGCATCATTGAATGCCGCTGTCACTAGATCTTCTACTATATCTTTTTCTTCATCTCTCATAAGTTCTAAGTCTATATTTACCTTTTTAGCTTTATAGCTACCTATTTTTATCACTTCCACTAATACAGAAACTTTACCACCACCAGAAATACCTTGAAACTCTTTTCCAATATACTTTTCTTGAGCTTCCGCAAGCTTTTTCTGCATTTCTTGCGCTTGCTTCATTATTTGACTGAAATCCACAACCTACTCCTTATTTTCTACATTAACCACCTTAGCACCTTTAAACGTATTTAATATATCCTTAACCGCAGGTGCATAACTTAAATTACTCAGTTCCCTATTCATATAACTCGTATCAACTATAATAACCCACTCGTGATTAGTAGCTTGATTTAAGTAACTTTTCAAGTCACTACAAAAATTACTGTTTAAGTTAGATACAGCTTTTAATCTTAAATACCCAAATCTGCAATCTACTAATTGTAGATTGCTACACAGTTGTTTGTAAAGATAAATTTGGTTACTACGCTTTAATAGTTGCAAAATCTTATCAAAATCGTAATTTTGTTGTTTGTTTTTCACATGGATCCCAGTGTCACACACTGGGATGACAGAGTGGGGTTTTTCCACATATTTTTTTGGATCAGAGTGGCCAGCTACTTGAATGACAGTAGGGGAAGGTGCAACAGGTCTGCCCTGTCTATTTCCTTGCTCCACATTCTGTGAAAGAATTTTTTTAATTACCTGTTCCGGAGAAGGCAAATCAGAAAGATAACAAAGGCTAATTAATATCATTTCAGCGGCAATTTCATTACATGTTGAAACCTTTATATCTTGAATACCCTTAAGCAGCACCTTCCACAATCTCGAAAAAAATATTAAAGACTTTTTTGTACTCAAATCTTTTACTCTGCTCTTCTCATATTCTGTATCAATCTCTTTTGTAATTAAAAAACGGCATATTAACTGGATTGTTTGCAGTAGATCTTCAAAAATATTGAGTGGATTTGCTGTTTTTACCACATTGTCAAATACTAACAAAGCCTTCTGTAAATCACTGTCTAATACTCCTTCCAGTAGATCAAATATAACGTTTCTATCTACTAGACCAAGTATGTCTGTAACACTTTGAGTGGATATTGTACCATCTTTGCTATACAGCGCTGCTTGATTCATCAAAAACAAAGCGTTACGCATTGAATTGCTACAGTGGTGCGCAATTAATTCCGATGCTTCTTTTTCAATAAAATAATTTTCTTTTTGTGCAATATCATTTAAACGCTCCATTATCTTAGCTGAAGGAATGTTATGTAAGTCAAACCTTTGACAACGTGCAATAACAGTTATTGGTATCTTTTTTATTTCTGTAGTTGCTAGAATAAACTTTACGCTAGATGGTGGTTCTTCTAAAGTTTTAAGCAATGCATTAAATGCATTGCTAGATAACATGTGTACTTCATCTATAATGTAAACTTTAAACTTAGAACTTATTGGTAAATAGCAAATATCTCCCAAGATCGCTCTAACATCCTCAACACTAGTGTGACTTGCCGCATCGATTTCAACCACATCTGGATGGCTTGAATTTTTTATTGCCAGACAACTTGTACATGATCCACAAGGTTCAAAAGTTGGCCCCAATGAGCAGTTCAAACATAAAGCTATTATTCTTGCAGTGGTGGTTTTACCAATTCCACTTCTACCAGAAAGCAGCATAGATTGTGGAATTTTGTTGAGAGTGAAAGCATTTTCTAGTATACGCACCAATATATCTTGACCTACTAAATCTTTAAAGCTACTAGGACGATATTTTAATGCTATGTTCATAGCCCAGAATAAAACAAATAGTACAAATAGGTATGCAACCCAAAAAGATTCTGATATGGTTGCTTCATTTCTGACCTGACCAAGTTACAGAATTTTTGCCTGCATACCTTATAAAAGGTTATACTTTTTTTTTTTTTTAGCAAGGTATATTCTATATTAGCCTTATAATTTATATGTTAGACCTTTTGCAACATTACTTTGGAGTAAACAGCTGTTACCTAAAATACTCTTCTTCTGTCATCCCAGTGCCCAGACACTGGGACCCGGAAAACTTAATTTTAAATGAATACATTAGGCTATTGTATAATAAGAACTGGATTCCAATGTTACGTACTGGCATGACAATATATAGTTATTGTAATAACAAAAGAGGAATATTATGATTTTATATCATTTTCCTCTTTGTCCGTTTTCACGAAAAGTTAGAGCTCTTCTCAAGGAAAAAAAGCTGAGCTGTGATTTTATATATGAAAATCCATGGGAAAAGCGGAATGAATTCATGGATATCAATCCAATCGGACAAGTACCAGTATTAATAGATAATAACTTTGTAATAGCGGATAGTAATGCCATTTGTGAATATATAGAAGAGACTTACAATAGTGACGTCAAATTACTTGGTTCATCAACTATTATTAAGTCTAAAATACGCGCTTTAATCAATTGGTTCGATAGCAAATTTTACAATGAAGTTACTAAGTATATTATGAATGAAAAAGTAATTACTAACCGCAGCCCTGACTCTAGATTTCTTCATGCAGCTCAGCATAACCTGCCTTGCCATATGGAATACATCGAACACTTAATTAACAAGAACGTTTGGCTTGCAACCGATAAGTTCACTTTAGCCGATATTGCTTTAGCATCACATATTTCTATAATAGACTACGTAAATAGTTTCCCATGGGAAAAAAGTAAGATTTTAAAAGAATGGTACTCCATTGTTAAATCAAGGCCTTGTTTTCGTGAAATATTATTAGAGAGAGTTTTTGGCTTAACTCCCCCTAGACATTACGCTGACCTTGATTTTTAACTTGCATTAGTTTTAAAGCTACAGTCATTCCTTCGTCAGTAGGGATCAATATGGAGAAATATTTTTTTTCATCTGATAATCTATCGTTAAACTCTCTCATAGCATGCCATGACTTTTCTGATACTTCTTTTGGAGGTGATTCTAAAAATACTGTATCAAATAATAGAGTGTTATCTGCAACGATTAGCCCATCTTGTTTAATGTATGACTCTGCCCAATCTAAATACTTAGGATAACTACTTTTGTCAGCATCGATGAATATCATGTCAAATGGTGCCTTTGCTGATAATTCATTAATTTTTTCCAGTGCATCACCTTCTATTAGAGTAATTTTATCACTTAGATTAAAAGCACTAAAATTTTTTTTTGCTACTCTTGAGTGTTGAGGATTATTTTCTATTGTATATATATGACCATCTTTCGGTAAAGCTTTTACCATACAAATTGACGAATAACCATATAACGTGCCAATTTCAACTATGCTTTTAACTTTATGGATTTTGATAAATAAATTTAATAATTTTCCTTCTTCAGGAGTAATTTGAATGCGTTGTTTCTTATCAAGAGTACAATGTTCTTCTATTTTTTTATACTCTTTTGCAAATAAGCTTCTTATGTACAACGATTTTCTGCTAAAGTTATGACGCATTAAGTTTTATAATATAAACCAAGGAGGTTTAATCTATATAAGATATATAAAGATAACAATAGATTTAAGAATAATAAATTTTTATTTTAAGTTGTTATTTTATAAAGTAAAATTTTAAGTGACAAAGATTATTATATATTCTACCATAGTTAACTAGTATAACAACCAATTGTTATACTAGAATTAAGGGATCGTTTATTTACATCTCTCTTAAATGTAATTTTTATGATCGATTAGAGGGGGGTTATATGTCTTATAACATTGCTAACGAACTTGAAAGGTTAAGCAAGAAATCTAATAATAATGAAGGAGTGAAATTACTGCACAATCCAGCTTATCGCGAGAAGTACAAAGAACGCTTTAACGAAGCTCAGAAAAAAGTTATGGATATGGTCCAATTTTATGATGGAACGATAGTATTAATAGAGAATAAAATTGCTATGTATTATTATGCTTGGCACAGTAAAAAAAGAGAGTTTGAGCGCAAAAAACAACAAACAGTATCAAAAAATACTGATTCAGTATAGGTTTTTATATGGTAAGCTACGGTGTTATTACTTCACTATAGCTTTTCCATATAACTCATCTATTACATTAGTGAAGTATTCCAGATCTCTATATCCTTCATGTTTGATTTTGCCATTCTCTACGTATGATTTGTCATTGTTAAGCTTGATGATGAATACAGGAGTAGCTTTGATATCAAGTTTATTAATTGCGAGTGATTTATCATTTATAATTTTGTCCATCATCTTTTTATCGTTAATGCATTGGTTAAATACATCTCGCTTCAAATTGCTTAGTGCAGCAATTTTTTGTAGTACACTTAAATCACTAAAATTAGAGTAGTTCCACGAGTCTATTGCATTAAACACAGCTTTGTTAAAATTAAAATAGTCTTTTTCTTTTTCATAGCAATAACTTAGCATTGCAGCTTTTAATCCTCTGTAATCTAGAGGAAAATGACGGAATATGTATAACATCTTACCTGTATCTATGTACTTCTCTTTGATTCTAGGAAAAACTTTCTTATGAAAAAGAGAACAGTGATAACAAGTGAGCGAGGCGTATTCTATCATTAAAATTGGTGCTTTTCGATCTCCTAATAATTTATCATCAGGCAATAGCGACAGTAGTTCTTTTGGCGTTATTTCATCAGTTTTTTGAGTGTTGGGTAAGTTTTGTTCAATAGTTGCATGAGAACTAACACTTATAAAAATAAGTAAGAATAATAATCTAAAAATCATTACAATGGAAATACTGAACTTATTAAAAATTTATGCATTTATATAAATGATGTCAAGATAACTTTTACTCAGCAAGACTTTCTAGTCTGTCTTTGAATGCAGTAATTATTTTATTTTGTGCATATTTATACACCGAGTTTAATAAAGTAGAAAACAAATTGGATTTAAACTCAAATTCTACATAGAATTCTACCATGGTTTTATTTTCGCTCATAGGAGTGAATTTCCATTCGTTGTATAAATTTTTAAATATTCCATTTGAAGAGACAGCTTTTATCCAACTTTCACTTATTCCATTTGGAGCAAGGGAGGTCACTTCTGATGTGTAACTTCCTTTAATGCCATGAAAAGCCGCAAGGAGATCCACAATCATTTGGCTATCAGTTTTTTCTTTTATATAAACAGCTTTGCACCAAGGAACAAAATCAGGATACTTCTCAACGTCAATTACAACTTGAAACACCCTACGAGATGAACAGAAAAAAACACCTTGTTCTTTATATTGGTGTAACATAAATCTGAATAATAAAAATGGGATCCATATCTACCGTCAGTCTTAGTAGACTCCTGAGACCTAAAGTTAAGGTGGGCATCACGTACCAATTTCAATGAAATTAGCAGAGGCAATTCCCTTGATCAGAAATTATCGCTCGGGAAATTTAACTTAACTCATAACGTATAGCACAGAACCCTTTCAATTATAGATTATTTATATAGGGTATGTCTATAGATATATTAGAGCTAGCGATTATTATTTTGCCTTTGTTAAATTTTGCATTCTGAGTATCATAGCTAATAAATATATCTTATGAATGTTATTGCGCTCTTAACCATTTTTATTTTAATATCCTCAAGTGCTTACGCGAGTTGTATAGGTCACAAAACTTTTGTGCTTGCCATGAAGCAGCAAGTAGATAATTCGTCTATGAAAGGGAATGGAAACAATTCAGAATATATACACGAAAAGCTTCGGAAGATCATTCAGAATAATGTTAACCTCAAAGAAATATCTCGATTTGTAATGGGGAAATATTGGAATTTATCTACTCAGAAAGAAAAAGAAGAGTTTCTAAAAGAATATGAAGTATATCTCGCGCGTTTGTGCGCTAAAATTTTGTATAAATACATAAATAATAGTGAAATGATCATAATGAGTACAAGAGTAGTTGACGATGAAACTTGTCTGATAGGAACAAGATTTTCTTATGGTGATGAGGAGTTTACAAATATTGACTTTAAAGTTACTAAAAGTGACGGTTCTTTCTCAATAAACGATGTTGTAATGAGTGGAATAAGTATTGCTATTAATCAACGTTCTCAATTTAGTAAAAAGATCGACACGAATGGCATGGAAAGTGTAATAGATGAATTAAAACGTAACAATAATTTATGATATACATGCCTCATTGGCCTAAGCTGGTTGGCAGTAGGCCAAAGGATTTTTCTCTTGATCGCATAAAAAGCTTTCTAAATAAATTGGGTAATCCTGAGAAAAAAATACCGCCAATAATTCACATAGCTGGCACTAATGGCAAAGGATCAACGCTATCGTTTATAAGATATATAATGCAAGCAGCAGGGTATAAAGTTCATACGTACATTTCTCCACATTTAGTGAATTTTAATGAGAGAATAGTTGTTGCAGGCAATGATGTCGATGATAGTGAATTACATAACTCACTGGAAGAATGCCGTATAGCAGTTGCGGAACAACCTATCACTCTATTTGAGGCCGCAACAATTGCAGCTTTCTTAGCTTTTGCTCGCCATAAAGCGGATATTACTTTAGTTGAGGTAGGTATGGGTGGAAGGCTTGATGCAACAAATGTTATAGATAATCCGATTCTAACGATCATCACTTCCATTGCACTTGACCATACAGAATATCTTGGTCCTACCGTAGAAACCATAGCAGGTGAAAAGGCTGGAATAATGAAACCCAATGTTCCTTGCGTAATAGCACCACAAGAAAAATCTATAACGAACACATTAGAACATCATGCAATAAATAAGAAATCTCCTCTGTATAGAGGAGGGCTTGAATGGAATTGCGAAAAACAGAATAACAGGATGGTCTTTCAATCGACTATTCAATCAATAGAATTTTCTTTGCCATCTTTAAAAGGAGACCATCAAATAATCAATGCAGGAAACGCAATTGCAGCATGTAGCATTTTGAGTGGGAAGTATGGATTTAATATTGGAGAAGAGGATATTGCTTCAGGTTTACAGAGCACTTATTGGCCTGCACGGCTAGAGTCTATAAAAGAAGGTAATTTAATTTCTTTATTACCAAAAGATTGGCAATTATTTCTAGATGGTGCACACAACAATGATGGTGCCAGAGTGTTAGCTGGGTGGATAAAAGACAATTTTTCTGAAGGTGTTTATACGATCTTTGGTGTCACTCGCAATAGAAATGTGGCAGAGTTCTTAGAGCACTTAAAGCCATACATCAAACTACTATGCGCCGTTTGTGTTAAATCTGAACCTCAAGCAACAAGTACAGATTTCATCAGAGAAGTAGCTCATAATATAGGAGTAAATGCTGTTGAATGTGAATCAATCAGAGATGCTATATCAAATCACATACTAAAAGCTTCTATACAAAACATCAAAACCATACTAATCTGTGGCTCGTTATTTTTAGCCAGAGATTTGAGTATGGAGAATAATCAACCTACTTGATGAGCAGAGACGTTAAAAGCACCATAAGGATTTACAATGCTGCTTGGCTTTTTGGTTAATACTCCTATAGATACATTTTGTTCATCACCTATTCCTTCAGTTTTTACAAGATTTACAACTTTTCCCTCGTAGATTTCACTTGCTAAGTGTAGTAATAAACTACAACCTAATAATGCAGCGAATCCGATGAGTATTTTACTGTCTAAGCAATTAGATTGGTACTGTAACACCAAACCTGCTATTAATAAAATAGGAGGTAGATAACTCGGACATTGGAAAGTAAAAATGAAATATTTAAATCTTTTGCTTTTTAATATTTCTTCCCGTCTCTCTTCTTGATCTAAATTTTCACCTTGTTCACGTTGAGAATTCTGCAAGTCCACAGCTTCTTTAACTACAGAAGCTATCAAATAACCAGATAAGAAAAAAAAGTTGTAACTAATTTTATTAGGCTCGCACTAAACAAAATGCCAGGTGCATCAGTAAAATTAGCAGCCTTATATAGCTTTAACCCCAATTAAATATACGACACTAATGACGAGACGGACAGTAGGAATCTTACCAAACTAAAAACAAAATAATACTTTGTACGCTTATCATTCTGACCTTGCTGAATTGACTGTAAACACCTTTTCCATTCTTCAGGAATGATTAATCCCTGACTTCCACTTAGTGGTTTAATATATTGCAAAAGTGCTGCTTGATTTCTGTTAAAGGCCTCCATTTTTTATCGCTACCTCCTGGTTTATATTAGTGACACTTTCTTGATAACCTTCTATAATTTTTACTGTTATATTAGATATTTCTAAGAAGTTACGACCTTCTACTTCTTATACCTGAATGCCTATCTCTTTAAATAAACTTTCATTATAATTGTATTCTCTTTTTCTTAACTTATACCCCATATCCCCACCTAATAAATTAACTAACTATTAATGCTTTATAATATATAAATTTCCAAATCATTTCATTCATGCTTATTGTATGAATTATTTCTTTCACGACTACCATGATAAGTGTATGAAAGTTATCACTTAGTGCATAATAGCGCTTCAATGTTTAGGGTTACAGTTTTCATTAGTCATTTGAGTAACTCAAATCCGATTAATGCCAGTTCTATCTATCTTGTCACTTAAGTAGCCTCTATTTCAGCACAGGAATCTACTTCATAGTGATGTCATTCAAGTATCTGACATTGATTCCTTTATGATGCTGTTATCCCAGTGCTAGACACTGGGATCTAGTGAAATTTACTAGTATAAAAGTAATGTTAAAATACAATGTTTCCGATGCTTATGAAAAAGCTGGATTCCAGCGCCACGCGCTGGAATGACACCTTTTTAAATTACTTTCTTAATAAAGAAGAAGAAATTTACCAAGCAAAAAAAAGGCAAAAACCCCCTCCAGCAGTGAGTTTTGACCCTATGATAATGTAAATTGGCGTTATAATAATGTGCTAACTCTTATTTTAGGAGTGATTTGGCTGAATGTAGAAAAATTTAAAAGACATACAGCCGCTATAATGTTTATGTAATTTACCAATAAATATCTGATTTTTACTGAATTTTGCTGTTAAATCCGTGAATATTAAAAACAAGGATAAATAACCTCGCTACTATGGTAAGGGAGATGGCGTAATTTGTCAAGTTAAATAAGCTAAGTTATTAACATGTAATAATGCAGGGAGCTATTGCAGATTGAATGTTCACTAGCTTTGAGGTTTTGGTTTCATCTGTTTGCGGCTGACTAATCATAGTTCGAATGAAATTGGTTGCCATAAAGGCACAGCCTAGAATAAAAAAAGCAATACAAATAAAGGGGATAATAGGAAATTCAAGAGGTAATATAGATGTAATTTCTCCTATTAAAAATGAAACGTTAGATGTAATGTCGAGGCAGATCTTCATTAATTTATCTTGCCAAGAGGTATCGAGTTGCTTATTAAGGCCACACTGCCTAAAATGATCATTTAATGACCATATATTTAAAGCAAGGGAAAGTTCACCTAGCATAGTGCTGACAATAGTACATTCCAATCTTAAGGAAGAAATATTTAGGGCTAATGCTACTGTATACCCATCAAAGAAACAATAGATAGTGCAGCAACCAAGTGTTTTGAATAAGTTCGTATTTTTTTTCTGTAAATAAGACTCTCTTCCTCATAACTCACAAACTCAGCAGCAAACGCACATTCTATCATAACATTAGTTGACTTGAAAATCAATATAGAGTGCCCGGGAGAAGACTTGAACTTCCATAACTTGAAAAGTTACTAGCACCTGAAGCTAGCGCGTCTACCAATTCCGCCACCCGGGCTTTTTGTGATTTACCATGTTAAAATAAAATAATATACTCAAGTAGTTTTTAGCTCAAAGGTTATGCCAAATCTAGATCAAATATTTTTTACTCAGAACAACGTTAATATTAATAATGTATATAAAATAGTCAACAACGCTTTGAGCAATAGTGATGGTGGTGAGCTATTTTTAGAGTTTTGCCAATCAGAATCCCTAATTTTTGATGATAATATATTAAAACATATGGATTTAAATATCAGAAGAGGATTTGGTCTAAGGTCTTTTTGTCAAGATAGTACGTCTTTTGTTTGCTCTTCTGAGATTAGCGAAAAAGAAATTAGTAAAGCTGCTTCTATGGTAAAAAGTTCAGCATCTTTAAGCAAAACAAATTCAGTAAACTTAAATGAGGAGGCAAAAAGCCTGTATTCAACGATTAATCCCATAAATGAAATGGATCTGAGCTCAAAAATTAAACTACTCAATGAGATTAATGAGTATGTAAGGTCGAAGAATAACTGCGTGAAGCAGGTAAAAATAACTCTAAATGAAGAATGGCAAGTTGTACAAATAATAAAAGATGATCACAGGTTAAGCGATATTAGGCCTTTGGTACGTTTTAATGTACTAGTCATCGTAGAGAAAAATGGCCGGGCTGAGAGAGGTTCTGCAGGGTGCGGTGGAAGAGACTCTTATAGTAAATTTGTTTCTGAGAAGAAGTGGAAAGAAGTTGCAAACCAAGCGTTAGAGCAAGCACTAGTAAATCTTGAGGCAATTCCAGCTCCGGCTGGAGAGATGACAGTTGTTTTAGGTTCAGGTTGGCCAGGAATATTATTGCATGAAGCTGTAGGTCATGGACTTGAAGGTGATTTTAACCGTAAAGGAATCTCGGCATTTTCAAATTCTATGGGTAAACAAGTGGCAGCCAGTAACATTACTGTAATTGATGATGGAACTCTACCTAATTTGCGTGGTTCTATTAGCATAGACGATGAGGGTACTTTACCTGGCTATAATGTGCTTATAGAAGATGGAATTCTAAGAGGATATATGCAGGATCATATGAACGCTAAACTTATGGGTGTAAATCCAACTGGTAATGGTAGAAGAGAAAGTTACAAAGAAGTTACTATGCCACGCATGACAAACACCTATATGTTGCCAGGAAAATATACACCAGAAGAAATAATATCCAGTGTAAAGAGAGGCCTATATGCAGTAAATTTTGGTGGTGGACAAGTTGATATAACATCAGGAAAATTTGTTTTCTCATCTTCGGAAGCTTACCTAATAAAAAATGGTAAAATTACACAACCAGTCAAAGGAGCAACGCTAATTGGTGATGGGCCAACAGTGCTAAAAAAAGTATCAATGATTGGTAATGATCTAAAGTTAGATCCTGGTGTTGGTACGTGCTCAAAAGACGGGCAAAATCTACCTGTTGGAGTTGGTCAGCCAACACTCAAGGTTGATGCAATAACTGTTGGTGGAACTGAACATGTAGATAGGGCCTAAGCAAACTCAGCTCATACTGTACGATTGTACAATATTGTGACCATTATTCAAGTAGCTCATATAGATGCAAAAACTACTTAACAAATTTCTCTGCCTTCCTTGCCATAACGTGTATAACAATCTCACAAAAAATAATATCATAGAATTCAATAGGTGGTCTTTCAAAATCCTTAAGGAAA
This sequence comes from Wolbachia endosymbiont of Trichogramma pretiosum, assembly GCF_001439985.1. Classification (NCBI taxonomy): domain Bacteria; kingdom Pseudomonadati; phylum Pseudomonadota; class Alphaproteobacteria; order Rickettsiales; family Anaplasmataceae; genus Wolbachia; species Wolbachia endosymbiont of Trichogramma pretiosum. The sequence goes on from NZ_CM003641.1 coordinate 845,922, forward strand.
GTAAAATACTGTTTAAATAGGCCGATATAGATGGTTTTACGATATAATAAAATTATTATAAACAAGAACTTATAAACTCTAGCAAATGAATTTGTGAGTTTAGTGGTGTTAGGAATACCTGGCTCTTTTATGTTAATTGACATTCTCAATAACCTGCTCTAGAGATAGATTATATAATTTTGACAAGGTTCTTGGCATATGATATTTTTCCCGAATATAGGGAATGGTATAAATGACTTTATATCTATATCCAGCTCTAGAGGAAGATCTTCAATGTTTACGTCAATCCCTGATAAAAGATATTCTATGTTCATGTGCAGCTTTAGGGGGAAGATTTCTTTCACTTTTACTATTGCGACTCCCGATTCCACTAAAATCACTCTTTCCCTTAATTCATATTGATATGTTGACTCCATTTATTCCCTCACTTTTAACTTTTTCTTGCTTTACCATATCTCTTCCCCTCTTGTCTCTATCTTTATGTATTAAGCTATATAACTCAAAATCTTGATAAAATGCAGAAAAGTTTTTTTTAATTTCAGCTCCATCCTCGAAGAGTTGGAAAATAACTTTAAGCAAGTTAGTCAGCATTTTTCTGACGCAAAGGAACAAGTTTTAAATTTAGCTATCAACTCTGAAGATTTGGCAGGCAAGTTTCTTAATTATCACCCGAATATGTGCATAGTATAAAACTAGCTTGATAGACTTCAAGAGCTTTGCCTATGAAGTCAGTGTGCTTCTTAAAATGGAGTATAGTCCTATTACTTTAATTATAAAAATACGTTAAGCCTTCTTGCCAATTACTACAATATTTTCACTTGGAAAAAAGTAGTCAGGTATGGCCATGTTTTTTGGTGCAGGACCGCCAATTACTCGGCCTGATGTGTCATAATATGAACCGTGACAAGGACAGAACCAACCGTTGCCGTCTTTCGTAGCGTGATCAACTGGTACACATCCAAGATGGGTGCATATTCCAATCATAATTAACCATTCATCTTTCCCTTTGTATACTCTTTTTTCATCTGATTCAGGATCTCTCAAATTTTCTTCATTTATGGCTCTTGCAGCCTCAATCTCTTGTTTTGTGCGCTTGCGGATAAATACTGGCTTACCTTGCCATTTTACCTTTTTTCCTTGTCCTTCTTGAATATCAGATAGATTAACCTCAACCGTAGACATCGCTAAAACCTCAGCAGAAGGACTCATAGACTTAACCAATGGCCAAAGACCGCTTGCAGCTCCTATACCTGCCATGGCACACGTAGTTAATGTGATAAAATCTCTTCTACTCTTATTTTTGGCAAAATCTTTAACAAGAGATGTTTTTTTATTCTTCTCATTCGTCAATGATTTTTTATTTTTAGTTAACTTCTTATCCATCAATCTCTACTTGAACATAGACATACATTTTAATTTAAACACTATAGATTAATCAATAGAAATTTGCACTATTTGCTTAACCTTTGCTATACAGTTAAGAAGAAACAGAGTTTTCAATTTCGGAAATACTATCTTCAGTGGAATCAGGATCCTCAATTTTCGCGACTGACACCACCTTTTCTCTACTCTCTGTTTTAAACAGAGTGACTCCTTGAGTGCTACGTCCTGCAATTCTGATATCATTTACTGAAATACGAATTAACTTTCCTTTATCTGTAATAAGCATGATATTATCACCCTGTTCAACTGGAAAGCTAGCAACAACATTACCGTTTCTATCGGTAGTAAGGATATTTGTAATACCAACACCACCTCTACTTGTTATCCTATACTCATACGCAGAAGTTCTTTTACCAAAGCCATTTTCGGTAATAGTTAATATAAACTCCTCATTCACTACAAGTTTTAAGAATAATTCGTTATCTATCCCTAAATCATTCAAAGTCCTTTCCAATTTAGAATCAATGGAGCTATTAATCGCAGCCCCCAATCTTTTTGCAAGTGGAACTTTTAAGTAAAGTTCTTTTGTTTCTGTTGCTACACCTATCCCATTTAATATGGTCATAGATATCACGCCGTCATTCTTTGCAAGTTTGATACCTCTTACGCCATCTGAATTGCGACTTTTAAATTGACGCACATCACTCACAACAAATCTGATGCTTTTGCCGAATCTTGTTGAAAGAAAAACATGATCAATTTCATTGCATACTTTAACTGATATTAACTTATCTCCTTCATCAAGCTTGATTGCTATTTTTCCATTGCTTGGAATATAGTGAAAATCCGCTAAAGAATTGCGCCTTATGTTCCCATGAGCAGTAGCAAAAACTATGTTTTGATTTTCGTCATTTTCACTTGGTAATGGCATTATATTAGTCATAGTTTCACCATCACTAAGCGGGAATATATTAACAAGTGCTCTTCCACGTGCAGTTGGCTCTGCAAGAGGTAACTTATAAACTTTTAATCTATAAACTCGGCCAATATTAGAAAAGAATAAAAGGCTAGTATGGGTATTCCCAACAAATAATTTTGTGGTTACATCCTCTTCTTTTAATCCTTGTCCTAGCTTTCCTTTTCCACCACGACGCTGAGTTCTATAATGAGAAAGCTTCACACGCTTAATATAACCATTCATAGTTACGGTTATCACCATATCCTCTTGTGGAATTAGATCTTCAGCTTCAATGTCCGTATCTGATTCCTCTATTGAAGTTTTTCGCGGCACAGCAAATCTGTTCTTTATTTCTTGTAGATTGTTTTTTATTTCTTTCATCAACTTCTCTCTTGAGCCAAGAAAAGCGATATATTCTTTTATCAGGTTGATCATTGAACTTAGCTCAGCTTCTAATTTGCCTTTTTCAAGGCCTGTTAAACGTTGCAATTTTATGTCAAGAATAGCTCTCGTTTGCAACTCAGTTAATCTATACACTCCGTCTTTCAAAAAGCTCATGCTGTCTGAGATTAATCCAATAATTGTGTTTATCTCAGCTGAAGTTTTCCATTCTTTATTTAAAAGCTCTCTACTTGCTTCTGCAGGATCTTTTGCACCACGGATGATTTTTATCACTTCATCTATGCTCAAGACCGCAATGTAGAGCCCTGTATATATATGAGCTTTTTCCCTAGTTTTTCTTAGACGAAATTCTGTTCTCCTGATTAATACTTCTTTTCTAAAATCAACAAAAGCAGCTATAATTTCCCTTAATGACATCAAAGCAGGCTTGTTATTGTTGAGGACTAGAGTGTTAACACTAAAACTACTTCTTAGTGGAGTTAGTCCCAATATTTGATTAAGTATAAAACTCGCTTCAGCATTTCTTCTGAGTTCAATTACTATCCTAATACCAGACTGATCTGACTCATCCCTAATTTCTGTTATGCCATCAATTCTTTTTTCTTTTACAAGCTCACCTATCTTCTCAATTAATTTTACTTTATTTACCTGGTAAGGTATTTCATCAATCACTATTGCTTGCCTATCTTGTGTCAGGTCTTCCATGTGAGTCTTGCCTTGCACAACAATTGATCCACGACCCGTTGCAAATGCTGATCTTATTCCAGACCTTCCAAGAATCGTTCCCCCAGTTGGAAAATCCGGACCTGGTATCACTTCAAGTAACTCATCCAAAGTAACTTCAGGATTATCTATATATAACATACAAGCATCTATTATTTCTCCAAGGTTGTGAGAAGGAATATTGGTTGCCATACCAACTGCAACACCGCTTGCACCATTTACCAATAGATTCGGAAATTCTGCAGGCAGTACAACAGGCTCTGTTTCATTTCCATCATAGTTTGGCCTAAAATCAACTGTATCTTCGTCAATATCATTTAGTAAAAAATGCGACACTCTGTGGAGCCTTGCTTCTGTATATCGCATTGAAGCTGGCGGATCTCCATCTATTGAACCAAAGTTACCTTGCCCATCAATCAGTGGTAAAAGAAGAGAAAAATCTTGAGCCATCCTGACCAAGGAATCATAGATAGCCATGTCACCATGTGGGTGATATTTCCCCATTACATCCCCGACTATACGAGCTGCTTTTTTATACGGTTTACCGGCATCGAACCCAGCCCTCGACATTGCGTATAATATGCGCCTATGAACAGGTTTAAATCCATCTCGCACATCAGGTATAGCTCGACTTATGATCACACTCATTGCGTAGGAGAGATAAGAATCCTCTAGCTCTTTCACTATTGAAACTGGTACTATGTTGTCTTGCATTTCCTATATTTTGATTGAAATAATCGTAATGTTAATATTCAGCTAGGCTAATGGGCAATGACAGACTTGAACTGCCGACCTCCTCGGTGTAAACGAGATGCTCTACCAGCTGAGCTAATTGCCCCTCTAGAAACAATTCTATAGCTCAATGTTGTTGTTGTAAACAAAAATAGCGATACAAGCAACTCTTATGGAATCGCTGGGTGTGCACTATGGAGTTGTATAAATTTTAGTCTTGCTGCTACCTTGTATAAAGGTATTCTTTCACTTGCATTTTTTGACATGTTCAACAACTTTGAATAACATGCTGTGGCATTTTTAAAATCTGAGAGCTTATCTAGAATAACAGCTAAATTATAGGTATAAAAAACATTGTTTTGATCTAAAGAAGTTGCTGCTTTCATATATTCTTTAGCTTTTACGTAATCCCCTTTTTTCATATAGATCAAACCTAAATTTGCTGATAAAGGGGCGCTATTTCTGAGTGTATTATACAATTTCAACATTTTACTCAATGCTAAATTAGGATCATATTGTGAGATTATCGTCAGAAAATTCTTTAATACATAAGGGTTGCTAGGATATTCTTTTAACAGTCTTGTGTAAATCTCTACAGCTTTTTTAAATTCTTTGTTAGCGTAATAGATATTCCCTAGTCCAATTAAAGCACTTTCATGATAAGGAAATCTTGCAATAATCTGATTGAGGAGAGAAGTAGCTGTTTCACTATCTCCTAACTCAAAGGAATCTTTTGCTTTTTTTAAAATAGAGTGTATATCAAAATTCTTACCAGAATTATGCGAAATTTTGATATTAAATTTGTCACTTTTTCTCTCGAGAACATCAAGATCTTTATATTTTTTATCATCTTTTATATGCTTGATAACACTATCAAAGACCTTCTGTATCTCCAAATTTTCACTAGCATAGGTAACAGAAGACCTCCATAAAATCACAACGCAAATTAACATGCAGACAAACATAGATCCTAGTGTTGTGGCGTTGGCTGCAGCGCGTAACCAGTAAATCTTATTTCTTTGAACTATACGCAACACATTACAAATTCATAAATGCTAAATTACTTATCTTATCTAATAATAAAGATATTATTAATTGGCAGATAATATTTAGAATGAGTTAAAAGAGCACTTCTACACATTCCATATGGTTGCCAATTACACTCCTCACATGCGTAGTCAAATTTCTCTAAAGACATTTTCTTTCTAATTCTTTTGACTGCTTTACTCCAGGTCAAAATCTCGCCAATTTTTATTCCTAATATTTCCATATGCCTTCTATCTAGCTCTAAAACTTTAGCTTGTGTGGTACATTTACCTTGTTTAGTCTGGTTTGGGCAAACACTGCAAATATTGTCAAGATTATCAACTACTTCGATTTTAGTATTAGGATCACTAATTACTTTACTTGCTATCTTTTTGTAATTTTCTACAAAGCTCCGAGAATATCCATACCCTTGAAATGCAGGAGTGCACATAAAATGATGAGGACGAAACCTTATCACTTTTTCAAATAATGCAAAGCTGCTACAAGTAGAAAAATTTTTACTAAACCAGGAAGGATGAATGGTAAAACACCTACCATTATTGCTTGTTTTAGACCCACGTAAATAGTAAGCCAACTGATACCATAAATAAAGACTACGACTGTACCCGCCAGACAACTTAAAGAATTACACATAAATGATTTATATTTAGAGTTCAGTAATTCATTTACTCTACTCATTACTACAACAGAAACTAAACAGCCAATCAAATATCCACCTGTTGGCCCGAGAAAAATGTGATGACCACCAGAAAAATTCGCAAAAACAGGAAATCCTGCTACACCAAGTGACAGATATGTAAGCACAGAATAGAATGCTGTTCTGCGGTTAAATTTAAGCCCAACAATCATTAATCCTAAAGTTTGCAATGTGATAGGCACAGGCTGCAATGGTATGCTTATTTGAGCCATCAAGAATAAAAGTAAAACACAAGACAATATTTCAGCCAGTGTTGACCTACTGCTTGATTGTGTTATAAACATATCTTCCCAATAAAAATAACTTACTATATGTAATATATGTGTATAAGAGGTTTTGCAATTTAAATTTTGCTTATATTGCGCTATAATGAATTGTTTATGCACTATTTAAAAATGATGAGTAAACAAGATCTATTATCGTTAATGAAAGAAAGACACAGCGGACGTTCATACGATCCTACAAGAGCAATTTCTCAGAAAGAAATGGATATTTTAATAGAAGCTGTAAGGCTCACACCCTCATGTTTTGGTGATGAACCTTGGCGATATGTGATATGCAACAAACAGAACAATCAAAGCGCATGGAAAAAATTGTTCGGTTGTCTTGATGAATCTAATCAAAAGTGGGCAAAAGATGCACAAATACTAATTATATCTCTAAGCGCTAAGAACTTTCGCAAACAAGGTAAAGGAGAAAATTTTTGGGCTAAGCATGATACTGGTGCAGCAAATTATGCACTTATGCTGCAGGCTGCAGCTATGAACTTAGTAGCTCATCAAATGGGTGGGTTTAATAGAGATAAAATAGTTAAGAGATTCAATATACCTGATGATTTTAATGTAATGTCAGTGATAGCAGTTGGTTATGAAAAAGAGGGTACTGAAGTCAAAGAAAAACAAAGAAGACCAATAAAAGAAATATTCTTTTATGACGAATGGCCAGCGAGCTGACTTGACCATTCTTCTCTTAATATCTTAATATATGAATTATTTGGCAAATAATTTTTTTTTCATCCTACCCTCTTCAATTGCTTGCCAATCTTTCCACGATAATTTCTTACTTCCAAGTTCATAGTCCATCCCATATATCTTCTCGAAAGCCATAAACAGCAAAATGCCAATTATATTCATTAAAAATAGAAGTAATATCTCGAAAATAGTGCTCTAATCCTTTTGAGCAGCGGTGCCCGCCAAACTCTCCAGCAAGGATCTTATAATCTGTTATATTATACCTCTTTTGGAAAATTTTTACAGGTTCTATATATGATTTTAACTTATCTTTATTCCAATACTCTACTTTTTTTGCATCAAAAGATTGAACATGTTCAGGGTAGGCGAAGTTACCTTGGTTTAATTTTAAGTTTGTATAAGCAAAGGGCTCACATATATGAAATGAATAAAGAACATTTATCACTAACTGGTTCAAATTTTTTAAAAGTATTAGAGTCAGCATAACTGCTGCTATCAAGTATTATTGGGGTATCTGAGCCAACTTGGCGGATACTGTTTACCACGTTGCTATAAAAGCCAAATAGATTCTTCTGAACTTTGCTTTATTCTAGGTTAGAAATAGCCGAGTCTGCAGTATTATAAAGCCTTTCTGGATGTGGTTCATTTAAGATATTATATCTAAAATAGCAGGACGATCTTTAAGCTCTTTCGCAAGATCTTGCCAAAATTTTGCTGCTTGTTTTTGAAAAGATTGATCTGACTATAAACGTAAATCATCTTTATCGTGATTATTTTGCTTCCATCTAGATCCAGGTAAGCTAAGCATCGTTAACACTACTGTTATTTTTTATTGATGAAAAGCATCTAAAACATCTTTCAGACCTTTCAGGTCTTTGGAAATCAGGCCCGGATAATTGTCTGCATTGCCTAAGAGGGAGTCACGTTGCGTAGTTTTAAATTTGTCAGGAGCAAGACGAATAAAACCAATTTTGTATTCCTTTGCTGCTTTGATTAAGTCACTATCAACTTTTCTATTTAAAACATTTGCTCCCTTTCTAACTCCAGTTTGCCAAAAGAGCATTTTGCTGTTCTCCGGTATTGACTTAGCACTCACATTACAGAAAACTATAGAATACAAAACAGCTGTAATTAGAAAAAAAATTTCACTTATATAATTTTGCTATAATGATAAGTAACCTAACAGACAAGATCCCGTTTGTAAAGATGCATGGTACTGGTAATAGTTTTGTTATCATAGACTCACGTTCAGCAAATAATTTAGACTGGAATTATAGACAAATTGCTGATCAAGGCAGTTGTGATCAAGTGATAATTATAACAATGTCTAATGCTGCAAACTGCTTTATGCATATCTACAATGCTGACGGTAGTCGAGCTGAAATGTGTGGAAACGCAGCACGCTGTGTTGGATATTTGATAATGTCAGAAAAAGGTACTGAATATATCACTATTGAGCTGATAAATAATCGTATCTTAGAATGTTTTAAAGTAGGTGATAAATCAATAAAGGTCAATATGGGTAAACCACTTCTTAAATGGAATGAAATTCCTCTTTCTTGTGAATGCGATCCCCTTTATCTACCTATAGAGGTTGAAATGCTGAAAGAGCCAGTTTCAGTAAATATTGGTAACCCTCATATAGTTTTTTTTGTTGATAACATAAGCGAAATACCATTGCAGAATTTAGGACCAAAGCTAGAAAATCACGAATTATTTCCTCAGAAAACAAATGTTAGTATTGCACAAATAGAAAAATCTGGAGAAATAAACTTAAGAGTTTGGGAAAGAGGAACGGGTATTACTGCTTCATGTGGTAGTGCGGCTTGTGCAGCACTTGTTGCATCTATACTTCGTAAGTGCTTGGCTACCAAACAAACTTCAGTGCATTTACCAGGAGGTCAGTTACTGATTGAGTGGTCGAAAAATATACTGATGACGGGGGATATAGGGTTTTTATGACTTATGCTAGGCACTGACACTCATTACTTCTAACACCTTTTTACCAATCACAGCAGGGGTTTCTGCAATCGCAATTCCAGCACTACGCATAATCTCTAACTTTGCACCAGCACTTCCTCCACTAGAGGAGATAATAGCCCCAGCGTGCCCCATACGTCTTCCTGGAGGTGCTGTTTGACCTGCTACAAAACCAATGATTGGCTTTTTAGTTTTTTCTGTTCTCACAAAATGTGATACATCCTCTTCTTCGTTTCCACCTATTTCACCAATAACCACAATACCATGAGTGTCATCATCTTTCAAAAACAATTCCATACAATCAACAAACGTCATACCATGAACAGGATCCCCTCCAATTCCTATACATGTTGACTGACCAAGACCAACAGCAGTTGTTTGTGCTACCGCCTCATAAGTTAAAGTTCCAGAGCGAGACATAATTCCTATATGTCCACGTCTGTGAATATGTCCTGGCATAATTCCTACTTTGCATTCTTCGGGTGTAATAACCCCTGGACAGTTTGGGCCAATCAATCGACTGTTTGAACCAGAGAGAGCGTGCTTTACCTTTACCATGTCAAGTATAGGAATGCCCTCTGTGATGCAAACTATTAATTCTATCTCTGCATCTATTGCCTCAAGTATCGCATCAGCTGCAAATCTAGCAGGTACATATATAACAGTAGCATTCACGTCAGTTTTTTCTTTAGCCTCTACTACGGTATTAAAAACTGGTAAATTAAGGTGAGTGCTTCCACCCTTGCTAGGAGTTATACCACCAACCATTTTGACTCCATAGCTAATTGCTTGTTCCGAATGAAATGTGCCTTGTGCACCAGTAAAGCCCTGACATATTAATCTTGTATCTTTATTTACTAAAACAGACATACCCTACTTCACCTCTTGTACTATTTTCTGTGCAGCCTCGTCAAGTTCGTCTGCAGCAATAATATTTAGCCCCGACTCTTCTAAAATTCTTTTTCCTTCTTTGAAGTTAGTGCCTGATAATCTAACCACTAAAGGGACCTTAATATCTATTTCTTTTGCAGCTTCAACTACTCCATTTGCAATGAGATCACAACGCATTATACCGCCAAATATATTAACCAAAATTCCTTTTACATTACTATCAGACAATATAATTTTAAATGCTTCAGTGACAGTTTCCTTACTTGCTCCACCACCAACATCTAGAAAGTTAGCAGGCTCTGCTCCATAGTACTTTATTATATCCATTGTTGCCATAGCAAGACCTGCACCGTTCACCATGCAACCAATATTGCCATCCATTTTTATATAACTGAGACCATGCTTTGAAGCTTCTATTTCTTCTTTGACTTCTTCATCGTAATCACGTAGGCTCACGATTTCTGAATGACGGTACAGAGCATTGTCATCAAAATTAATTTTAGCATCAAGTGCAATAAAATCCCCGGCATTCGTTTCAACTAGGGGATTAATTTCTATCTGGCTCGCATCAGTTGTAATAAACGCATCATATATATTTTTTGCAATATTAGTTACCTTTCCTATTTGTTCTGAACTCAGATTAAAGCTATTGCAAAGCTCATTGTTACCAAAACTTGTAAAACCAGTAGCAGGGTCAATATCAAAATTCACAATCTTTGCAGGAGAATTTTTTGCTACTTCTTCGATATCCATTCCACCTTCCGAAGAAAATATAAATACTAGTCTACTAAGCTTTGGATCGACTACTAGACTCAAATAGTATTCCTTTTTAATGCTTGAACCTTCTTCAATGTATACTCTCTTTACCTGCTGTCCGCTTGGCCCTGTTTGATGAGTAACTAAAGCTACGCCAAGCATGTCCTTTACAAGTTGTTGAGCCTCTTTAGCTGACTTTGCTAGCTTTACTCCACCAGCTTTACCCCGACCACCTGCATGAATCTGAGCTTTAACCACATACACGTCAGATTTCAGTTGATTTATTTGAGTTTCTACTTCTTCTGCAGATGTGGCAACAAAACCCTTTGGTACCGGAACATTAAACTTGTGTAAAATTTCCTTTGCTTGATATTCGTGAATATTCATAAGATAACTAATTATTAACCTTAGTAAAAGCTACCAACCATAACGCTGTCTCCTGCATTCCTGCTGATACCTCTTTTTCCTTGCTTCAGCTTTTTTTTTAGCTGTTTTCTCCGATTTCTTTTCGTGATATTTTTTTTTCATTTTGACCCCTCTTCCTTCCTTCTGAATTATTTTTTTCAACACCGGAAGAGCTCTATCTACATCACCATAATGGACTGATACTTCAATCAAACTCTATACCTCCTTCGGTAATCACTTCAAAATCCATTTATAGATTAGAAAATTAACATTGTCAATTATTTTATAAACTTGAGCGATAGAATATGATATGCAGTGATTTATATGAAAAAAAGCTTCATTTTGCTGTCAATCATTTACTTGCTGATAAAAATTGCTCTTGGGCTACAGTGCTCTTGTAATTTTTCCAATCTCGGGGCGGAGAGATTTGAACTCCCGACCCTTTGGTCCCAAACCAAATGCGCTACCAGGCTGCGCTACGCCCCGACTTCTTTACTAAGAGTATCTATAGTTCGGAAAAATGCAAGTTTCATTTATTTCTTTTAGGAAAAATATAATTCAGATTTCTTTATATAGAGTGTCAAGTTGCACTAGCCATATTAAAAAAATCTAGCTATACCAATTGGTGAAGGTTAATGCAGCAACTACAGCAGTATCAACTCTCAAAATTCTTTTTCCTAGACTCAGTTTCTGACAAAATTTATTGGCAGAATCAAGTTCGCAAGATGAAAAACCCCCTTCGGGGCCAACAATAATAGCAACGTTTTTCTTGCCTTTTAGAACTTTATTAGGAGGTTGTCCTTCACCTGTTTCATCACACAAAACAAAATTTTTATTCTGAGAATCGGATAATTCACAAAAATTAATAGGAAGAAAAATCTGTGGTATACTTGTCCTACCGGATTGTTCCGCAGCTTCAATTGCCTGTAATTTCGCTCTACTTAGGTTAATGTTTTTTACTACTGTACGTTCTGTTGAAATAAATTGAATGCAGGTTACTCCCATTTCAGTTGCTTGTCTTACTATGTTGCTTAAGGCGCCGCTTTTTACCAGAGCACAATACAAATATAGATTTTTTTCATGTTGTTGTTGTTTAGTGCGTTCTTTTATTATAATTTTTGTCGATTTGCTTGATATATTCACTACTTCTCCTAACCATTCTCCATCCTTTCCATTAAAAAGATAGATTTTATCATGCTTCTTAAGCCGCATTACATTGTAAATATAGTGACTTTGTCGTGGATGAAGCACCGAACTTACATTTTTTGATAAAGCTTCTTCAACATAAAGCCTAATTTTTTTCATTGAAAACTTTAGTTATTTGCATTCTGTTTGAGTGACTCTTACGGGATTTGAACCCGTGTTACCACCGTGAAAGGGTGGTGTCCTAACCACTAGACGAAAGAGTCAACTTGAATCTAACTGAGTTATATCGATTATACATATAAAGTCAATTCAATTATTTTGAATCACACAGTTAGAGTGATATATCAGTGATTTTATATCGACAGTCTCCTATTACCCCATGTTTAATGCTTACTGAACCTATCTCAGATTTAGGAGCTTTAGATCCTAATTCTAATTTGTTTAACTTTTGTATCTGATACATCTTCATAAACAGGTTATCCTGATATACTAGAACAACCACTATCTTTCAATAATAAATTCAGCAGACCCTTTATGCATATCATATACTTCAGCATAAATGGATTCTTCCGATACTCTCAACTTTTCTAATTAGTTGCTAACCTTAGCGTCATATACCTCATCATAAATGGGCTCTTTTAAAAGAAAAAATCATCATGCTCAAAAATTCTAGTAGGTTTTTTAGGTATGATCTTTGAGACTGTCCTTATCTCCGTACTGCATATCTTCTGATGCTATTTTGTATTGAAGGATTACATTTCCTATACTATTATTTATTTCATTAATATTTGCTTCAGCACTAATAAGTAACGTCATTACATTATGATCAAGATTTGTTACTGCATACTCTAAAGCTCGATTTAGAGTTTGATTATTATTCAAGCCAAATCACCACTTGTTCCTAAAAGGATTAATTTTAGAAAAGAGTTTTTCAAAGCTGTTTACTATATTATGGAGACTTGAAGCTAGCCTCATGCCTCTTAATATTGCTACTTCTAGAGGATTTAATTAAAAAAAACTATCTACTAACCCATGATTGTACCCCTCTATACAAAAGCTTACCATTCTGGTACAATCTTAAACTATAACGATTTATTTTATATTAATAACTGCTTTTTACACCCACTTAACAAGAGGAGGCATCGATATCATAATTGCATCGGGGTTGCCATTAGTCATTAAACCAAACCTTGTACCACGATCATAGAGAAGATTGAACTCCACATATCTGCCACGTTTTATCAATTGTTCTTCTCGTTGTTCTTTTGTCCAAGATTTTTGCATATGTTTGCGTATGATGTGTAAGTAAATTTCTAAAAAGGCTTCACCTACTGCTTTTGTGAACTCAAAATCATTTTTCCAGTTGCCAGAAGTTAGATTGTCATAAAAAATTCCACCAATACCACGTGGCTCTTTCCTATGTTGTAAAAAAAAGTAATCATCACATTGCTTTTTAAATTTCGGATAATATTCGATGTTGAACTCATCGCAAGTTGTTTTAATTGATTCGTGAATATACTTGCAATCTCCCTCATCTTTATAAATTGGAGTAAAGTCCATTCCTCCACCAAACCATTGTTTTGAGGTATATATCAGCCTTGTGTTCATATGTGCTGCAGGGATAAGGGGAGACTGCATGTGAGACACTAAAGATATACCGCTTGCCCAAAACTCTCCATTGCTTTCACTTGCACCAGGAATTTCATTAATGGCTGAGTCTTCGAGCTTTCCGTATACTCTTGAAACGTTTACTCCAACTTTTTCAAAAATATTACCAAAGATAATTGTAGATTCACCACTTCCTCCACCTGGTCGGTTCCACTTTCTTTTTTCGATTTTTGGTTGTGTGAATGACTGTACCTCAATTGATAAGAAAGATTCGGTGATCTTGTTTCTCAGTGCGCAGAACCATTCAAATGCTTGTGTCTTTTGTTTTTCCATAATGCCTTCTGTTTGCTTATTAATATTACTGTACTCTATGTTTACAGGGCTTAATTAGATTGGGATAGCAACTACCTATCAAGGATATTAATAAATCTATAATAATTAAATTAATATAGTAGAGTATTTTTATATGTGCAAGGATGCCAAGCAGTAATAATGGGTAAAAGATACATAGATAAGAAAAAAGAGAACAGAGTTGACTTCATACTAAGAAATTATGAGATATCAATTATTGTGATGGCAGTCATTATGTTCTTACCTCCAATAGCAATATCACTGCTCTATTTTTCTAATGTATATAGTCAGCATGTTAATATAGAGATTAATTTATTAATTAGCATTCTAATGACTCTCTTTGTGGTATATAATATAAAACGTTGCAAGTACCTACTTAATATCATAGAGTTTCAAAATGCGATATTTGCAAATGCGCTGAATCATAATACAGAGTTTTGTCTCATTTTACATAAAGATGAGGGTATTATTTATGCTGATGCGAGGTTCTACGCAAGGTTTAAAGATCACATAAACGATGATGTTACGCTAGATAAAATTCTTGAAGCAGGAGATGTGTCAGAAAAAGACAGAAAATCACTCTATCATGCTTTAAGAAATAACACTTCCGTAAAAGTATGCATCTCCTTAAGCAAGAAGAGTAGAATATCTAACTTTCTTTTGCTCTCTGAACCAATACCGGATAATCCACAAATTGCTATAAATAGTAACAAGACTTTAAATTTATCATTAGCCCCAATAGCAAGACCGAATGGGTATTTTGTACTGAAGGCAACACAGGTAAACAAAGAGCAGGTATATGAAGAGTTGATAGAGAAACACAATATAGCAACTTACGTTGCAAATACAAAAGGAGGTATCTTATCTGTAAATAAAAGATTTTTAGACATGTTTGAACTAAAAAAATTGGAAAAAGGTAGCTCAATCAATGATTTTATATCTCAATCTAAGTATGACGATACAATAACCAAAAATGAAATTATGTTTTTTACTATAAGCGGTGCTCCATTTAAGGCTTATATGAGTACTGCTATATTTTGTGATAAATACAATCATAGCTATATACATGGCTTTATAACACCAACTGAATCAAATATTGTTGATTATCAACTACACCCTTGTTTTACAAATTCGTCAATTGCTATTGCACAATGCGACATAAATGGCAATTTTATAAAGAAAAATATAGCATTAGTAAAACTTGCGGGGTCAAATAATGATTCTATCTTTACATTGATATCAGATGGTTATCACATGAAAGTGCGTGAATATTTTTCAAGTAATAGGATAAATAATGCCTCCTTTGATGTGCAGCTCAATGGCGGTAATAACATGAAAATATATTTTAATAAGTTTCTTCATAATAAAGTGATGTTCATACTTTGTTATTTTATTGATAATACTGAACGTAAAAAACTAGAGATAAAACTTGAGCATTATCAAAAGGTTCAAGCTATAGGGCAATTAGTAGGTGGTATTGCACATGATTTCAATAATATATTAACCGGAATAATAGGATTTTGTGATTTGCTTTTACTCCAGCACTCAGCTAGCGATCCATCTTTTGGAGATATAATACAGATACAGCAAAATGCAAAACGTGGTTCAAATTTAGTAAGGCAACTGCTTGCTTTTTCAAGAAGACAGACTTTGCAGCCAAAGATTATTAATGTAAATGGTACGATAGCTAATCTTTATGAAATGATCAAAAGATTAATAGGTGAAAATATAAAATTTAATATTTATTATGGTAGCGATTTGGGTGCTGTTAGGGCTGACCAGGGACAATTAGAGCAAGTTATGCTTAACTTAGCAGTTAATGCTGGTGCTGCTATGGAAAAGGGGGGAGAGTTAACTATACGAACCTTTAATCAAAAGGTTGATTCATTAAATTCTACACCTCAGGATATGTTTTCTCCAGATAAGGAAACGATTGAACATGGGAATTATGTTGTGATTGAAGTGATTGATACTGGATGTGGAATGACGAGTGATATAATTGAAAAGGCATTTGATCCATTTTTTTCTACCAAAGATATTACTTCTGGTACAGGTCTTGGCCTCTCTACTGTATATGGCATTATTAAACAAACCGAAGGATACATCTATGTTGCTAGCAAAGTGAATCATGGAACTAAATTTAGCATATTTTTGCCCATAGTTTACATATCGGATGAAAATGATAAAGAGGAAGATAGTAAAGAAATAGAGAAACCGGTAGAGACTAAAGGTAATGGTATAATTTTATTAATTGAAGATGAAGATTCAGTAAGGGAATTTACTGCTAAGGCTCTTACAAGAAAAGGATTTAATGTAATAGAAGCGAGTATAGGCAGCGAGGCACTAGAGATCATTAGAAAAAAAAATCAACACATAGATCTAATAATCACTGATGTAATCATGCCAGAGGTGAGTGGTCCAGAAATAGTTAAAGAAACATTGATACATAGGCCAAACATCAAAGTTATTTTTATTTCTGGGTATGCAGAGGATGCTTTCTTAAAGAGTGATGAAATCAATATAGAAGACTTCCATTTTTTACCCAAACCATTTACTCTGAATGAGTTGGGAAATAAGGTTCAAAGTGTGTTACACAAGACAAAAAAAGGCAGTTTACTTTGAGTATGATTGGCAACAAAAAAAATTTTTCTAATGCAAAAATTTCTTGCATATATACAATAGAATTATTTCATACATAAGATAAAAGGCGTGAGCAAGATCATTGCAGTAGTAAATCAAAAGGGTGGAGTTGGTAAAACTACAACTAGTATAAATTTATCAACAGCCTTTGCTGCTGTGGGAAAAAGTACTTTACTGGTAGATCTTGACCCTCAAGGAAATGCTAGTACAGGACTTGGGATTTCTTATCGTAGCAGGGAAGAAAAAAATATATATAAAATACTGCTGAGCAGAGAAAGTGAATTGGTGGAATCGGCAATTTTCAATATAAAGGAAATTCCAAGTCTGTCGCTGATTTCATCGGTGGTTGACTTATCAGCTGCAGAAATTGAGCTATCACAACTTGAGCAGGGAAAATTCGTACTAAAAGATACGCTAGAGAAAGTACGTAATAATTATGAGTACATAATTATCGATTGTCCTCCATCACTTGGTCTGCTTACTATCAATGCTCTGACCGCTGCTGACTCGATTATTGTTCCTCTTCAGTGTGAATTTTTCGCTCTGGAAGGATTGAGCCATTTAGTTAAGACTGTAGAGCTGATAAAAAGAAATAACCTAAACCCTTTCCTGTTAATAGAGGGAATATTGCTCACAATGTATGACAGACGCAATAAACTTAGTGAGCAGATTAAAAATGATATTTGCCAATATTTAGATGATAAAGTATATAAGACTATTATCCCCTTGTATGAGACCATTATTCCACGTAATGTACGGTTATCAGAAGCGCCTTCTCATGGAAAACCTGCTATTGTATATGATCTTAAGTGTCCTGGTGCACAAGCATATATAAGTTTAGCAAAAGAAATTTTAAAGAAACACATGAGCATCTGTAAAGAGGAAAAGCTGATGAGTGAGGGTGCAGCGTGAAGGACAATAGGCGATTAGGTAGAGGTCTTGCTGGCCTCATAGGCGATAATTATGGTAATAAAGAAGATCGGTTACCTGTTTCATTACTACACCCGAGTAAATTTCAGCCGAGAAAATATTTTGATAAGGAGTCATTAAAAGAACTTGCAGGTTCGATAGAGAAAAATGGTATAATACAACCTGTTGTGGTGCGCAAAGATCCAAATAATGAAGGTTATGAAATAGTAGCAGGGGAACGTCGTTGGCGAGCAAGTAAGGTCATAAATCTTGATAGTGTGCCGGTTATCATAAAAGATTTAAATGACAAGGAATGCTTAGAAGTATCGATAATTGAAAACATACAGAGGCAAGATATTAATCCAATAGAAGAAGGTGAGGCGTACAGAAAACTAATAGATGAATTCTCCTATACACACGAAGAATTAGCCTTAACTTTAGGTAAAAGCCGCAGTCACATAACCAATATGATACGAATGCTGTCACTCCCTAATGGAGTAAAAACAATGATCAACGAGAAAAAATTGTCTATGGGTCATGCAAGAGCATTGATTAATGTTAAAAATGCGGAAAGTATTGCAGAAAGAATAGTTTCTCAGGGCCTGAGCGTTAGGCGAACTGAAAAATTGATAAAAGACTTACAACAAAATAACGACCAAAAAGAGCATAAGTGTACTAAAAATCAAGATATGGCAGAATTAGAAGGAGCTATATCTTCTCAGCTTGGTTTAAAGATCAAAATTAATGAAAGTAATTCTAAGGGTAAAGTCATGATACGTTATAACAACTCAAATGAATTGGATTTTATATTGAAAATTTTGAATAGAAGACTTGAATCAGCTATTAATGTCGAAAGTAGCTCATAGAAATTTCTTGACAAACTTCTCACTTTCCTTGTAATGGCAGTGAATGGTGGAGTTTGTCAAGTAAGTTGTTTCGTTTTTACCTTCAATAAAAATTTGCACGCAATAGCACAGAAGCATACGTTGCTATTGCCTCATTTCTGCCAATAGAACCTAATTTTTCCGCTGTGGTTGCTTTGATACTTACGAATTCACCATTAATTTCTAATATTTTTGATATGAATTCCTTCATTCCTGCTTTGTAAGGCAATATTTTAGGCTCTTCACAAACTATAGTAATATCTAAATTAGACACGCTATATCCTTTTTCCTGTGCTTTTTTAGCAGCAAAGCCAAGAAAATGAGATGAATTGCAATCCTTCCATTTAGAGGAATTAGGAGGAAAATGTTCTCCTATATCGCCACATCCTAGTGCTCCGAGTATTGCATCAACGATTGCATGTATTGCAACATCACCATCGGAATGTGCCTCTATTGCCATATTATGCTCAATTTCCACACCGCAAATTTTTATAAAGCTCTTAGCATCATTTTGAATTTTAACAAATTTATGTATATCATAACCGGTTCCGACACGGAATTTTGGCTCTCCAAAGAGAAGTTTTGCCATATTGATATCCTCTTTTGTAGTTAACTTAAAATTCTTTTTCTCACCTTCAATAATCGCAACATGTTTTTTATGCTCCACTATTAGTGATGAATCATCAGTAAATTCTTTGACTGATTGATGGCACGATAATAATTCTCTGAAATTAAAAATTTGAGGAGTTTGCATGGCTCTAAGTTTTTCTCTTGAAATCGTGGATTTAATGAAATTATTACTCACCAACGATATAGTATCCTCGACTTCTATTGCTGGAACTACTCCTGTATATTGACCATTAATCATAGATTCAATCAAGTTGTTTATTAGAATATTTGATACAAAAGGCCTACAAGCGTCGTGTATAATAACAAAATCTGGATTGATCTTTTGCAAACTCTCCAGTCCAAGTTCAACTGAACTCTGCCTGCTTTTTCCTCCACATACTGGACTCAGCAATTTAGTATCTATAGTTGATGACGTAACTTCTTTATAGAAATCTTTTTGACTTTCATTCACTACCACTCTTATGTAACTTATGTGCTGATTAGCTAAGAATTTCCTAATTATGTGAAATAAAACGGACTTACCTGCCAATTTTATATACTGTTTAGGGGTTTTGGCATTGCATCTACTGCCTACTCCTGCTGCAACTATTAATGCTGCTATCTTGTATTCCTCAAGTCTGTTAGTGTACATGCTTACCATTTTCGTTGTTAATACTAGTTATCTAGCATTTTAAAAAAGTTGATCCAATTCTCAAAAAAGAATATTCTTTTACTAGGTGTAATATATGCTAGAGGAAAATAATACACGTTGCTAATTATAATAAAGAAAGTGAGGTACATCTTATATTTTTCATGGAATAGGTGATAATTATAAGAATGTTGCCAGATATATACAAGATAGATCTACATATCTCCATAGGTCTAATTTTCACACTCATGCACATAAACACCCAATTGCATTTCAAAACTATATAACTTATGCAATAGCTAGTTTCTTGTTTTTAGGAACATCAATACTATTACCAACTTTAATATTACTTACTAATCCAATGACATCTAGGACAGCAAGCTTAGCCATCTTAGCAGCTTTAACTTGCACCTTTTTATCTGTACCACCACTCATGATTACGTTTATAAATAAGAATCAAAGCTTGTCTCAGCCTTCAGTAAAAGAAATTAGTAAATTAATTGACAATGGTGTGAAGCCTGAAAACATTATACTTCTTGGCCATTTCTTTGGAGGAGCAATTGCATCAGAAGTGCTGAAATATTTTACAGACAGAGATATTAAGCTCGGAGGTATTATTTTTACCATCACTTTTAGCTCTTTTTACAATTCAATAAAGCATTTTCCAATTTCTCAGACAAAAATTCTAATCATACTACCCTCTTGTTTGTTAAAAAATTCTTAAGGTCCTAAATTTAGACTTTTATATAGTAAGCAATATACAAAAGCTACAAAAATGATATATTAATAGCGATCATTAATCATGAAAGAGATATCTTAATACCATATGCTGCAAAATTAGCAAAAGGACTAGAAGATAATCAATCGTTAAATAAAAACTTGACCAAAATCGTTAATTTGAAAAGCTTTGAATATGACCCGCACAACGGAGTTTTATCTGGTTGTGAATTGGATGAAAATTTAGCTGATCTGATACTTAATAAAACAATGCATAGATAGTACTTACAAAAAACTGTATATTTTTTTGGTAAATTGACTATGTTAGACATATGCAAAAACGTCATATAACTATTTGTTGTGTACTACTTTTTATAATGGGGACATTGTTTTTGATGCGTCCTATAATTGCTCCGTGTCTAACATCCGTTTTTGTTGCACATTTGTTTAACCCTCTAGTAACCAAGTTTGAAAAATGCAGAATACCGCGTTCATGTTCTGTATTTTTTATAACACTTTCCTTATTGATAGCTTTTATATTAGTTATTACATTTGTTTTACCTATTATATATTTTCAAATTACTTTAATATTAAATTTCTTAGTCAATAAGATACCTTCACTAAAACTTAAAGTGATTCCTTCTGTGCTAGAATTTCTTAATATAAAAACTGAAGATAGTTTATTTGATCACTTGTCTAAAAATCTAGTAGAAAATTACAGTGATTATATATCTTATTTTATAAATGCTCTTAGCATGGGCAGTAATCTTATAATTCAAGTACTAAGTTCAAGCTTTAGTTTGATTTACATGGTATCATTAATAGCTATTACGCTTATGGTGTTTTTTTATGTATTACGTGATTGGCCTTCAATTGTAGAAAAGGTTAGTAAACTAATTCCCATTCTTTACAGAGAAAAAGCTGTAGGTTATTTTTCTAAAGTAGATTTCATTATATCTAATTACCTAAAGGGACAGCTAAACGTATGTATAGTTATGATGATCTTTTACTCCGTGGGCCTTGGCATAATTGGGCTGAAACATTCTGTAGCTATTGGAATTTTATCAGGGACATTAACATTTATACCCTATATAGGGCCATTATTATACACTATTATCGGATTTTTGAGCGCCATTACTCAATTTAGTGGATGGTTTGAAAGTGCTGCTGTCTTGCTATTATTTAGTGTTGGTCAATTAATAGATTCAAGCATATTAGTGCCTTTATTAATAGGAAAAAAAGTTCATATACATCCAACTATCATTATTTTAGGAGTTGTCATATGCACCTCATATTTTGGGTTTATAGGTATATTATTTTTTATTCCAATAATAGCAATGTTCAGTGTATTAGTAGAATATACAGTTAATAAATATTTTGAAAGTGATCTTTATAAAAATGGCTAATTAGTTCACGATAAAAAGAAAAAGGACCTCTGATACATTTGAGAGATGTAAGTAAATTTTTATGCAAAAATTATTATCAAAAAGTAGTAATGTAAGAGGCTTTACATGCAATTAAATTTATTTAACAATAATCAAGTTGATTACTGTTGGCAAAATTATATCGTCTTAGACGAAAACAAGCACATATATAACTCGATAATTAATGATTTATCTTGGAAATGCTTAATTCTGTTTGGGCCTAAAAACTCTGGGAAAACTCACCTTGCTCATATCTGGCAATCAAAAAACGATGCTATTTTCATTGATGTAAATAATTTTGTAAGCGAAATAAGGTACAGCGATTCGTTTATTTTAGAAGATGTACAAAACATTAAAGATGAGGAAATGTTATTACATTGTTATAATTACATGAAAGAAAATGATAAGAGACTGCTAATTACTTCTTCGATTTTACCGAAAAAGCTTAATTTTAAACTAAAGGATTTAAGCTCGCGAATATTATCAACTATCAGCGTAAAAATTTTACCTGCAAGCGAGGAATTATTAAGAATTATGCTAATAAAACAATTTTCAGATAAACAGTTAAAAATTGATCTAAAGGTAATTGATTATATTCTAGCAAGAATAGAACGTTCTTTCCACAGCATTAATAAAGTTATAGAAAAAATAGACAATGAATCTATGGGATCAAATTTAACCATTCCTTTTATTAACACTTTATTAAAAAAAAGTGCCAATTGATTGCTTTTTTTTGTAAAGTGTTTATTCTATATATTGGATATTTATTAGTACCCATACAATAATGAAGTTGAAATCACTTTTTCTTTTATGTTAAAACTATGATAAATGCTGTGATGTAATAAGAATAAACAGACATAGCTAAGGGATATTTTATACGATAGTAAAACTTCCTTTATAGGATGTTTTTTATAGATTTGATGTTATAATTAAAACATGGTAAAGATAAGATCAAATTTAAAAAAAAGGTTAAAACAAAGGTTTGTAGTACTTGCTTTATTGATAAATGCTTTGCTTATCTCATATTTTCTTATAAAAAAGACAAAAAATACTTTCAATCAAATTGTAGTCAAAGAAATAAATATAGGAGCAGATAATGAAAGATAAACAACTACAAAATAAAAAAGAGAATCTTTACATAACGTATTACATAGATACTTTGGTTTCCGAAAAATCTTCTACACAAAATACTTTGGAAAGTTATCGTTCAGATTTACACCAACTTGAAAAATTTTTATTAGAAGGAGGCACTACCCTAGTTGGTGCAAGTAAAGCTGATATTAAAGGTTATGTAAACTTTTTACATACACGAAATAAATATAAAACTAGCTCTATATCAAGAAAAATATCTGCTATCAAAAATTTCTATAAGTGCCTATTTAATGATGGAATAATAGACTTTAATCCAGCACCGGCTAGTGATAATGAGTTAAGAAATCCAAAGGTTTCCCGTCCTTTGCCTAAGCATTTAAGTGTCCAAGAAATATTTTTGCTCATGGAAACAGTAAAAAAATCAGCAAGAGGATCGAATAAAAAGATAAGCAGTAAAAGGCTATGTGCAATTTTAGATATCCTTTACTCTTCCGGGATGCGTATTTCTGAACTAATTAATATGAAGTTATGTGAAGTATCACATTTAGTAAACAGTAAAGGTAAAGAAGGCTATATAATAATAAAAGGAAAAAGTGGTAGAGAAAGGCAAATCTTTTTTAATGAGCAAGCATTGCAAAGCCTTCAAGATTATTTATCAATTCGTGACAATCTGCTCCCTAACAACAAAAAATCTGATTGGCTATTCCCAGGTGATAAACCTAATAAACCAATTACAAGACAAAGAGTTGGTCAATTAATAAAGGAATTAGCGAGAAAGTGCGATATTGATGAAAATAAAATCTCTCCACATGTGGTCAGGCATTCTCTTGCTACCCATCTACTGAATAGCGGAGCAAATATTGTGCTGATACAAAAAATTCTTGGCCATACTAATCTTTCTACAACACAAATATATACTCATATTGCTAACGAAAAGTTAAAGGACAAATTAGCTGATTCTCATCCTATTACTCAGATGATAAATAATTAAACTTATTGCTTTTAGTTTTGTAGTAAAGTTAACTTTAAGTAAGTTTACGTATGTTTGTGATTGCAAGTTTATTGTTTAATTTATTCCTTATATTATGGGAAGTATTCTATACTTTAATTACTCTCCCTGTAATTTTCTTTCCTGAGTGTGTAATAACCATTTTCCTTGTTTACTCGGTGAGAGTTGTATTATTCATGTTGCGTTTATTATGTGGCATTAAATATGAAGTGAGGGGAATGGAAAACATTCCTAAGCAACCTTTTATAATTGCATCTAAACACCAATCTCCATTTGAAACATTTATTTTTATACTACTCTTTAGAAAAGCAGTTTTTATTTTAAAACGTGAATTAAAATGGATTCCATTCATTGGTTTGCATCTCATGGCGTTAAAAATGATTTTTATTAACCGCTCAGATGGTATTAGTTCTGTGCGTCATATCATGAAATTAGCAAAAGTGTGTATAAAAGAAAATAGAGGCATAATAATATTTCCTGAAGGTACAAGAACAACTATAAACCAAAATATAAAATATCAATCGGGTGTTGCTGCTTTATATAGCGTATTATCTGTTCCTGTTTTACCGATTGCTTTAAACACTGGTTTGTTTTGGCCAAAAAACATACTTTCTCTGAGAAAGAATCCCGGAAAGGCGGTAATAGAAATATTACCTCCCATATATCCTGGGTTAAACAAAAATGCATTCTTGCAAAGTTTAGAAAAAATCATTGAAGAAAGAAGTAGTAGATTAATTGCAGAAAAAACTGATATTGCAAATTAACAAAAAAACTTTATAATTGGGAGAAAAGTACAGGTATTAATATATGGCGAATCATAAGAGTGCTAAAAAAATGATGAAGGTAATAGCAAAGCGTACTTTAGTAAATAAGATGCGAAAAAGCAAAACTCGTACTGCTATTAGAAGATTAGTTGATATAATCAAGTCTGGTGATAAAGACAATGTTGTCTTGGCATTTCGGAATGCTGAATCCAATTTACACAAATGTGTAAATAAAGGTGTCATTCATAGGAATACTGCTGCGCGTAAAATAAGTCGCTTAAATGCAAAAGTAAAAGCATTGATGACCGCTTGATACGGTTAATGTGAAGTTAGCTGTATTAATATATAATCTTCAGTTTGTATATTTTGTATAAAATTAAGTAACTCAAGTGATGGATAAAAAAGCATTATTGGAACTGAGTAATGGGTCAAAGATTGATCTGCCCGTATTAAGTGGAACAGTAGGTCCTGATGTGTTAAATATTAAGGATTTATATAAGAAGACAGGATTATTCACTTACGATCCAGGATTTGTTTCCACAGCTTCATGTTCTTCTTCAATTACATTTATTGATGGAGATGAAGGAGTTCTTAAATATAGGGGACATAATATAGCTGATTTGGCAGAGGATAATAATTTTACTGCTGTGATTTATTTATTGCTCTATGGTGAATTACCCAGTTCAGAGCAACACAAAAAATTTCTTCTCAAAATACAAGAATCATCCAAAGTATCAGAGCAAGTTACAAATGTAATCAAAGCATTTCCAAAAACTGCTCACCCTATGTCGATTTTAGTTGCATGTTTTGCAAATTTGTCAGCGTCTTACCATGAAATGCATGGCAAAAATGTCAATGGTGAAGATTTAGATTTTGGAATTTCTGCAATAGCAAAAGTTCCTACAATTGTAGCAATGATTTATAGACATATCAACAATCAGGAATTCATAAATGCTAATAATAAATTAAGTTATAGTGAGAATTTCTTGAATATGATATTTGGTAGTGCTGTTAATAATACCCTTTTTGTAAAAGCACTGGATAAAATATTTACTCTCCATGCTGATCATGAACAGAATGCTTCTACAGCAGCTGTCAGATTGGTAGGATCAGCCGGTTCTAATCTATTTGCAAGCCTGTCTGCAGGAGTTGCTACACTTTGGGGTCCAGCACACGGTGGAGCTAATGAGGCAGTTATAAATATGCTCAAAGAGATAGAGCAAAGTGGAAGTGTAGATAGATTCATTGAGAAAGCTAAAGATGATAAAGATCCATTTAAGCTAATGGGATTTGGGCATCGTGTTTATAAAAACTATGATCCGCGTGCGCTTATATTAAAGGATGCTTGTCATGAGATTTTAAGCAAACTAGAGCAAAACAACGAATTACTTGAAATTGCAAAAAAACTTGAAGAGATAGCTTTAAAAGATGAGTATTTTATTACACGTAAGTTGTATCCAAACGTTGATTTTTATTCAGGAATAATAATGAATGCTATTGGTATCCCTTCCAGTATGTTTACACCCATTTTTGCACTTGCGAGAACCACTGGTTGGGTTGCCCAGTGGTATGAAATGGTAAACGATAAAGAAACCAAGATTTGTAGGCCAAGGCAGCTCTACCTTGGCAAATAAACCTTCATTCACAATTCGTCCTCAAATAGTCTAATTTTCTTTGGCTATAAAACACAACAAACTGATTTTTTACTAGTTGATGTCCGCTTTTTTGAAGAACATTGGTCAGGCTGTGATACAGAAGGTTGGTTAAATTTTGTTTTGGGCTTATTAGGAGAAGATCGTGCTGAAGAACGGAGAAAGCCACTATCTTTATCCGAAGCATCATCCCTACTTTTACCTTCAACATAGTGGTCGACCCTAAAGAATTTGCTTGAGTTTCCAGTATGTGACTTACCTATAACTGAACTATCAGGTGAATCAACAAAACCACTATCTACACTTGTATCTGCACTTGGTTTATCCGTCTCTACTTTTTCTTCAGAAGGGGCAAGAGTTTGTGGTTTCATAGCTGGCACACGCGCAGGATCAATGGAAAGTTTATAATCCTCATTGATTACAGAGCTTTCCATGACTTTATTCATTACACAGTAAGCAATGTCTGGATTAGCACAATCTATTGCATATATTCCTTTACCATTAAGATCTAGCTTTGATAGCACACTCTCGTCAATATAATCTTCCATATTATTTAATACATCCATGCCAAATATCTTATTAAGATGATCAACCTCCTCTTTTTCTAAAAGAATAAGATGATCATCATCATACTGAAAAGCAGGGATTAAAATCGACTTTTCTCCTTCGCTCAGATAGTCAGGGCGTTCTTTATCAGAGCAAGGGACACGCATTGTAGTATTAACTGACCTGACTGCTTTGCGACATAAATCAATGAGCGAAAATTTTCCGTCTACAAAACGTGGATTATCATCATTTGAAATTTCAAAAACACGATACTCAATCATTGAGATTTCTCTTACAATATTGTTAATGAACTGAATCTCATCAAAAACGTTTGACTTTATACGTATCTCATTATCCTTGATTTCTAAAGCTTCCTCAGGATGCTTCCTATACTCTCTTATCTTTGATAACAATGAATCTTTAAACATGTCTTGTAATTCCCTACCATTGGAATCAAAACGTATAGCATATAGGTAATTTTTTCTATCCCTAACTTCTAACTCCTCCCCCCAATACTTATCCATAGAATCTGGATATTTTTCTACTAAATAGTTCTTTCGACTATGTACAAATTCATTGGCTATCAAACATTTTAAGTTAAAAACCACCTTATTATCTATTGGTATTGAAAATTTATATCTCCCTTTATCTTTTTTTAGAAGCTTTTTATCACCTTTAAAAGGAAAAGAATCCATATCAAAAGACAATCTAGCTACATCATACCTCTCGCCTTTTTCATATTCTCCATAATGCTTATCTACTATACTTTCTTTCAACTGACTCAGGTATTTCATGCATTTCTCTTTATTCATGTTTTCATCAAATGAGATAACTATATGATCCCTACAAGAACCTTTTTCTACGACCAGATTAGTAGCAATAGCATTATTATAGTGAAGAATAACGTTAAACGCTCTTACTAATTCTCGATTTATTTCACTTTTATTAGGCATAACACCACCCCCTAAATTAAATTAACATAATTACTTACTACTAGCTTGACCACTAGATTGATTTTTCTTTCTTTCCTCTTCACGTTTAATCCTGTCTCTAAAATCATCTATTGTAACATTTTCACCCCTCAAATTTTTCAGATTAATCTTTCCTCCTCCTGGAGCAGTATTATCAAATACTCTTTTTCCTGAATCATTGTTACCATGCATATCAACCTCTAAATTAAATTATTATGTAACGAATATATTAAGAATCAATTGTCAGCACAAGCAATTTTTTATATAAATTTTATTCACCATTTTTATACTCCTGGATTCCAGTCTGGGATGACAAGAGAGGAGGTAATGGAATAACACCTTTCCTTATTGACTTAAGTCGCAACTGTACAAACATTCCAATATGGCACATCGTTGGCACTGCCTCCCATTCAAGACCATACGTGTAAAGTTAAGAAGAAGTGAGGTAAAGTTGGTGTAAAGAAAAGAAAAAGAAGATATAAATTCTTCTAAATTTAACAAACAAAATGGAGAACTTATACAATGAAAAGAATAGTTTGCATCTCAAAAAAGCTCAAAGAATTTTTTAATGAAAAAGCAGATAAAATCTCAACCACAACAGGATTCATAAAAAGAAAGAGGAAGCTAAAAGGCTCATCGTTTGTAAAAGCCATAGTCTTGGGTAATATAGGGATTGATAATTGTAGTATAGAGATAATTTGTTAATTATTGAGTGGAGACTCGATAAATATAACAAAGCAAGTTCTGGACTTTAGATTTACCAAGGAAGCAGTGGAATTTATGAAAAGAATGTATAATGAGTCTTTAGTTTTATTTAAAAATAGCTTAAAAGGTTGATTGCAGAACTTTGAAGCACTTTAGAAGTGTTAAGCTATTGGATAGTAGCTATATCAGCCATACCTAATGGTATGGAAAATATATATAAAGGTTATGGTAATAGCTACAGTAGTTATGAAAGTAATACTAAGTATGGAATAAAGTTACAATTAGTTTTTGACTACCTAACCCAGACATTAGAGCAGCTTAATATAACTGAGGGAATAAGGTCAGATCAGTTGTATAGAAGACATTTAAGCAATATATCGAGCAACGATTGACTAATATCTGATTTGGGTTATTTTGTGCCAAGTTCCTTTAAACAAATCAATGAAGCCGGAGCTTATTTTATAAGTCGTTATAAATCTGATACCACCATATATGGTATATAAACAAATCAAAAAATAGAGTTATTAGAATGTTTAGAGGATAAATTGTTTCTAGAAAATGAGGTGCTGTTAGGAAAAGAAATAAAAATTAAAGTGAGAATTATATGTCAAAAATTAACTGAAGAACAGTCTATAATTAGAAGAAGTGCTAATAGGTTAGCAAAATCAAATGGATATACATCTTCTCAAAAGAATCAAAAATTGCTGGATTGGTTAATATTCATAACTAACGTTCTAGAAAATAAAATTAGTGCTGAGCAGGTATTAATAATTTACCGAGTAAGATGGCAGATTGAATTATTATTTAAATTGTATAAGAGTCACATCAGGCTTGACGAATTTAAAGGAAAACCATACAGAGTATTATGTAAACTATACGCTAAATTGCGCGCAATTATTATATTTCATGGAATGGTTGGTTGTACAGAACTAAAAAAGGGTACAGAACTTAGTCTAATAAAGGAATTTATTGAGCTTAAAAGGCAAGTTAGAGAGCTATTCTTAACATTAAATTGTGTAGTCAGTAAGATACAAATTTTCCTCAAAAAAAAACTCGCCTCAACCTGGTCAAAATTCTCCTTAAAAGACAAATATAGAAAAACAAGAATATCAAATTTGAGTGCACTAAATTTGCTCATTTTCCCTTAACTTGACGCGTATGGTTTATAGAATAGGAAAAAGCAAAGTGTACAAATGAAGTAGCTGATAAAGTTGTAGCTACTGCTTTATCTGCAATTTTGATACAGCCAACAACTAGTGAGCAGGAAGGTTTCATTTCTAACTAGAACTTTTCAGATAAATACTGAGTGAGCATTTCAATGCCTTCATCAATCTCTTTTTCAGTGATAATGAGTGGAGGCAAGATTCTTAGAACATTATCTGATGTTACTCCAACAGTAAGTAAACCACGTTGACTTAGCTCTTCTGCAAATTTTTGGTTATTCATTTTTACTTTTATTCCTAGCATCAACCCCTTCCCTCTCACTTCTTCTATCATTGGAAACTTGCTTGCTAAGTCCTCTAGTTTATTTTTTAAATACTTACCTCTAACTTCAACATTTTCTAAGAAGCCAGGGCTGAGCAATTCATCCAATACAGCGTTACCTACTGAAGTTGCAAGTGGATTACCACCAAAAGTAGAACCATGCATACCAACCGCCATGTACTTAGCAACTTTTTCAGTTGCAAGACAAGCCCCCAGAGGGAAACCTCCTCCTATTCCTTTTGCAAGAGCACATATGTCAGGCTTAATTCCTATGTGTTCATATGCAAATAACTTTCCTGTCCTGCCAGCACCGCACTGAACGCAATCAAAAAATAGCAGTATGTCGTTTTCGTTACATAGTTCTCTTAGCTCTTTCATGAAGACTTCACTCATTACTTTAATACCACCTTGTCCCTGTATTGGTTCTATTAATATAACACCTATGCCATTAGAAATTGCTTTCTTTACACTCTCAATATTGGGCTCTATGTTATCACACCAGTCAATATAAGGATTCAGTAATTCAGAAAATTTCTGTCTATCGTTTGTTGCACAAGTTAAAAATGTCCTTCCATGAAATGCACCATGAAATGTTAGAATTCTATAGCGATTTTTATTACCTTTTCCATTTTGATAGGCCCTAGCGATTTTAAGTCCACATTCCACTGCTTCTGATCCAGAATTTGCAAAAAATACAGTATTAGCAAAGCTGTTGTTTATTAAATTTTCTGCAAATTTGTTGGCAGTAGATATATTATAGGTATTTGATATATGCCATAGTTTTTCTGCTTGTAATTTTAGGACATCAGTTAATCGTGGGTTGGCATGACCCAAACTGCTAACAGCTATTCCAGAGTGAAAATCTATATAGCGCTTATTATCGATATCATACAAGTAAATACCTTTGCCATAAGAAAAATTTATGTTAGTAGAAGAATAAACTGGCAAGATAGGAGAAATTGTCATAAAAGTATGATATGCTAATTTTTTATTAATACCATAAAAGACTTTATTTCACAATGAGAAGAATATGTATAAATTAAGTAAATTAATGTTTACTACACTAAAAACAAATAGAGATACAAAAATTATCTCGCTATTCTTAGTAATTTTTGTGGTTTTATTGGGCACAACATATCGCAATTATTCATTAAAGAGTAATTTTCTTTCTTTTTACCGTGACTCAAATGCAAACTTAAAAGATCTATTGGAAAATAGTATAATAAAAAAACATCATTATTTACTAATAGAAAAACATCATATTAAGTATAGCAGTTTTGATTACATGAACCAGTTGGTAAAATTGCGTGCTGAATTGTTACAATCAGTAAGCAAAATAAGAAATTTTAGCTTAATACTGTATGATCAAAATGCCAGAGTAATTTTCAGTAGTTTTAATACTCAAGGTCATGACTGTGAGCAGTTGCTTACAAATGATGAAATTGATAAATTGCTAAGCAATCAAGAAATATTTTACGCTACAGGGAATACATTAACCTCTACTTTCCCTATATTTTATGAAGATGACATTAAGCCTTCATTTTTTTTGAAGATCATTCAAAGCTATAATGACTCTTATATTATGGTATATAGTCTATTTTCAATATTAATTGGCTTATTACTGGCTATCGTAATACTAATAATGCTTTATTTGCACTTTTCCAACACCCAAATGCTAGCTAAGCAGCATAAAACTAATATTGAATTACAAAGGGTTAAAGAGGCATTAGAGCAAGAAAACGCAAATAAGATAAAATTTTTTGCAAGTGTTACACATGAGTTGCGTACACCTCTGAATGCTATTATTGGATTTGCAAAGTTGATCAAAAATGAAACTTTAGGTTCGGTAGATCACTCTGAATACAAGGAATACGTAGACGATATATATAATGCTGGTACACATTTACTTGCTTTGATTAATGATGTACTCGATTTTTCTAAAGCTGAATCAAGTAGTTTAACAGTAGAAAAAGTGAAGTTTAATCTGAATAAGATAATAGATTCGTGCTTAAAAATGTTATCACCTAAACTAAAAGAAACAGGTATTAGTTTAAAGAAAGATATATCTGATAAACAATTATTAGTTATCGCCGATCCAAAAAGAATGAAGCAAGTTATAATAAATTTGTTATCAAATGCAATCAAGTTCACTCCTCAAGGTGGTTTAATAAGAATGATTATTAAAGAGAATATAGAAAAAAATTTATTAACTATTGAGTTTCATGATAATGGAATAGGGATAATGCAGCAGGACATATATAAAGTTATGTCCGTTTTTGGCCAAGCAGATTCGGGATATAGAAACGAAGGCACAGGTATCGGATTACCTCTAAGCAAGAAACTAGTAGAATTAATGGGTGGGACTTTCAACATTCAAAGTAAAGAAAAACTTGGTACTACAATAACATTGAGCTTCTTTTATGAAGAGCAAACATGTGAAAAGTTGATTGATTTTTAGTAAAATATATTTGATATTGCACTTTTATATCTAGTACATTCCCAAGTCATACTGATGTGATACCTCTTGGCTAATAATAAGTAGCGGAATGTAAGTAAATTAAACTTTTTTAGCTGTACTTCCTGAAAACACTTTATAATTCTTGAGCATAAAGAGAATTCCTTTAATAATGAAGCATGCTAATCAGGAACTTAATAAAACAAGCAACTCAAGTAGGAAATAGTGAAAACGTAATACAATATGTCAAATATCTCTATCAATTTGAGAAGTTTAGAAATACATTCAACCTTACTTTGTCACTAATAAAGCAAAATAGACTCTCGTTTGAAATATATCAAGAAGGATTAGTGAATATGGAAGAGGGAGTGTGTAAGACAATTCGTTCTTCTGGTTTAAATAAGTATGTTATTGTGCTAAGAAGGTCAAATCCTTACATCATAGTACATGAACTTTCACATATGGTTGAAAATGAACTGAACTTGAGCTTAGAGCAAGAATTTCTCTATAAAGTTTATCAGGATATTGAGCAGAACTTAAAGCATTCAAATATGCTGGTACAAAAAATTATTGGTCAAATTATATTTGAAGAGATACAAGCTTATCAAACTCCAAAATCACACGTGTCTGAGTTATTCGCACGCTATTTTGAGCTGTTTGCTTGGGCTCAGGAAGTTTATCCTAAAGATAAAGAATATCTAATTCGCACTCAAGATTTAAATAAAGTATTTCTTGCTACCAAACAATGGAAAAAGAGCTACCTGAATCTAGAAATAATAGAGAGAATAGATAAAGAAGTAAAGGAATATAGCGATAAAACTGCCTTTAAAGATATAAACAAAGTACAGAGCAGCTGGACTAACAAATTTTCTTCTGGGAGTAAAAAAATTGGTTCTATATTTGGAGATGATAATTAGCTTAACAGAACAAAGTTCACTTCTTAAACATTTCAAGTTACAGTTCTCACAATTAAAGAGTTCAAATATATATGAAAACTATATTAGCTGTTGAAACAAGCTGTGATGAAACTGCAGCAGCAATTGTAAATAGTAATAAGCAAGTCCTTGCTCACGAAATTCTTTCTCAGGAAGAGCACAAAAAACGCGGTGGGGTAATACCTGAAATAGCATCACGTGCTCATATGAAGCATTTAAGTGGTTTAATAAAAAGTGCTATGGAAAAATATAACCTTGATTTTTGTGATTTAGATGCAATTGCAGCAACATCAGGACCAGGACTCATAGGTGGATTAATAGTTGGTACAATGATAGCTAAAGCAATTGCACACGTAACACAAAAACCGTTTATTGCAGTTAATCACTTAGAAGCACATGCGTTAGTTGTTAGACTACTATATGAGGTTAAATTTCCGTTTTTAGTCCTGCTGATATCAGGTGGTCACTGCCAATTTTTAATTGCACAGGATGTAGGTAAATACATCAAACTTGGAGAAACGCTTGATGACTCATTAGGAGAAGCATTTGACAAAGTAGCTAAGATGCTGGGTCTAAGCTATCCAGGAGGTCCATTAATTGAAGAGTTAGCTAAAAAAGGTGATGGTATGAGATTTAAGCTGCCAAGAGCAATGATAAAACGTTCTGGATGTGACTTTTCATTTTCTGGAATTAAAACAGCGGTAAAAAACTTAGCACGAGAATTTGTAATGAGTGAACAGGATGTGTGTGATATGTGTGCTTCGTTTCAAGAGTGTATTAGCGACATATTACTCGATAGAGTCAGAAATGCTATTGGTATCGCTGTATCTTTAAATATTAAAATCAATGATTTTGTAATTACTGGTGGAGTTGCAGCAAATAATTTCCTGAAAGAGAGATTAGAAAAGCACATAGACTTGAACGTGCTTTCTCCTCCAAGCAATTTATGTACAGACAATGCAGTGATGGTTGGATGGACAGGGATTGAAAGGTTACAGAGAAACTATGTAGACTCTCTTGACTTTGCACCAAGGCAAAAGTGGGAATTAGAAAAATATTACTAGCACAAAAAATTATCTACTATACAATGCGGCCGCTGGTGAGTTTTTGTAGGATTGGAAATTACAGTGGTATCTACTAAAGCCTTATTCACTACCGGCATCATTATTTATGAGGTGCATTATGTTCAAAAATAAATTTGACACAGTTACTAGTGTTTTCAAAGCTAAATCTAGTACAAGAGAAAAGACATCCAGTTCAGGTTTATTTGTTGCGGGAAACGTTGGTATGGTCAGAGCAATTAGCAAGATAGACCTCTCTTCATTACAAGGCAATTCAGGAAATAAAGTCAATAAGCAAGACCTAATAATCATATATGATTATATTAATAAAGTAACTCAAGAAGAAAACTATAATGTACGTACTAATAATCTTGATTGTATAAGAAGCAGGATTTTAGCAGAAAATATAAGTGATTCATTGGCTGAAAAATTTCGTCAAGATGGATGGAATATAACAAGTAATGATGGTTCTTCGCTATTAATAGTGGCTATTGAAAGAATTGGGAAAGAACAAAAGAAAAATAGGAATTATGATATTCATATTGAAATAGCTGTATCTCTAATTCTTGTTATGGGCAGAGAATTGATTATAAAATTGGAGAATTTTGCAGATAGTAATGATAAAACACTTCTACATTATTTAACTTAGTCGGGCTGGCTTTGTTGAATAGCTAGTGTTGGTAGAGGTTATTGTAAGAAGAAAAGCTTTTCAATATATGACTACTAACGAATTTAGTTGTAGAATAGGCATTTTCCAAACAAGTATAACTTATGCCGCAAAAAATGAGAGTAAGTAACCAAAGAGAATATAACGAATTTCTCAAAAAAAAGAGGAAATATTTTTCATTTTGTTAATCAAGCTATAGAAAATTGGTATGAAAATAGTCCAAAAGTTGCAGGTGGCAATATCACTTATAGTGATGAGGTTGTAATTTTAATACACATAATAGTTCATCTTTTTAGAATTGGCTTGAGACAAGCTGTAGGTTCTGTAAAAGGTTATATGGTACAAATAGGCAAAAAAACTTAAGATTATCAGCTATACACAAGCGTCCAGAAGCTTTAAAAAGCTTAATTTGAAGATTGATGACCATAGAGCCAATAAGGATGATTTTGAAAATATTAAAATTGCCGTAGATAGCACTAGAGTTGGTATCTAAAATAATAACGGTGGCATAGTAGGCTTAATACTCGAAAAAGAAAATACAGTGGTTATGGTCAAGTAAGAAAACTACATGTTGTTTTAAACGTGAATGATAAGAAAGCAATAAGCATGAACTACACTAGTGGTGTTGCTGTAGACTATTTGCCGGTCTGTGATATGTGAGAAGAAGTCAGTGATAAATATAATATTTGTTCTATTCGAGCAGATGTGGCTTATGATATAAAAAGTGTGTATAAAGAATGCAGAAAATACAATGTTGTGCCTATTATTCCCCTAGAAAGGATACTTAAATTTGTTTAGCTGATTACTTCTCAGAAAGAAACGAGTACATTAGTAGAATTAGGTAATATGAGAATTATGAAGATGGTATTAATGAATGGAAGAAAAAAGTTAAGTATGGAGCACGTTCTTATATTGAAGTCTTTTTCTATAGGTTGAAGCAAATATTTGTGTTTAACTTGAAAAATAAATCAGAGGTAAATCGTGAAAAAGAGCTGTTAATTAAGTGCTACTTATTGAATAAATTTACTGATATAGGTGTGGCTAAATTTAAATTAGCTGCGTAAATTTACTTTGATTTACATGCACTATCAGTTCTATGCAATAAAGCCTACCGGGTAAAGAAGATATTTTATGTTTTGTTAAATAAATTTCTCATTATGTTTTCTCCTAATAATTAAAGTTAGTGATCAATGTATTAATAATAGCATAAAAATATTAAAGATTTCAACTAATTTATTAAAACAAGTAAATAAAGAGATTAAGAGTGGTGCCTAAAACAGATTTTCTATGAGAAAATTTGTATTTGTTAAGATATACGTTAGAGGGAGAATGTAATCAGCTATAGCTAATCAAGGAAAGGTTCCTCAAAAAGGACATAGATGTTTAATCATATTATTAAGCAATAGAAGTTGGCTATGTTTCACAGATCGAAAAGAAGGGCTCAAGAGAAACAAACAGAGATAAAAACAAAAGCGATATGTGGAAAGAATAGTGAAAAAGAAATAAAGGAAAAGAAACAGTATTTTACCAATTTAAGGAATTATTCAATAAGTCATAGTATACCTAAAAAGCTAACATCTCTAGCTAATAATTTCTCACTAATTTGTGGATAAAGTTTAGAAACGTACTTCTCATAGCATTTATCTAGGAATTCTTGGTCTGTCTGTTTTATTATGTAGGAATGGCATTTCTGCTTACATTGATTATATCTAAATTCAATCCCTTTCTCTTTGTTTGATGCTTGTTATTCCATAATATTCTTCAATTTAAACAATGTTAATATTGACATATAAATATGAACATTATACCAATATCATTACTTTTTAGGTATAGATGGCAAATTTATGCCTGGAAACAGTTTTTGGTTATTTCCTAGATTTTCTTTATAAAAACCAAAGGGCGCCAGTTGGTTTTTATTAGCTAAGATAAAGGTCAAATACCTGGAATTCTGAACATAAAATCCTCCTGTATAAATTAGAAAAAAATGCAGCGCACACACGACAGATATAAGCTGAAGAGCACGCCTTTTATTGAAAGATTAATTGAAAGTCTGCAGACAAAGATAAATTTTGAGCTCTTAAAATATCTCTAACTTTAACTATAATCAGATTGAAAATACGCGGAAGTAACTTTTTTTTTCAACAATAGATTTCTTTCATAACCAGGCTTCATCCCAGCTGAGATCCAACAAGAAAACCGTGCTGGAACTTTTGAATTCCAGTTACACAAGGAACCTAATATCATGGAGTTTTCAGACACTAACAACCAAGTGCTTTAATAAGGCAAAAAGCTTATCTAAGAGAGTAGGCCTTGCAATTGTACCAATAGTGGTGGGATTGGTAGGACTCGAACCTACGACCAATTCGTTATGAGCGAACTGCTCTAACCGACTGAGCTACAATCCCTTTTATTAACACCTATAATACACGCAAAAGGAAATTTGTCTACTCGCTTATTTCACTATCAACCCAACTGTGTAAATCATTTATTGCACCAATTTTGCGTGCAATTTCCTTACCATCTTGAAATATGATTAAAGTAGGTATAGATTGAACTCCATACTTACTTGGCACTTCAGTTTCTCCATCTATGTCAAACTTACAGATTTTAATCTTGTCTTTTCTATCCTTGGCTAACTGCTCGATACGTGGCATCAGACTTTTGCATGGTCCACACCATTCTGCCCAAAAATCTACCAGCACAAATCCTTTGTGGTTAGCAACTTCAGACTCGAAATTTTGATCATTTACCGCTTTAATATCATCACTCATAAAATACCTAAATTTTTATAAATATAGCGTATCAATTAACAGCTGATCAACTAAATTTTTCTAGATTCAAGTGAAGTGATTACATCTGATGATTAAAGATATCTACACTCCCCCAACCCATTGAATCTAGCTCAATGCGAGTAGGAAGAAATGCAAAGCACTTTTCGGCTAGTTCTTTTCTATTTTCACGTTCTAGCATTAAATCTAGCTTTTCCTTTATTCTATGAAGATATAAAACATCAGATGCAGCATAACTTTTTTGCTTGTCTGTTAAATTTTCATTTCCCCAATCAGAAGATTGTTGTTGCTTATTTAATTTTATATCAAGTAGTTCGAAGCACAACTCTTTTA
The DNA here is from genome assembly GCF_001439985.1 of Wolbachia endosymbiont of Trichogramma pretiosum. Lineage (NCBI taxonomy): Bacteria > Pseudomonadati > Pseudomonadota > Alphaproteobacteria > Rickettsiales > Anaplasmataceae > Wolbachia > Wolbachia endosymbiont of Trichogramma pretiosum. The sequence goes on from NZ_CM003641.1 coordinate 884,268, forward strand.
AGCTATGACTATCTGTATAAGTGCGAACTAAACGTGAGGCTATTTTCGTGCAATAGCAAGGCAGTGCCCAGGTTTTTAAATAATAATGTATTATACTTACATCAAATCGCGCAAAGTGAAATATTTTGGTTATATTTTTATCCTCTAATATTTTTCTCAAATTTAGAGCTGTATAATCGTTTTTGAATTGAATCAAATGAGCGTTGCCATCACCAAAAGAAAGCTGAATAAGGCATAATCTATCTCTGCTATGCAGTAGCCCCATTGCCTCTGTATCAACAGCTATAGATTTTATATCATTCGGTATTGCACTGGCTGGTAGGTCGTCTTTATATACAAAGATTCTCATAAATTTAATATGTTTTATGACACATACAATAATCAAAAATGAGTTTTAAGTATACGAAAAGATCATAAAAATTTGGCTCTCATGATTTTTATGTATGTAGGGTTTACAAATTATGATATGCACCTATAATAAGAATAAGTAAATTTCCGTTGCGGGAGTGGCTCAGTTGGTAGAGCGCAACCTTGCCAAGGTTGAGGTCGAGGGTTCGAAACCCTTCTCCCGCTCTTCATAAAAAAAATTACTTCACTTATTCAACTAGTTTAGCTCTGCTTAAAGCAGATAAAAGCTTTTTAGAAAATTATTATTTGGGAGGGTTATATAGACAACGATACTAAAAGTGTTATTTGCCTTAGGTATAGCTGCATCAATAGGATGCATTTACAGGCTTAGCGCTCAGTTTTACAATTCTATCACCATTGGTAATGAGTGGAATTGTTTCTTCTGTCCTGGCAGCCTTATTTACACGCGTAATGATTTATAATAAAAATTTTTCCAAAAAAAAAGTTTTTTATTGTTGCCTGTTTATGTGCTGCAAGCTTTGCAACTGGAGTTGGTCTTGCTGCAGCTGCAGCTGCTGTTTTCCCTGGTGCAATGCTTGTAATGGGATAGGAACCTTTAGCAGGTGCGTTAATGGCACCCATATCAGTGGTCGCAGGGTTAATTACAACAGCTTGTGTTATTGAACCAATGGCTAAGAAAGTGAATGAGTATATTGTATCACCTATAGTTGAAAAATGTTTTTCTTTAAAAGAGGAAGAGAAAGGGCAAGCTATATAATAATCAATTGACGTTAGCATTTAGTTTTCTCTATAATTTCCTTTGTGAAAGAAGAAAAGTGCTTATTTGTAGCGATAGCTGGTTTGCCAAATGCTGGAAAGTCAACGCTAATTAACAGTATCGTAGGCAAGAAAATTGCAATTGTCACCCCTAAAGTGCAGACAACAAGGACTCAGGTAAGGGGTGTTGCTATATCCAACAATACGCAAATTGTTTTTACTGATTCTCCAGGAGTGTTTTCAGCAGAAACAAATCTTGAAAAAGCTTTAGTCAAATCTGCATGGGGAGCAGTTAAGGATAGCGACATTACTTTGTTGCTTGTTGATGTAAACAATTACCTAAAAAATATAGAAAGAATAAAAACGATATTTGCACGACTGGAGCGCACAAAAGGCAGATGCATTTTGGTTATCAATAAAAATGATTTAGTAAAGAAATCAGAGCTCAAGATGGCACATGAGCACCTAAATTTGCTTTATAAGTTTGAAAAAATTTTTACGATATCGGCACTGAAGAATGATGGACTTTCTAATTTGATGAATTACTTATCTGAAATTGCACAGATAAGCCCTTGGTTCTATGAAGAAGATCAAGTAACCGATTCCTCAGCTGATTTTTTATCAGCAGAAATTACAAGAGAGAAGTTATTCTTGAACCTACGTGAAGAATTGCCATACTCTATAGCTGTTATAACCGAACAATTTGAGGAAAAAAAAGATAAGAGTTTAGTCATAAAACAGATCATATTTGTATTGAAAGATAATCATAAGAAAATAGTGCTAGGAAAAGACGGCAGTAGCATAAAAAAAGTTAATATCGAGGCACGTACAGAATTGGAAAAGTTATTTGAGTGTAAAGTTCATCTCTTTTTGTTCGTAAAAGTGCGACCTTGGACTGATCGCCCTGAGGAATATATAAGTAATGCTTAATTCTTTGTTGGTATTTGATATTGAAACTATACCAGATGTAAATTCCTGCAAGAATTTACTAAATATTAGTGATGATAGCAGTGTAGAAGAAAAGAGGAACGCATTAACAAAATATCATCTTGAAATAACAAACGGGCAAAACTCTTTTCTGCGTCAACCCTTCCACCTTGTTGTAGTTATTAGTTTTTTACTTTGTAATATAACACGCCAGAGCGGTTATGAAATGTTCACACTACAAGAAATAAGATCTGGAGGCACAGTAAACTCCAATGAAAAAGAGCTAGTAAAGGGATTTTTTAACTACATATCAGAGAAAAAGCCAAGACTAGTTTCGTTCAATGGGCGCACTTTTGATATACCGGTACTGAAGTACCGTGCTATGGTTCATGGCACTCAAGCAGAATATTTTCACAAAGCTGGCGATAAGTGGAATAGTTACAATCAGAGGTACAGTAGTGATTGGCATTGTGATTTGCTTGAATCTCTCTCTGATTTTGGAGCTTCTTCAAGAATGAAGATGAACGAAGTTTGCGCAGCATTTAATCTTCCCGGCAAGATTGGAGTTGATGGTTCACAAGTTATGGACTTGTATGATAGTGGCAAAATACAAGAGATTCGCGATTATTGTGAAATAGATGTGATTAACAATTATTTGATTTACTTGAGGTTTATGCATCATCAAGGAAGAATTACTACAGAAAGCTATAATAAGAGCATAGAAGAACTGCTTTTAGAATGCGAAAAAAAAGAACACCTAAAGAAATTTAAAGAAGAATGGAAAATAACTTCTGGTGAATTTTATATTGAATTTAAATGAATAGATGTTACAGAGCAATCTAATGGTTGCTCTGCATAGTATTTGTAAACTGCTTGCAGTAGAAAAGACATTTTGATGTGCCCTTTGCTTAACTTCTGCTTGTTCAAGCTTAGAAAAATTTTCTAAGTTTTTATCTTGGTATTCCTTTTTTACTTTCTCGAAAAAATTTTGTCCACAAGAATATAATTACCTAAATTAGCAGCGTAATATTGAGCATCACCTAAAACTGCACAGTTAATTCGACTTAATATTCTTGAAGGGTAATAAAAGAGAGAAACGTTATTGTTCGATCGGAAATCCTTTTCATCAATTATTTTAATGGCTTCATGATAACCATCTATTTGATCAACAAAATATCCTTCAGGTACTGATATTCTCAATTGTGCACCTACGTGAGCATAACCACAAATACCAGGTGTACCGCTGATACTGGTTCTTGTCTATGTTGAGTGACTCTAATAGTTTTTTCTTGAAGAACATCATTATAAAATTCACCAGCAGTAAGATCAAAAACTCGTGGATCACCAAAATGAGATTAATTTTAAAATACTTGATTTCTGATCCCTGTTTTTCAGAATGAGATTTCAAAATGCCATACAGATTAGGCCATGAATCCATAAATGAATTATAGAAAGCACAACGAATTCTTCCACCTTCAGGTAAAAATTCTGAAGTAGCAAAAAGTACATTTAATATCAGTAACTCCATCATTAAAACTCTGGCTCAGACGAGCACCATGGTAAGCTACTGTTATTTCTTTACCTTTTATAAAAACGTGACCAGCATCTTTTTCAAAGCTATTACCAAATGGAATAATTTCATAACCTTCGCTGATGAGTTCAGCTCTAGTTTTATACATTTTTCAGTAGATGGAACAATTCAAAATCTTCTACAATTTCAAATTCAGCTTTGTACGCTCTTTGGGCTAGGTTGTTACATCTTTTTTTTACTTAATTTACCATCATCATCGCCATAGCTTATCTTGCAGAAATTACCCATTTCTAATAATTTCTCTCTATCAAATCCTGCAATTTTTACAATACTTTCATCTATTTTATAGTCAGAAGATAAAAAACATGGCTCATTTTCATCAGCACGATTTATAAATTCATAATCTTCAATGATCTCAAATTCATCGTCATATTCTTTCATCTTGTATTTGACATCATCTACTGAAATAGAGTCTGGCTGTTCAGTATTACCTGGCTCTGAGCCTATAGCAGCACCCGTAGTGCTAAACCAATTTCGTAAAAAACTAAAGTCCATAAACACCCTGATTATTAAAAATAAAATAATAATCCACTAATTATAATATAAAATAATATTATTATCAATGGTTATATTGATATTTTAACCTTTATGTACTTCCACATGAGTAAATTTTACTTCCATAGAAATAGAATAAGTATAGAGTTATAATGTACTAACAAGCAAACCTCTGTACTAAATTTTGGTTAACATGTACGTTGAGCGTATTTAAGAAAGCTGCTTTTAAAGTATTGCATTTTACTTTTATTTTCGCTATAAGGTTGCTTTAAGTTGGATTTTCAACATCTTTATACTATTTATCTTATGATTTTAAAATTTTTTGGGGGCACTTCATGAAAAAATCTATTTATACTAGAACTGCTCTAGCTTCTCTATTGACTTTATGTTCTTTTAGTGGCTTTGCTGCTGACTTTTCTGACGAGAGTATGAAGGAAGTAAAAAAGCAAGAGAGCAACGAGTCAATCGAAACTTCTGGAAAGATGGAAGTGACGAAGACGTCAAATAAGAAACTAAAAGAAAAAATGGACAGGATATGTAATGCTGATCCAAGAAAAAAAGCTGAGGAGCTTAAGAAAAAAGAAGAACTAAGATTAGCAGCTGAGCAGAAGAAAAAAGAGGAGTTAAAATTAGCAGCTGAACAAAAGAAGAAAAAAGAAGAGTTAAAATTAGTAGCAAAACAAAAGAAAAAAGATGAAATTAGGCTAGCAAAAGAGAAAAAAGTAAAGCTTATGGAGGATTCAAAGGCGAAAGCTCTAAGCACTAAAAATTCTAATGTAGAAAAGTCAAAAATTAAGGGCTCTAAAACTAACAATACTAAAATTGAAGCTAAAGATATAAAAAAGGACGTAAAAGTTGTTAACAGCAATATAGAGGAAAAAGGTAAGGCAAGTCCTGTTGTTTCAGTTGGTGGTATTGATAATATCAATACCAATCAAGGGGATAGTTTAAGAATAACTTTCGGTGGCGTTATTGATTCTCAAGGTTATGGTAGCCATGGGCTAAGTGACTATAACCATTATAATGTTATGCCAGGTAAATCTATAGATTATTTTAATAATGCTTCAGATAGTATAAAAGGAGCAAATCCAATATTTCCTAAAGAGATAGGAAATATTGGTGATTACAGTGAAAACATGGGCATGATTTCAGATGCAATATTGCACTTAAGAGCTGAAAATAAAAATGAGGATATTGGTCTTCGTTATGGTGCTGATGTACAATTCTATGTTCCAGTTGCTGAAGGTAAAGGAGCTTCACAAGGCGTGAATGCTGCAAGAGGTAGAAGTGCACATGTGTTTTTGAATTCAAAGTATGGTGATCTAAAACTTGGCTATCAGTTTGGTCCTGAGTCTCTGATGAGACTTGATGCAACAAGAATTGCAACTGTTGATGGAGCTGCAGATAGTGACTGGTTCAGAAAAGTAAACTTAGAAGGAAGTGCCGCAAACTTCCCATTTTACGTAACACCACGTCTTTACACTGAAAGCTTCTCGAGCGAGAGCGAAAAACTCTCCTTCCGTATGGCGGAAAAATACAACAAAAAGGTTATGACTACATTGCCATTTAGAGCTGCTTACTACTCGCCGAATTATATGGGTGCAAGATTTGGTCTTAGCTACTCACCTCGCTACGATAGTGGTTTATCCGTTGTAAAAGAAATAGCTCCAGATCTCCTCAAAGATTCAAATGTTAACTTAACAGAGGTAAAGAATAAGGAAATGTCAAGACATGTTGGACCAGATTACCAGCATATAATAAGTGCTGGTGCGTCATATGAGTATGACTTTAGTCAACATAATATAAAAGTTCAAACTTCCGTAGTTGGTGAGTTTGGCTTGGCAAAAGAGCCAAGTAAAGATAAGCACCTTTACAATGAGTTCATAGAGTACAATAACCTAGCAGGTATGAATTTAGGTGCAAGAGCTGATTATAAGATTGATGAAGATCAAAGTGTAAAATTTGCTGCCTCTTTTGCATACTTAGGCAAATCTGGTCAACCTAAAAGTATCAAGGAACTCGACCCTACTTCGAAAGAATATAAAGATACCAATGATGATGTTAGAAAAAATGGCTTAAAGCAATTTAATGACAAGGACACCATATATTGGACTGCAGGTGCTGGTTATCAGTATGATAATATCTACACAAGCTTGACATACTTTGGTAGCAGAATGAGCGATGAAGATATGCTTCATGATGTTGCACTTGGTATTCAGTATGATCTATCTTCTTGCAATAAGAGCAAGTTTGTTCCTTATGCAGCCTTACATTATTTTATGACTGATGAAAAAGGTGCGCTGAAAGACCAAGAAGGTACTGATGTACCTTCTAACCAAGGAATTCTTCTCCTCACTGGTGTGAAGTTTTCTTTCTAGTTATTTAATAATACACGCCACAGCTTGAATGTGGTGTGTGTCTTGTCTGTTAGTGTTTATTTGTCAATCAAATAAACATAAGCCAGTGCGTAACAAACTCTACGGGTGTTTATTTTTTCACACAATAAGTAATGTCATCTCATTCACAGCTGTACGAAAATTGTGGCAATTAGCATAGTAAATGGTGTCATCCCAGTGCTTGACACTGGGATCCATTTTTCCATCATCATCAGAAACGTTGTATTTTAACATTACTTTTATACTTGTAAATTTAACTAGATGACAATATCTGGGCGCTGGCATGATACCCTATGGCTACTCCGATAATGGATAAATCATCATAATCCCTTACCTATCGAACGTCTTCAAATTCAATCAATTAAGCAGTATGCAAACCAAACTAAAAAACCATTTAGCTGGAGAATTACTTACCATCGCTACTTGCCGAAAATTAACACTTGTAGGTGGAGAAGTAATGGGATTTACTTACTATGATGAAGATTTAAATCTCAATAACATACTCTATAAATCTTCAAGCGGCTTTATAGCCAACAGTATAATTAAATAGCGATTTGATAACTGATAATCTAGAAATTGAAGGAATATTAAATAGTGCTGATATTAAAGAAAAAGATGTTTTATCAGGAAGGTATGACTTTGCAAATATTGAAATATTTCTTGTGAATTACAAAGATTTGAGTCAGGGAATTATGAATTTGCATTCAGGAACTTTTGGTAAAGTAACATTAAATATTGGGAGGTTTATCGCTAAAATTAGAGGTCTCACGACAAAGCTTGAGAGAAGCATAATAGAGCTATATTCTCCTGTATGCAGGGCACAATTTTGCGATGATAGATGTAAAGCTGATGCTAAAAAGTTTAGTAGAATGAGCACAATTACTAAAGTGATAGATGAAAGAAGATTTGAAGACACTAATTTAATCGAAAGCGATGGATATTATAAGCACAGAGTAGTAAAATTCTGTAGTTCAGCAACATTTGAAGTTGTAGTTAAAGAATACAAAAATAAAGTAGTCACATTATTTGCTTCTCCTCCATATCAAATTTCTACCGGAGATAAATATTCGATACTTGTAGGTTGTGATAAAGCATTTTTAACATGCAAAAACAAGTTTAACAATACTGTGAATTTCCGTGGCGAACCATATATACCAGTTGTTTAGCAGCACAGTTTTTAATATTATGATAAGTATGGAAAGGTGGCTGAGTGGTCTAAAGCACACGCTTGGAAAGCGTGCACATATAAAAATATGTCGGGGGTTCGAATCCCCCCTTTTCCGCACATTATTTCTAGTATAACATAGGATTTTCTGTTTTGTTCTTGAACGTAATAACCATATAGCATTAGCACTTCAGCTCCGCAATTTTTCAGAGTCATCTAAGTCAATAAAAGAATAGAGTTGATGTTCATCAAGTTGCAGAGCCTTCTTGATTTTTGATGACAAAGAGTAGTTGTTATCATAGAAATACATCCAATAGCCAGCATAACTTCCCTATTCCTAACAATATCTTGCAATACTATACTTAGTATGTGTCATTTCTCACGAGCATCAGCAAACTGCTATATACTTAACCTACCATAATATATCAATACAATTCTTTATTGAAAATTCCGGAAAACAAGAGAAGCCTTACGCTTTTTACTGTATCTTCTACAGAACAGAAAATGAATCTGCGAGAGCATGGAAATTGTCTCCAATACCTCTTAATGTATCACTTACATCAATATCAGTTGGTCCTTGTGAAGGATGTTCAGGAGCATCATACATACTATTACATTTGGCCTTGCATATAGATTTTTCTACTCCCAGAAAATCACTATCCGCGTGTATCTTCTCACAGTTTCTATGGCACCAATGACGTCCATCCCATGCTTCAAGTGTCGATGAAGTTAAGTCTTGTGTGTCTTTTGGCATCCCACTTTCCGACATGTGAAAAGGAGAAAAAAAAGGAAGGGCTTTTATGTTTTTTGGCATAATATTCTCCTTAATTAAAAAATTAGTATAATTTAAACATATAAATGTTAAAATATTGATAATAGCATAGTTATTTCTCAATACAGTTTTTACAAAATAAATATTATACACCCTTACTTCCCGATCCATTCTGCACCTTAGGTGGCTTTGCTCAGCTCAAAAATAATTCATTTTTTGACTATACCCCTATAATTTTACTGCTCTATAGACTATAAAATCGATGCTAATAACGGATTAGAGATAAACGTTGCAAAGAATCTGCATTGGCTCAACCGGAAAGGTTACAGTAAGTTAATACTGGAAGGATATTAGTATGGATCCTCAGACTCGTAAATGTCTTTTCTGTGTTTTATTGAAACAATGGTTACTTCATACTTTGCAGCATTTACATGATACGATAATCACTAGTTCTCAGTCTTCTGTATCCTTTGGGTTTGTAACAAAACGATTCACCAAAATCAATTAGATTAACTGTAAGTCGCTCTTTTACTATCTCTTCAACTCTTAACTTTATTGTTTTTGGAAAAGCTCTTCCTACCAACATTTTTAGGAATTTAATCTTATACCGCTTTAGTCCCACCTATAGTGGTAAGATTATCTACTTATTCTTGTATGGAAATTTACCAATCGTTAAGATGCTTATTGTAATAAAAACATATTCTAATAGAATGGAAAAATAAAATGACACACAAACAAAATGTATTTGAACAAAATGTAGAAGATAAAGTTATATTTTTAGATAGTTTGCGTAACAAAAGCATAGGTGAGCTTATCGATTTTATAAAAGAAAGAAAAGATATCGAAGAATTTGGTTTTGGAGATCATTATACTAGTCATGAAATAAAATCTAGAAGAGGTAATAATATGAAACTTAGGTGTATAGGTGTAGGAACTGGTTTAGTTGCTGGTCTAGTTGCAGCATGTTGTTTAGGGCAAGAAACTTTAGCTCTTATTGGCTGTTCTGGTGTGGTGTTGATTGCATTTGCTATAGTTGGTGCGTTACTTGGATCTGGAGCGGGCTATGTTGTGGGTAAATGCCTTGATAAAATTAAGGTGACAAATATACAAAGAGAAAGAAGTTGTTAAAGGTTAGTGTTGTATTCTGAATTTCTTTTAATACTTAAAGATTTACAATCAGAGCAAACTACTTGGCCACGTGGAACTGATTTCAGCTCATCAGTTGACACTTTACTTGAGCAGAATATGCATTTTATTTTATCACTTGGGGCGAGTGAGTGATCAACAGCAATTCTATCATCAAAAACAAAACACTCGCCTTCCCAATTACCACTTTTATTACCAGTTTTTTCAAGATAGGAAAGAATACCACCTTTAAGATGGTAAACATCTTTAAATCCAAGGCTTTTCATATATGCTGTAGATTTCTCACATCTGATTCCACCAGTACAGTACATAGCTACTTTCAGGTCTTTACTTTCAGAAAATGACTCTGCCCACTGAGGAAAATCGCGAAAACGCTGAGTATGTGGATTAATTGCATTTTTAAACTTGCCTAGTTTTACTTCGTATTCATTTCGTGTGTCTATCACTAAAACATCAGATTGAGAGACAAAATCATCCCAATGTTCTGGATCAACGTACTGGCCTCTGACGTAAGTACCGAGATTACTTACACCAAGATTCACAATTTCTCTTTTTAATCTCACTTTCATCTTACTAAATGGTTGATATTCTGACGAGCTCTCTTTCCACGTAAGACCTTTGAGCCTTTCATCAGAACGTAGAAAATCAAGTGTTTTATCAATTGCGTTTCTTTCTCCAGATACAGTTGCATTAATACCCTCTTCTGCAAGGAGTATAGTGCCTTTTAATTCAACGTTGTCACATGCAACCTTTATTTCGTCTTTCATGTCATAATAATTAGAAAGTTTTATAAAATGATAGAAAGTTGCAATAACAAAACTCATAACTAATTAGTTTATCGATCTAAGACATAATATATAAAATTATGAAGATATTCAACAGGACGGCTGTTAATTACTGGATATCTTTAATTTTTACATATAACATTTTAATATCAAATATAGATTCAAGTTGATGTTTCTGAGAGAATTTAAAAATGTATTCTTGTTTTTAGTAAGTGTATTATTTGTCTGCCCTATACTATCGTTAATATCGATTCTATTCACAGAATCAGCAAACTCTGGATGGGTAATTAGTAGACTTTTTCCTGAATATATACTCAATACGTTGATTTTGATGGTAGGAGTAGGGTTAATATCCTTTATATTCGGAGTAATTCCAGCTTGGCTTACTACATTTTTTGCGTTTCCCGGAAGTAGAATTTTTGAGATTGCCTTATTCTTTCCGATATCAATTCCTGGATATATAGTATCGTTTGTTTATGTAAATACTCTAGAGTTTTCAGGTCCTATTCAGAGCTTGTTAAGAGACACTTTTCAATTGGGCAAAGGTGACTATTGGTTTCCCGAGATCAAATCCCTAGGTGGTGGAATATTAGTAATGGGATTTAGTCTATATCCATACGTTTATATGTTAGTCCGCTCAAGTCTAAAGAGCGTTAGCAACTCAGTCACTATTGCATCAACACTTGGGTTCTCCTCATTACAGAGTCTTTTTTCTGTCATAATACCCTCAATACGTCCATCAATTATAGCTGGATTATCCTTGGTACTAATGGAAGCAATTACAGATTTCGGCACACCACAGTTTCTTGCTATCGATACTTTCACGACAGGAATATACCGTACTTGGTTTTTATTGCATGACAAACATTCAACCACTGTTTTGGCAGTTGCAGAACTCATTTTCGTTGCAACACTAATAGTTGTCGAGAAAAAACTACAAAAAAGAGAAATATCTTACTCTTCAATCAATACTAATGCAGATTATCACAATAAACGTAGTATAAACGGTTCTATATCGTTGATCTTTTCTTATTTTATGTGTTTATTGCCGATATTAATAGGCTTTATTTTACCAATGATCCCACTTATATATTGGAGCATAGAGAAAGGCTTTTTCATATACGAAGCAAGATTTTATAATATAATAACAAACAGTATTAGTTTATCATTTATTACCGCGCTAATCTCGATCAGCATTGCAATAATTATTGGATATACAGCACGTAAAAATAAGGTAATAAGGAATATAGCACGTCTCATTTCTCTTGGATATGCAATTCCAAATGCAATTATTGCAATTAGCATAATAATGTTTTTAAGCAGAATATCTTCTTTCATTACTCAATATATTATGGAAATTAGCTTGGTAGGAACTATTGGCGCATTAGTTTACTCATATTTATTTCGTTTTTTTGCTATATCTTTCAAGGCGATAGAGTCGGGACTCAAAAAAACACCAAATGAAATTGAATGGACTGCATATACTATGGGTCATGGGCCTATTTCCACTTGCCTAAATATTCATATTCCCCTTATCAAGAAAAGCATACTATCGGGATTTCTGCTCGTGTTTATGGATACGGTAAAAGAACTCACTGCAACACTAATTATCAGACCATTTAATTTTGAAACCATATCAACTAGAGTATATGAACTTGTCAGCGATGAGCGTTACAGGGAAGCTGCCCCATTTTCGTTAATGATAGTTATTATAGGTTTAACCTCTACAATAATCTTATTCACACTTGATGATAAGAATCAAAAATAAACTGTTTTGTATCTGTTCAGCAGAGTAACAAAATAAGATAGACGAAAAAAGACAACTATAGAAGCAAATGGTCAGTGCTTTCGTGTTTATCAACTTAGTTGGATCTCAGTATCAGCTACTCGGACGACATCATGGAAGCTCAAATGACAAAACAAGAAGCACTGGTTTCAGATGCACTTAAACAAATACACTATCTTGATAATCAATGAGGTCTAGTGTTAACGTATGGACTATCTAAGGAAAAGGCTGGTACCATAACATCAAAGGTTTTTATGGTCTCTTCGTTCAGAAATTCATATTTACCCTGCATTATTCCTGATGGTGTATTTAAGTATGTTCCACTTGTATATTTGAATACCTCTCCAGATTTTATCACAGGTTGTTCTCCAATAACACCAACTCCGGCAATTTCATTTGTTTTTCCCTTATGATCTATTATTTGCCAATAGCGACTTAATAATTGAATGGTTGATGAGCTTTTGTTTTTTATCTTAACATTATATATCCATACGTAACAATTTTCATAAGGAATGGATTGCTCTTCAATGTAAATTGGCAAAACCGTAACTTCAACAGAATTAGTAATAAGTGTGTATTTCATGGTCATCGTAAAGTGTTCATGAGAAAAATTTAACACACTTCAGTTATACACTTTTTTTCATGGATTTTCCAAGCATATTATCGTACTCTAACTAGGAAGTATTAATTTACATGATGAACACAACAGATCCACTGGATAAAAAAGTGATAGGAATAATAGGAAGTGGGCAATTGGGTAAAATGACTGCTACCGCTGCAATGAAACTTGGGCACAAAACACATATTTTTGCCGGTGCTAAAAACGATCCAGCTTGTTCTGTTGCTGATGACTTAACAATAGCAGGCTTCTGTGATAAGAGAGCACTTGAATCTTTTGCAAAGAGTGTGGATTTAGTCACTATTGAGTCTGAAAATATTCCATGTAGTGCAATTGATATTATGTCACAGCATACAGATTTTTATCCAGGCAGAAAGGCATTACACATTTCGCAAAATAGGCTGAGAGAGAAAGATTTTATTAGAGATTTAAGCATAAAAACTACTGATTACAAAAGTATACAAAATTATAATCAGCTACTAGAAAGTAGTGAAACTTTTAGCTGTCCAGTGAGGCTAAAAACAACGGAAATGGGTTATGATGGAAAAGGACAATATGTGATTGAAAATAATTCTGAACTGAAGCAATTTGCTTTCTTGGATTGGAATAAGGAGTACATTCTTGAAGCAAGTGTTGATTTACTGAAAGAGGTTTCAACAGTCGTTGCAAGAGATAAAAACGGTAAAGTAGCTCTTTTTCCCATAGCAGAGAATCACCACGTTGACGGAATACTTAATACTTCAATAGCACCAGCTAAAATAGATAATAAATTAGCCCAAGAGGTACAAAAAACTGCAGAGAAAATAGTAACTGCGCTTGATATAGTAGGAATTCTAGCTATTGAATTTTTCATCACTAAGAATCATGAATTACTAGTTAATGAACTGGCCCCGAGACCCCACAATTCTTGCCACTGGAGCTTGGATGCATGCAACATTAGTCAATTCGAGCAGCTAGTTAGGATAATATGCGGGCTATCTATGCGGGAAGTAGTATTACGCTTTCCTTGCATGACAAAAAATATAATAGGTAATGATATATATAATTCTCACAAATATTTGAGCAACGAAAAAGCTAGTTTGACCATATATGGGAAAAAAGAGGTTAGGGATAAGCGTAAAATGGGACATGTCAATATAGATTTAAGTTATTGAGCTATAAATGCTCTTTGATCAAGATCTCTAAGATCTGCACTATATTTAGTGCTGCACCTCTGCGTAGATTATCAGCTACTATCCACATGTTGAGTCCATATTTTATGGTACTGTCTTGTCTGATACGCGATACATATACAGCATCCTCCTGTACAGTATCAATCTGAGTCGTATATTCACCTTCTTCACGCCTATCGTACACTAAAATTCCACTATCTTCGGCTTCACTGAGCATTTCACGAGCTTCCTTTTCAGTTATATGCTGATCAAATTCAGCATTTACCGCAATAGCGTGTCCAATAAAGACAGGCACTCTTACACAAGTTGCAGTCACTTTTATATTCTCTCCTAAAATTTTTTTTGTTTCCTCTTGCATTTTCCATTCCTCTTCTGTAGAGCCATCTTCCATGAAACCTCCTATATGGGGAATGCAATTAAATGCTATTTGCTTAGGAAATATTTCAGATTTTTTCGCTTCGTTCATGAATATTTTTTTTGTCTGGTTGTAGAGTTCATCCATTGCTGCTTTACCTGCACCAGAAGTTGATTGATAAGTTGAAGCAACGATTCTCTTTATTTTTGCTTTTTGGTGCAATAAATGCAATGCCAACAACATCTGTATTGTAGTACAATTTGGGTTAGATATTATGTTGTGATTCTTATATTCCGTAATTTTATCTTTATTGATCTCTGGAATAACTAGTGGCACGCCTTCTTTCATCCTAAAACGAGAGGTATTATCTACGACAATACATCCAGCTTCAGTTGCAATCGGTACGTATCTCTCGGAAACATGAGACCCAGCACAGAAAATTGCTATATTAATTCCAACAAAATCGTAGTTCTCAAGGTCTAAGACAGTTAATTCTTCATCGCCGAAACTTACCTTTTTTCCCTCTGATTTTTTTGATGCAAATACAATAACAGAATCTATTGAAATTTTTCCTTCGTCTTGAAACTCGGCAAGCGCGCTTAATACCTCACGACCTACTCTTCCTGTTGATCCAATAACAGCAACTTTATATCCCATTAGATAAACCTCTGACTTTAAAGTTATATTATATTTTACTGATAAAATTTACAATTACTTTAATGTTTTTACCTTGAAATTAACCATAATTTAGTTATAATCGCAAGATACTAGTAATATTGCGTGGTAGAATGAAATGAGTAAAAAACATTATGACACCAAGGTCAAACCTATAGTGTCTGAATTTCAAAAGCCTGAAAAAGTCAATAGATTAGAGATTCAAAATGTTCTTTCGAAAAAAAACAAGCCAGCGATAAATTTTGATGATAAAAAGTATGGTGTGAAAATTTCTAAGATAGATCAGTATCTTTCAAACAAGAAGCAAGAATCTTTTGGATTAAGAGCTTTTCTAAGTTCAATACCGGTAATAGGAAGATTTTTAGTGAAAATTTTCACGCCTGAAAAAGGAGGGTATAAAAAACTGCAATCGCAAATAGGTCTTTCTAATAAAGCAAAAAATGAGATCTACGTAGATAATAGACGCACAGAAGAAGTAGGTAGCAAACTTGAGAATGGTAATATTGAACAAGTAGATAAGGAGAAAAAAAATCTTGGCCCATAAATATTAACCATTTATAGTGTATCTCTCACTACTGAATTTGTTGCACAGAAGTTTTGCAGTACCAAAATAAATAAACCGGTATGCCACTTGCAGTGAACAGGCTCGAAATCAGCAGAGTGCCTACATGTGTTTCTAATATCACCCAACAACAAAAGGTTGTTGCTATGCTACCAATTAAAATCTTATAACAACTCCTCTCCTGTATAATAACCTTTAGAAAGGCAAAACAGCACGCAAGATAAACGAACAAAAATGAAATTACAGAAAAGTCAATAATCGACGTAATCTGCTGGGCAAAATTGTTGTTTGAAGTGAGAATTAGTAAAATTGCAGTTCCAATTGAACTAACTGTTATTCCCCAAAAAGGAGAGCCGTGCTTGTTCCTTTTAGCAAAGAATTTTGGCATTAGTCTATCTTCTGCAAGACCAAAAGCAACTTGTCCACTAGATAAAACCCAAGCGTTTAGACTGCTAACACAAAAAATGAATGCAACTATAGAAACAATTAAATGCCAATTACCAGAAAACATAATTTTTATCGCATCAACATATGGTGCTCTTGAACTTACTAAATCGTTGCCATTGATCAATCCCATGATTGCAAAATTGTTGATAAAATATATAACAACAACACAAACTGTGCCAAGCACCACAGCTTTTGGTATAGTTTTAGCTGGATTATCAACTGACCCTGCAGGTGCTGTTGCCAATTCAAGTCCAATAAAACACCATAAAGTAAGAAGTGTAGAGCGAGCAAGAATTTGCGATGTTGTAAGACTTAATACTTCTTCACTTATAATAAAATTATTTCTATCGAAAAAAAACAACGCTGCTACAGGTATTGCAAGCAATACAGCAACCTTCACAACCGTGAGCAGAAACTCAACATGCCCTGCAGTAGCTATTCCCCTTAAATTTATTAATGTAATGATTGTAAATAACAACAGCTCTAAAAATAAACACATACTTTTGATATCTTCATGGAAAAATGGTGTAAGATAGCCAACACCCACAACTATTAAAGCTGTTGTACTAACCCATGAGATTACCCAATATGTCCAACCAACAAAGAACGCTGCAGCAGGACCAAAAGTATGTTTCACATAAACATGAGGACCTCCTGTTTCTGGAAACTTTGCACATAGCGTAGCAAAAACTAGCGCAAGAGACACAGCACCAGCTCCTGATATCATCCAACTTATAAGGCTATAAGCGCCATATGGAGCAAGGCTAATTGGAAGCATAAAAACCCCAGAGCCGATCTGACTACTAATAACTAAAGCAAAAACAGCCCAAAAACCTATTTTATTTGACACAACACCTCTTAATTCTATTAATGTAAGCCAGTAGTATAGCTTAAGAATTTTAGCAAATAAAAAATTTAAGTTAAGTTTTTAGTTTATGATACCAAAGTAGATAAATAAGTGTCCCGCTTAAAGGGAATAGACTTGATATTAACAATGTTTTCATAGAAGTCTCGTGTATTATCCAACAGCAAAAAGATACAGCCACACCTCCAATTAAAAATTTGCAGTAGCTCTTGTCTTGTATATTAACTTTGAGAAAAGCAAGGCTACATGCTAAGTAGATAAACAAAAATGACACCACAGAGATATCAATTATTGAAGTTACTTGCTCAGCAAAACTTTTGTTTGACGTTAGGATAAGTAAAACCAACACCCCCAAAGTACTGAGTATTATTCCCCATAATGGAGCATCATGCTTATTTTTTTTGCCAAAAAATTGTGGCATTAACTTGTCTTTTGCAAGGCCTAAGGTGACCTGTCCATCAGCTAAAAACCAAGCATTTAAATTACTTACAGAAACGATAAAGGCAACAACAGAAATAATTAAATGCCAATTACCTGGAAACATAATTTTTATCGCATCAACATATGGTGCTTTTGAACTAGCTAGTTCATTACCACTTATCAATCCCATAATTGAAAGACTATTGATGAAATATATCACAGCAACACAGACTGTTCCGAGCACTATAGCTCTTGGTATTGTCTGAGCTGGATTATTGACGGATCCTGCAGGTGCTGTTGCTGATTCAAGTCCAATAAAACACCATAGAGTAAGGAGTGTAGAACGAGCAAGAGTTTGTGATATTGTAAAGTTTGATAATTCCTCGCTTACAATAAAATTACTTTTATCAAAGAAAAACAACCCTGCAATAGGTATTGCGAGAAGTGCAATAATTTTAACAATGGTAAGCAGAAGCTCAACATGCCCAGCAGTAGTTACTCCCCTTAAGTTTATTAGCATAATAGCTAAAATTAATGTTATTTCTAAAAGCAAACGTATATCTTGTATATCATTATGAAAAAGCGGGGCTAAATAACCGATACTTGCAATTGTCACAGCTGTTGAGCTTACCCACGAGCTTACCCAATATGTCCAGCCAACAAAAAAAGCTGCTGTAGAGCCAAAGGCATGTTTCACATAAATATGAGGACCACCCGTTTCTGGAAATTTTGCGCAGAGTGAAGCAAAAACTAAAGCAAGAGATATAGTACCAAATCCTGATATAACCCAGCTTATAAGGCTATAAGCGCCGTATGGTGCAAGGCTAATTGGGAGCATAAAAATTCCAGAGCCGATTTGGCTACTGATCACCAAGGCGAAAATAGCCAAAAAGCCTATTTTATTTGACATGACAATGTTTAATTTTTATCTGAATATATTAACAATATAGCTGAAGCTCGAAAATTTCAATTGATCTTTTTTGTATAAAATTTGCATTTTTTAATTTAAGCATATAATGAGGAGTATATTAATAGGTTATTAAGAAGTGGTTTATGAATCCGAGGTTAAAAACATTTTTGGTTGTTTGTGGGTATGTTATATTAGTTAGTGCTGCCATTGGAGCAATTTTTTTATTTGACTACTTACTTGAGATCTTTATTGATGCGCTTTATGCATTCCTTCTTGCCAAAACTTCAAGTGAGGTGTTGGCTGTTTTTGGAACACTTGCAGTTTTACTTGTCACTTGTGTTTTGTGCTACGGACTGCATAAGCTCTGTTCTATTTTTACAGAAAAGATTACAAGTAGCTATCAATCTTTCAAAAATGAAAATAGTGATGATAACATCTTTTCTGAAGTATATAATGACCCGACAGTAGGGTTGAAAGATAAGATTTTATTTTTTCTATATACTCAATATATTGTATCAAATTACCATTTTTGTATTGTTCATCGAAGATATTAGAGCTTAGCAGAACATTATCAAATAGTAGAGCTTAGGTCTTAGAATATGTTTAGTGCTTATTAATACTATATTATTGATCCCAGTAGCACTTCTTGAGTTAATAAAGTATCCATTAACAAGCTCTTCTCGCCTCTGGGTTTAAGTCTAAAGCAAATGAGCTTTTTGTTTAATGTAAGTGATGTAGGTACTGGCAGTCAGAGCGTCCATACTAGTAGTTTTGAGTATAGCATTCTCCAATGCGCTCAAGATTTAAAGCAGAAATTTGGGAATCAATCAAATGTACTCAATAAAGAGTTTGAAGATTATATAAATAATTCAGATGAGTTGACAGGGAATCAAAAAGAACAATTAAAACTTTATCTTAACTTTAATGGTTCCAATGGAGCAACTTATGGAGAATCAAGAACTGAATTAACGCTAACACAAGCTGCAAACTTAGTTTTAGCTGCAGCCAATAATCAAAAGTTAGATGTAGATTTACTAAAATGCATGTTACTCATGTGTTTACAAGAAGGAAGTGGTGCATGTCATCTTGGAATGTTTAATCGTATTATTTATTCGCTTAGTTACCTTGAAGCAAAAAATAACTTTACGGTTGAGGTAAATGCTCAAGTATACGAAAGAATGCAAAGCATTACGGAAGAGTTTCTCAACCATCATGAAAGCAAAAAGATGAAGATTTTAAAGAATAATTTTAATAATTTCTATTTTGAGAATGGTATGGATCCTGAAGTAAAAGATAGTATGGGTAAGTTGATGAAAGAGGCAAAGCAACTTGTCTTTAATAAGTTGTATGTCGATTACTATAATAGATATGGCCAAGAAGTTGGAAGGGATCCTATAAAGAAGAAATTGAAAGAACTAATTACAGATGAGGATATCAAGGAAGCAGCAAGTGCTGTAATAGATAATATAGAAATCCCTAAAAAACCATCTACTTATCTTGAAAAGATGAAAGCATTTTTTGCAGGGCATACAAGATTCTCTGCTGCTTAAAGCTCTAAGACTTGTCTAAACTTTGATTGTGAGTTAGGCATGAAGCTAAAATTGGTATTTACAATTAACTCACAGCAACCTAGGCGATGGCAATCTGGACGCCTTCTAATTTTTCCTTATTGATTTGTAGCAGGTTCTTTGTTATGGTTATGAAGAGAAACTTCAAACCTCATTAGTATACTTTGATAGGTGAGTATTAGACATGATAATATTGATAACAAATGATGATGGTTTTGAAAGTGAAGGAATAAGACTACTTAAAGAAATTGCACACAATTTTGCATCGGAAGTATGGATGGTGGCACCAGATACTGACAGGAGTGGATCTGCAAGATCTCTTGATTACCCAGTGAAACAATCTATTAGAATAAACCAACATAGCGAAAGGGAGTTTATTGTGTCTGGTACTCCTGCAGATTGTGTTATTATCGCGTTAAATAAAATTATGAATAAGAAACCAGACTTAGTATTATCTGGAGTAAATATTGGATCAAATGTCGGAGATGATATTTGTTATTCAGGCACAATTGGTGCTGCAATGGAAGGTGCTGCAAGATCTATACCTTCTATTGCGCTGAGCCAAGTTTATCATAGTAAAATAGACTGGAACAATACAAAGATTTTTGCACCAAAGGTTATTGCTAAGCTAATGAAAGTTGGTTGGCCTAAAGATATAGTGATGAGTATAAATTTTCCTACTACAGAAAAAGTGAAAGGGATCGAGTTTGCTGAACAAGGTGAATATAGCATTGATGGTGATTTAACTTTTACTGAAAACTTGAATGGTTCTTTGAGCTTAAATTGGTCTCGAGAGCACTCAGGCAGTGGTAGTATAAATAAAATAAAAGGAGGTTTTATTACTATTACACCAATAAAATTGGATTTTACAGATTATAATATATTAAATGCTATGAAAAATTCTTGTGCAGAGGAATTTTCTTCTATAGCTAACACTCCTATTGCTTCTAATTAGAGATTTTCTACGATTTTATCGCGAGCAATCATTTTTTCTTCACCTGTGTCCATGTTTTTAATTTTTAAAGTTTTACTGCTTAGCTCTTCATCACCAAAGATTAATACAACTTTTGCATTTGCTTGATTTGCTTTTTTCATTCGGGTTTTTAGAGTTCCACTATGTTCATAAGCTACGTATAAACTATGCCTGCGTAATTCATTTGCAAGTGTTAGAGCATGTTCTCCAGCCTCTCTACCAATTGGAATTAGGCAAATAGGTCGCTCTTCTTTCGGAGAATAATTGATTAACTCCATTATGCGTTCAATACCTCCTGCAAATCCTATCGCTGGAGTGTGTTTTCCACCTACTGAAGATACTAGATTATCGTATCTTCCACCGCCAAAAACCGCCCCTTGTGCACCTAAATCTTCTGTGACAAATTCAAATACTGTGTGACAATAATAGTCTAGACCTCGAACTAATTTGCTATCTACAGTGTAAGGTATGCCAAGAGCTTGCAGTCCATTTAACACCTGGTCAAAGAAATATGAAGATTCTTTTGTATAATAATCACTGATTTGTGGTGCGTTAGAGATTATTTCTTTATCTTTCTTATCCTTAGAGTCTAATATTCTGAGTGGATTTTTAATCAATCTATTTTTACTATCTTCTGATAGGTCATTTTGAAACTTTTTTAAATACGATATCAAAGCTTCTCTATATTTAGTTATTGTTTTACCATCGCCCAAAGAATTAATTTCTAGTTTTACATTCCTATTGATACCAAATTCAGTTAGTAGGTGCTGAGCAAGTGATATCAATTCAATATCAACTCTCAGATCTTCTATACCAAAAACCTCAAAATTTATCTGATGAAATTGTCTTTGTCGTCCTTTTTGTGGTCTTTCATAGCGGAATATAGGTCCTGTTGAGAATAACTTTATTGGTGTTTGCAGTTTTTTTTCAATGAGCAACCTAACAATAGCTGCAGTGAACTCAGGACGCAGAGTTATGCTCTTTCCCCCTTTATCAATAAAAGTATACATCTCTTTAGTGATAATATCTGAGCTATCACCTAAAGTCTTTGTAAAGACTTCTGTGTATTCAAATATCGGAGTTTGAACAGTTAAAAAACTGTATAAACTTGAGATTCTATTTGCTGTTTGCTCTATGTATTTAAATTTATACCATTCATCAAATAGAAGATCTTTCGTTCCTCTAACTGTTTGATTAGTCATAGCATAGTCTCTATACCTGAAACTTCTGGTATGTGATAGCTTAGCATATTCTGCACTCCTTGCTTTAAGGTAATTGCAGCACTTGGGCACCCAGAGCAAGCTCCTTGCAGTACAACGTAAACTATTCCGTCTTTATAGCCACGGAACTTGATATCACCACCATCTTGAGCAACTGCAGGCTTAATATAACTTTCCATCAATTCTTTTATTCTATTTACAATTTCTATATCATTTTTATTAAAGAATTCTTCCTCTAGCATTTTATTATCACTTACTCCTTCTTTATCAAAAGCTTTTCCACCAGAAGTAAAGTGATCCATAATTGTAGTTAAAATTTCCACCT
Organism: Wolbachia endosymbiont of Trichogramma pretiosum; assembly: GCF_001439985.1. NCBI lineage: Bacteria > Pseudomonadati > Pseudomonadota > Alphaproteobacteria > Rickettsiales > Anaplasmataceae > Wolbachia > Wolbachia endosymbiont of Trichogramma pretiosum. Next base: position 906,567 of record NZ_CM003641.1, read on the forward strand.
TTACTATATCCCAATTTATTCTATCCGATTTTGTTACCGAAATAAAATCATGACCAAGAAATACTCTTACAACATGTTCTATTTGAAAAAGATTTACTGCTAGTTTTGAGTTCTTTATTTCATCTGCATTCGAAAAATCAGCTGTTTCTCCTTCGCTCATAATTTCAAAACCAGGAAGAAATTTCAGCGTGTTTGGGTTTGGTGTTTCTTCAATCTGGATAAACATGTTATTTACCATGACAATTATAATTGTTACTATTTAATCATAAAATGATAAAAAAATATACATGTCATTCATCTTCTTCCTTTTTTTGATATTCACAATAATCACGTTTGTTTTACCTAGCGTTGTTGTATTTTTTCTCTTTTTGGCAAAGAGAAATAACATAAGTTTTATGATGAACTCTATATTAAGTAAGTTTTTGAACGAATTTAACAGCAGTAAAAGTTACACCAAAAATTATACTGGTGATAATATGTCCAAAGATGAAGCATTAAAAATACTGGGGCTGAATTCTGAGGCAAGCCAAAATGAAATCAATAAGGCATACCAAAATTTAATGAAACTGGTCCATCCAGACAAGGGAGGATCGGAATATTTTGCACAAAAGTTAAACGCAGCACGTGATAGGTTGATGAAGACCTAATTTTAACCATTGTTTTCTCTTTAAATCTTGCTTGTACATATTAAGTTGCATGATATAAATCTGGAAACATTATTCTTTAGGAGGTATTTGATAAAAAAAACTTGAGAGATTGAGAAAGAATTTATTTGCGGCTATAGATGAGCCTAATATTAAGAAAGTTAAAAGATATGTTAAAAAGGCAAGATATATAAATAGAGAAAAAGAGATTATTAATGGTAAAAAAGATGGTATGTTACCTATACATCTTGCTGTTTATAAAGGTAGCTTAGAGATAGTGCGGTTTTTGCTTAAAAATAATGCTAATATTAATGTTGTTAGTAATGGATGTCTTGTTCCTTACTCGTACGTTACTACCATGAGTAGCAAAACAGAAAAAAGGAATGATATATCATTGTACTAGTAGTACCACTTCCCAAATAATGCAAGGTTTTACAGCTTTATACTTAGCCTTTTTTTTTATTTTCGATTAGATATCGCGAATCTTCTGCTCAATATCAATATTATTAATGTTAATATTAGAAATGCAAATGGCAAAACGGCATTTGAGGTTATACCAGGTTATGAAAGTCTTTGCAGTGATGGCTGTGACATGAGCAAAATATACTTAGATTTATCAAAATTTCATAAAAATAATTGTACAGAACTGTTACTCTCTGCTAGAATAAATACTAGGTTAGGATCAGAAGCTGTTGATACTCCAGACCCTGGACCAAGCAGTGCAGTAAAACCTTTTTCTTTTGTTAATGGTATATTTAGTTAGGTAATCACTGCCACACTCAATGTCTTGTTCGGCAGTGTTCCTACTTTACTTCCTGCACAGCAATCTGTTGATCACTTAGATGGTAGCCCAATTGGTTCTTCACAAGTTGATTTTAATGAAACAGCTCTACTAATTGATGTAATGATCAGAAAGTTCACATGGAAAAAATACTCAAGCCCACTAGAAGGTTCACTTCTCACAGTAGAAGAAGTTAGAGAAAGAAAGCTTAACACTATAGAAAAAAACTTCGAGACAGCACTGAGTAAGTGTAAAAAAAACTTTATCAATGTCCTTAAAGTTCATTAAGTAATTTAACGATATCTAAAGGTATGCATCAAAATTCCCCTTAAATCAGTTAAAATAAGCACTCAAGCTTGAGTGCTTATTTTCGTATAATCCTCTTTAAGTTTAAGCTCTTATATATTGGGAATAAGCTGCTACGAAATTTAAGTAAATTAAGAAAACCTATAGCGTTTTGCACAAAAACTAAATGTAGCACGGTATACACAATAAAGTAAATAATCTCTTGCGTTGTGGAGTTTCTTTAGCCTTACATACAGATTTTGCTAGTATATGCATAAATTATGTGATATACAGCCAAAAGTTTTTCTCTTTAGGAGGAGTTATGGTTACAGTAACAGAAATTGAAAACTGGAGATACGGGCTACGTTCTGCAGTAATCGAACGTGATTTTCAAAAAGCTGAGGAGTATATTAGAGAAGGAAAGAGACACACTGTTAGTGTTGTTAACTATAGAGATAGAAATGGTAACTCACCTTTATCGATTGCTGTTAGTAAAAAAGATTTAGGAATGATGAGGTTTTTAATTGATAATGGCGCAGTTCCTGATATTGAGGACCTTTTTCATGTGACTCCTATGTACTATGCTGTTACAATGGGCACCGTAGAAATGATAGAGCTTCTAATCGATAAAGGAGCAAGGATTAGTGGTTATTTTTCGTATGCTCATAAAGAACGTACTCTTGTGGGTTGGGCTATAGACAAGAATAGTCCGGAAAAAGTGGAGGTCCTGCTTAAACATGGTGCTAGCCCAGACGGCAAATTTGATCTTCTTGCTTATTCACAAAATTCATGCCTACATGCTGCTGTTGAAAAAAACCACTCAAGAATAGTTGAGCTTCTTATTGAATATCATGCTGATGTCAATGTTCAAAACGAACAGGGACAAACACCTATATATTTTGCTATTAGTTCAAAACGTCCAAAAATAATTAAGCTATTATACGATAATGGTGCTAACATTGATAATGTTAAGAATATAAGGGACGGGACACCATCAGATTATGTTAAGTTATTTTATCCAGGTAAAACGATAAAAGAAATTGCTGCAGAGGAAGAGAGTATAAATGTAAATCCAGACCCTGCACCAAGCAGTGCAGTAAGGCCTTCTTCTTCTATTAATAGTGCATTTAGTTGGATGAGAACTTCAACAACTGCTGCACTCAGTAGCTTGTTTCAGAGTGCCCCTGCTTTACTTCCCGCACAGCAATCTGTTGCACATTTGACTAGAAGCCCAATTGATTTTTCGCAAGTTGATTTTAATGGAACAGCTCTGCTAGCTGACGTGGTAATCAGAAAGTTTACCGGGAGGAAATATTCAAGACCATTGGATGATTCACTTTTGACATTGGAGCAAATCAGAGAAAGAAAGGTTAGTGCTATAGAAAGGGATATTAAGATGATGATTGGTGAGTTTGAAGAATTTGATCAATGTCCTCGAAGTTTATTAAGCAATTCAACAATATCTAAGGGTGTACGTCATCAAAGATCCCTCCAAATCAGTTAAAACAAGCACTCAAGTCTTAGTGCTTGTTTTCGTGAAATCTATTATTTAAATTGAACTTTTTATTGTGCGTTGTAGGTAAGTTGTTACAATAAAATGAGTTAAGATGAAAAAAAAAGTTTAAGTTATGGAAGATGGTAGCAAGAAAGAAATAACAGAAGAAAAAGGTGTATCAGGTTGGATAGAGTATAGACTGCCTATATTTTCTTTTCTAAAACATGCTGCTTCTTATCAAGTACCAAAAAATTTAAATTATGCTTGGAATTTTGGTTCTTTGGCTGGTATAGCACTGATTTTGCAGATAATAACAGGTATATTTCTTGCCATGCACTACACTCCGCATGTTGATCATGCATTTAATAGTGTGGAGCGTATAATGCGTGACGTAAATTATGGATGGCTGATACGTTATACTCATGCTGTTGGGGCGTCACTCTTCTTTATGGTGGTCTATGCTCATATTATGCGTGGATTATATTACGGATCTTATAAGAGACCGCGAGAAATGGTGTGGTTTATTGGCATATTTATATTTTTTGCAATGATGGCAACTGCCTTTATGGGATATGTTCTTCCATGGGGACAAATGAGCTTTTGGGGTGCAACAGTTATAACTAACTTATTTTCAGCCATACCTTTGATTGGCAACAAAATAGTTATATGGTTGTGGGGCGGTTTTTCCGTTGATAACCCAACGCTTAATCGTTTTTTTGCCCTTCATTATCTTCTGCCCTTCATTATTATTGCTTTAGCTATGTTGCATGTTGTTGCTCTGCATAGATTTGGCTCTAATAACCCAAGTGGAATAGAAGTAAGGTCAAGTAAGGACACTATTCCTTTTTATCCTTATTATATAGCAAAGGACTGCATAACTTTTGGTTTATTTTTTATAATTTTATTTGGATTTGTTTTTTATGCCCCTAATTATCTTGGTCATCCTGATAATTATATAGAAGCTGATCCTATGGTAACTCCAGTACACATAGTACCAGAGTGGTATTTCCTACCTTTTTATGCAATGTTGCGCTCAATTCCAAATAAGCTTATTGGTGTACTTACCATGTTTGGATCTATCTTAGTTTGGTTTCTTTTGCCTTGGCTTGATAAAGCAAAGGTTAAAAGTGGTGCTTATCGCCCATTATTTAAGAAATTTTTTTGGGTTTTTGCAATAAATTTTGCATTTCTTGCTTGGCTTGGGGGGCAAGAAGTTAAAGAGCCTTATATCACTTTAAGTAGGCTCTCAACTCTTTATTATTTTTCATATTTTGTGATAGTTTTACCTTTACTTAGTAAGTATGAGAAACCAAAAAAATTACCAAAAACAATAAGCGATTCCGTTCCGGAGATGAAGTGATGCTATTGGTTAAAGTTGCTGTATTTTGTATATTATTTTTCACTAATTCTTTGTCTGCAGAGGAGTTTAAACCTTTACCAAATAAGAAAATCGACTGGAGTTTTGATGGAATTACTGGATCTTTCGATAGAGAGTCAATTCAGCGTGGCTATAAAGTATACAAAGAAGTCTGTGCTGCTTGCCATTCAATGAACAGAATAGCGTTTCGTAATTTGCAAGATGTTGGTTTTTCTGAAGAGAATGTAAAACAAATTGCATCCTCTTACCAAGTTAAAGATGGTCCGAATGATTTGGGTGAAATGTTTGATAGACCGGGAGTGTCTTCGGATTATTTTATTGCACCCTTTGATACAAAAGAAGCAGCTGCAGCAAGCAACAATGGAGCAATTCCACCGGACTTATCATTAATTGTCAAAGCAAGACATGATGGTGCAAATTATGTCTATTCACTACTAATTGGTTATCAAAACGGTGAACATGATGAGAATGGTTTATATTTTAATCCATATTTTTCAACAGGCAGGTTAGCCATGGCACCACCACTCTCTGAAGGAATGGTAGAATATGATGGTACTAGGCAAGCCACAGTTGAAAATATGGCATATGATGTGGTAAATTTCTTACAATGGGCAGCAGAGCCAGAACTGGAGCGCCGACATAAACTTGGGCTAAAAATAGTGACATATTTTATGACTTTGACGGTATTTTTTGTTCTCACTAACAATAGAGTTTGGAGCCAACTCTATAAAAAAGGAAAATAGAACTTCATTTACGCTCGTTTTTATACCTTACTCGTGATATTATTTCTATAATATAATGATAAATATATTATGAAAGTATAGGGATTATGGCATTTCGAATAGTTACAAATTTTCAGCCAGCTGGCGATCAACCACAAGCAATAGATAGTTTAGTTGAAGGACTAAATAACAAAAAAAGAGATCAGGTTTTACTTGGAGTAACTGGCTCTGGAAAAACTTTTACTATGGCAAATGTTATTGCAAGAACAAACAGGCCTGCGTTAATTATGGCGCATAATAAAACTTTAGCGGCACAGCTTTACGAGGAGATGAGAGGATTTTTCCCCCACAATGCTGTTGGATACTTCATTTCTTATTATGATTATTATCAGCCTGAGGCTTATTCGCCACAAACAGACACTTATATTGAAAAAGACTCTTTAATAAATGAAAGAATTGATATGCTACGCTATTCTGCTATATGCTCTCTTTTGGAGCGTAGGGACACGATTGTAGTTGCGAGTGTTTCTTGTATATACGGTCTTGGTTCGCCTGAGAGCTATCTCAGCATGACCTTGACTTTAAGTGCTGGAGATAAGATTCATGTTAATGACTTTCTGAATAATTTAGTTAATCTCCAATATAAACGTTCTGATGTAAGATTTGAGCGGGGATATTTCAGGGTGCGCGGCGATATTATTGATATGTTTCCTGCCTATTATGAAAATAAAGCTTGGCGTTTATCATTGTTTGGTGATGAAATAGAGGAAATTTCTGAGATTGATGCCATGAACGGCAATATTATCAGACGCATAGATACAGTCACCATTTTTCCAAACAGCTATTACACTACATCACGTGAGACTCTTTTGCAAGCAGTTCAATTGATTAAAAAAGAACTACATGAACGCTTGGATTATTACTATTTACAGAACAAAATTGTTGAAGCAAAACGCCTTGAGCAGCGTACTAATTTTGATATTGAAATGATGATGGCAACGGGAGTGTGTAAAGGTATTGAAAATTATTCGCGTTATCTTTACGGAATGAAAGCTGGAAATCCACCGCCTACATTGTTTGAGTATTTACCTAAAGATGTAATTTTATTTGTTGATGAAAGCCATGTAACCGTTCCCCAGATAGGTGCAATGTATAGCGGTAATGAAGCACGTAAAAAGAAATTGATAGATTATGGTTTTAGGCTACCTTCTGCTTTTGATAACCGTCCGTTAAAATTGGAAGAGTGGGAGGCAATACGGCCACAGACTATTTACGTTTCGGCTACTCCAGGAAAATATGAATTAGAAAAGACTAATCACGCATTTATAGAGCAAGTTATCCGCCCAACAGGACTGACAGATCCCATCTGCATCATAAAACCAACAGGGAGTCAGGTTGATGATGTGATTCATGAGGCACAAGTGACGATAAAAAAAGGGTTTTGTATTCTAATTACCACATTGACAAAAAAAATGGCTGAAAAACTAGCTGAGCATATGAGTGAGCTCAGTATGAAAGTAACTTACCTACATTCAGATATTGGTGCGCTGGAAAGAATTGAAATTATATGCAAATTAAGATCTAAAGAAATAGATGTTCTTGTTGGCGTTAACTTGTTGCGGGAAGGTCTTGATATTCCCGAGTGTGGATTGGTTGCAATTTTAGATGCTGACAAAGAAGGGTTTTTACGATCAGAGACTTCGCTCATTCAAACGATAGGTCGTGCTGCACGCAATGTTGAAAGCAGAGTAATTTTATATGCAGACAAAATTACTAATTCTATGGATCGTGCACTGAAAGAAACTGAAAGGAGAAGAAAGAAACAGACAGAGCATAATACACTGCATAATATTGTACCAAAAACTATAATAAAGCCTATATCAAATACTTTACAGGAAAAAGTGGTAGTTGAGAATTTTAGTCAGGATGATCTAAATAGTCTGAAAAAGCAAATGTTGAAGCATGCTGAAAATTTAGAGTTTGAAGAGGCGGCAAAAATAAAAGGTGTTATTGAAAGATTTAATAATAGGCCCGTTGCATAGCTAGAAAAAAGATAACTAATTAATAGTTAAACTGACTTTGATTTACCAATAATTGAAAGAACATCATTCGAGTAGCAGAAAAATGAGCCATTTCATGATAATTTCAAATTTTCACCTTTTATCTTATAGGTAATGATTGTTGAACTTATTTCTTGCTCGAGATTATGTACAGACTCTAACAAATTAAATCTCACAACAAATTTGTTGCTTTATAATTTTTATAGCATACTATAATTGCAATTGTTTTAACAATAATCAGAGCCTAAAAGAGGTTTATTATCAATGTACTATTTATAAAAAATCTTATGGAAAATAAAGCTTGTTTCATTTGGCTCATCAGTAACTTGATTGTTGTATTCAGCAACATGCAGATAATATACACCTTTATAAGCGTGAATCTTGAAAAAGAACTTGATCTCACAATCGCGCAAGTTGCACTAGCTAACTCAGCATATACTTGGACTTTTGCTATCTCACAATTTTTTAGTGGGGCAATGTTTAATGTTTTTTCCAGCAAAAAAATTTATTTTTTCTCATTGTCAATTATGCTCTTTGGTTTTTTTGTCCTTATCAAGAGTGACAATTTTGCCCATTTAATTTTATCTCAATTTTTGATCGCAATTGGAGCATCGTTTGGTTTTATTGGCGCTGCTCATGTAAGTAGCACATATTTTCCCCTTACTCAATTTGGACTGATGTTCTCACTAGTACAGACAATTTCAAGTCTTTCTGCTTTGATGATTCAAATGTGCTTCTCTAGCTTGCTTGCCGAAGGTGCAGATTGGAAAAATCTTATTGTATGTGTAATATTATTTGGCGTATCGATATTTGTACTTATGTTTTTTTATCCGAAAGGACTTTCAAAAAAAAATTGGGGGGAATACACAATAAAGAGCTCTATAAAAACAGTAATATGTTCTGTACTAACAGTGCTAAAATTAAGAGATATCTGGATAACCTCAATAGTGGGTGCTATTACTTTTGGAACATTTTTAGCGCTTAATATGCTGTGGGCACCAAGGTTACTAAGCAACTTAGAACTCAATACAATGGAGTTAGGTGTAGCAACTGCAATATCGTGGCTTGGTCTTGCAGTTGGTGCTCCAATTGCAGATCTAATCTCAAATCTATTTAAAAACAGAAGGCACGTAATCTCTGCTTTTGCTACATTGCAAAGTATTTCAGCTATTATTTTACTGTGCGGCAATTTAACAGTTCATATTATATACTTTTGTATGTTAATGTTTGGTTTTTTTGCAGGAGGACATATGCTTAATTTTACTGTTGGTAGTGAGATTGTTGAGCAGAAGTATATTAGCACATCATCATCCATTATCAATGGATTTATGTTTGTTATGAGTGGAATTTTAGTGTCAATTTTAGCACTTTTTTCAGATCACCAAATGGCGCTTTTCACAATATTTGCAATGTTAACATTTGCTAGTATTTTTAATTATGCTACAAAAGAAACATACTATAAAATAAAGTAGCTGAATCTTGAGTCGATTGTTATATTATATTAACATGCTGTAATAAATTATGACAACAAAAGACATAACGGTAACTAAGGCAACAATAGCTGAATGTATAAATCAGGAAATTGGATTATCGAAAGAAGACTCTATTGCAATAATAGATGATATATTGGATGAGATAAAAACGAGCTTAGCAAAGGATGGAATAGTAAAAATATCTTCATTTGGAACATTTTTGGTTAAAAACAAGAAAGAAAGACCAGGAAATATACCAAAGACATCGGAAAGGGTAGTAATTCAAGCGAGAAAATCAATTTCTTTTAGACCTTCAAAAGTGATAAAGAAATTAATAAATAACCGATGAATAAGGGAAAATTATTTTACACGATTGGAGAAGTAGCTGAAGAACTACATTTGGAGCGGCATGTTTTAAGATTCTGGGAAAGTCAATTCCATCAAATTAAACCCATAAAACGGAAGGGAAGAAGACTGTATGATCATAAGTGTATAGAGGCAATAAAGAAAATAAAATATATGCTATATGACAAAGGATATACAATAAAAGGAGTACAAAAGGAATTTGGTAACCATGTAAGAATTGATCATTATTCAAGAAATTTATTGCAAGAACTTATAGATTTAAGAGACTATTTGACTGATAAAATAAATGAAGAAAGTAATAAATAGACGAAAAACACTATAAAGTTTTGTGAAAGTTGATATATCTAAAGATAAGTGTATGTATCGTATAGCATTGTTCTTTATATTATCAGCAATAATGATGAGCTGTGGCCTGCAAAAACCTGCACCTGTACTACTTAAAGGCGAAGAATTTTATGGGAAAAGAGACCTAGAGTACACAAGAGAGTATCATTTGATTAAAGAAAATGTTTATTCTTCGCTGCGAAAAGAAAGTAGAAAAGCCTTTGTAGATAAGGTATATAACAATAATGCACAAAGCATGTGTAAATTTGTAATACCGGTTAAAGGTGCAGTTACTTCTTCTGATAAAATATGTCAAGATGGAATAAAAATTACTGCTCAAAGTGTAACAAAGGTTATTGCTTCTGCACCTGGCAAAGTAATATACGTGGGTAAAGGCCTGAGGTGGTACGGAAATTTAATTATAGTGGAACATAAAGACAATTACATGACTATGTACTCCTATTTAAAAAATATACAAGTTGAAATTGGTGATAAAGTAAAACAAGGTCAAGTAATTGGATCTGCAGGTAAATCAAGCACACAAGATAAAGATCCGCAGATGTGTTTCACAATAAGGCATAATGGTCAAGCAGTCGATCCTTTAGTACATATAAACTGTGATTGAATTTATGAAATATGATTTTAAAACCGTTGAAAAATTCTACCAAAACAAGTGGGATTTTTCTGTAAGCAAAGATAGTAAAAAGAAGAAATGTTACGTGTTGGAAATGTTTCCATATCCATCTGGTAAGATTCATATGGGTCACCTGCGTAACTATGTGATAGGAGATGTTATAGCACGTTACAAGAGAGCTCATGGATTTGAGGTTTTGCACCCAATTGGCTGGGATGCGTTTGGATTACCAGCTGAAAATGCAGCAAGGAACAATAATATTAACCCTGCGGCGTGGACAAAAGAAAATATAGACAATATGCGTGCACAGCTAAAATCTATAGGTCTTTCCTACAATTGGAATCATGAGCTTTCCACATGTGAGCCTGATTATTACAAACACGAACAGAAATTTTTTCTGGATTTTTTAAAGCATGGTCTTGCCTATCGAAAAGAGTCGTGGGTTAATTGGGATCCAGTGGACCAAACAGTGCTTGCAAATGAGCAAGTAGTTGATGGAAAAGGATGGCGATCAGGTGCAGTTGTTGAAAAACGTAAGTTATTCCAATGGTTTTTAAAGATTACTGATTTTGCTGAAGATTTGCTTTATTGTCTGCAAAGTTTAAAAAATTGGCCAGAAAAAGTCAAAACTATGCAAGAGCGCTGGATAGGAAAATCTGAAGGGGCAACTATAGATTTTGAAATAGTTGGCCTGAATAAGAAATTAAAGATTTTTACAACTTCTCCTCATACTTTATTTGGAGCTTCTTTTCTTGCAGTAGGAGCAGAGCACCCTATTGTAAAAGACCTTAAGGACAAAGAAATAAGAGACTTCATTGATAATATGAAGGTAAAGGAGGAGAATGATGAAAAAATTGGAATTTACACTAGATTGAACGTTAGGCACCCATTTCTCGACAAGGAATTACCAATTTATATAGCGAATTTTGTGTTGATTGAGTATGGAGAAGGTGCGATTTTTGGTTGCCCTGCACATGATCAGCGTGATTTTGAATTTGCACAGAAGTATGGTTTAACGATTATTCCTGTAGTTTGTGAAGAGACCACAGAGATCTTAAAAGAACCGTATTTCGGTGATGGAGTGATGTTCAATTCTGAATTCTTAAACGGACTAATGATTAATGAGGCAAAAAAAGTAATCATAAAAAAACTTGAAGAAAAAGGAATAGGTAAGAAAACAATAAACTATCGTCTACACGATTGGGGAATTTCAAGGCAACGTTATTGGGGATGTCCTATACCTATTATACATTGTAAAGATTGTGGAATTGTTCCAGTTCCAGAAAAAGATCTCCCTGTTGTTCTACCAACGGACGTAGAATTTACAAGTGGTGGTAATCCCCTGGATAAGCACCCAACCTGGAAATTTGTTGATTGTCCAAAGTGCGGAAAGCAAGCAGAACGTGAAACTGATACATTTGACACTTTTTTTGAATCTTCTTGGTATTTTGCTGCATTTTGCAGTGAAAATAAATCGATTAATAAAGATACTTGTAATCGTTTTATGCCTGTTGATTATTACATAGGTGGAATAGAACATGCAATTCTACATTTGCTTTACTCAAGGTTTTTTTGCCGTGCTTTAACTAAGTGTGGCTATTTTGACGTTAGAGAGCCTTTCTCTACTTTAATCACTCAAGGAATGGTCTGCCATATAACTTATAAAGATGAGAATGGCAAATGGCTCTTTCCCGAAGAAGCAAAAGAGTTGATTGCGAAGGGTGCTAAGATCAAAGTTGGAAAAGTCGAAAAGATGAGTAAGTCAAAGAAAAATACAGTTGACCCAAACTTTATCATAGAAAAATACGGTGCTGATACTGCTCGTTTGTTTGTATTATCCGATACCCCCCCAGAAAAAGATATGGAATGGTCTGATGATGGCGTGGAAGGTTGTTTTCGCTATATAAATAAATTGTGGCGTATGGTGGTGCAACTTAGGACCGTAAACATACACTATGATAATGAAAACATTATAGGTAAACTACTAGAGTACAGAAAAAAAATCCATAAACTATTGCAAGGGTTTACAGATGACTTGGAAAACTGCAGATTAAACTGTGTGGTAGCAAAGTTTCGTGAAATGACAAATTTAATAGCTGAAATAGACGTAAAAACTGGAAAATCTCTTATTGATGAAGGTATATGCATACTAATCAGAGTGATTGAGCCATTCATGCCACACCTGGCTGAAAATTTATGGCAAAAAATAGGAGGCAAAGGCATGCTATATATGCAACCTTGGCCAAAAGTTGATGAATCACTACTAATTGATAATATGGTGACTGTAGCAGTGCAGATCAATGGAAAGTTACGTGCGACCATTGAAGTGGCAACTGATTTACCTCAAGAAAAATTGAAGAAAATAGCAACAGATTCTGTATCTAATAAAATCGATCAAAGCAAAATTCGCACTATATATGCTGTGCCAAATAAGGTAGTAAACATAGTTATATAAAATTTTTGAGTAGCATGTCCCTAATTTAGCAGTTATACTTTTTTTAATATAAAAGATATATACTTGTGCATTATATATTTTTTTGTATGGGTAGTTATATGAAAATAAAAGGATTATGTGTTTTAGCTGTGTTGCTCACTTCATCTCTAGCAGGTGCAGCTAGTAATAGTGCAAAAGAGCAGTACTACGCAGGTTTAAAATTTGTGGTAGATGGGGTGCTAGATGAAAAATAAAACCTGGCTTAGTTTTTGGTTATAATTATGATAAAAGCTCTAAGTTTGAACTTGAGATTCTCACCGACGTAAGTGATATGTTTGGTGCAGCAGACAAGAAAATGGGAGCTAGTTTGTTAGCAAATTACCGTTATTATCCTAACGTTGACATTGATCCTGTGAAACTATATGTCAGTGGAGGTTTAGGTGGATATCTCCAAGTAATACCTTTTGGCTCTGGTACAGATGCAAATAAACAACCTAAATCTGAAAGTACAAAACCTAACCCTAAAACTGAAGTTATAAATTCAGCTGATACTCAAAGTGAAACACTAGATAAAATACTGGGTGCTATTTCCTACAAACTGAAGGTTGGTGCTGATTATGAAGTTGCTCCACAGATAGTTGGTACAGCTGCTTTAACCTTAGGCGGGCAAATGAGTGGTATAAAAGCAATGACAGTACCGGATATGATGCTGGAAGTAGGAGTACGCTATAATTTTTAACGCTGGATAACATTGAATACATGTAATGTTTAGGTGTAACCACAAGCGATGCTCAAAACTTGCTGCTAGCATATTTGAACATTTATTCCGGCCTGTTTTAAGGAAGTAATGTGTATGAATTATATGAGAATGATGAAAGTGTTCGCTGCGTTGGTTGCTTTAGCAAGTACAGCTAGTAATGGTACAAGTGAGTTAGAAAATCAACACAAAGATCATTGTGAAGATCAATACGAAGATCATTGCTATGTAGGTTTAAACTTTGGGACCCGATGGGGTGAAAGCTTTAAATTGAACCCCAACGTTGTCTTTGGTTATCATCATAACAAAAATTCTAAGTTTGAACTTGAGGTTCTTGCTAACATAAGTGATATAACTGATAAACAAAAAAGGAAAGTAGGAGCTAGTTTGTTGGCAAATTACCTTTACTATCCTGATCTTGAAATTGATCCTATTAAATTATATGCTAGTATAGGTCTGGGTGGATATATTTGAATATTGCCATCTTTTGGTCTTGGTGAGGATACAAATGCAGTAAATTCATCTGCAACTGTAGCCGCAGGTCAAAATGAAACACTAGATAAAATACTAGGTGCTATTTCCTATAAAGTAAAGTTAGGTGTTGATTGTGAAATTATTCCACAGATAGTTAGCACAGCAGCTATTGCTGCAAGCGGTCAATTAAGTGGCTTTAAACCACCGATGAAAAAACCAGATGCAATCATAGAAGTAGGTATACGTTATAATTTTTAAGCTATGAACACTTTGAATCCTTATATATAGTTGTATGCTAGGTGCTATATATGTGCTATTTGCAAAGGTATTCTGTTTATTCTAATATTAGAATAAATCCTAAGCAATAAAATTAGAGGGATCAACTTCCCGCTGTAAGCAAGCAGCAACTACAGTGTTTATCATAAGAAATGCTATTGTCATCGGGCCAACTCCACCAGGCACTGGAGTAATAGCTTTGACTTTTTCTTTTACTCCCTCAAAGTCAATATCACCCACAAGCTTACTTTGATTTCCTATGTTAATGCTATTTATGCCAACATCAATCACTATTGCACCTTTTTTTATCCAATCTGGTTGAACAAAATTTGGCTTTCCAACTGCTGCAACTACTATATCCGCCTTAGAGCAATAATCAGCTAAATCCATACTTTGTGAATGCAAGATGGTAACAGTGCAATTTTCTTGCAACAATAGGTGAAACATTGGCTTACCCACAATATTTGATCTGCCAATGATTACCGCATTTTTACCTGATAGATTATTTTCAACTGACTTGATTAAATGCAAAGAACCTTTGGGAGTACAAGGTATCAGACAATCTTTTTCACCTTTAACTAACCTGCCAATATTCTCATCATGAAAGCCATCTACATCTTTTTCAACACTTACTGTATTAATTATTCTGCTTGCACTAATGTTTTTTGGTAAAGGTAACTGAACTAAAATTCCATGCACAGATAAATCTTCATTTAATGTATTAACTTTTTTAATCAATTCATCTTCTGAAATACTATCAGGCAAAACAATAGTTTCAGAACTTATGCCTATTGATTCTGCTTTTCTTTGTTTATTACGAACGTAGACCTGACTTGCTGGATTGCTACCCACAAGAATTACTTTAAGACAAGGAAAAACATTATACTCTTTCTTTAAAAGATCAATTTTTTTTGATAGCTCCTCACAGAGATCATCTGCTATTTTTTTACCGTTAATAATAATTGACATTTCCTTGCCACTCCTTGAAGTCAGGTAATGCAATATCAAATAAGTTCAATACTTTACCAACAGCATGATTTACAATATCATCCAAAGATTCTGGTTTAATATAAAAAGCAGGCATCGGCGGAGCAATAATTGCTCCCATCTCCGTTAGTTTTAACATATTTAGGAGATGTCCAAGATGTAGTGGAGATTCTCGCACCATAAGAACTAATCTTCTTCTTTCTTTTAGAGTTACATCTGCAGCCCTTGTTAATAGATTGGAAGTCACCCCCGATGCTATTTCAGACATTGTTTTCATAGAACATGGAGCAATAACCATACCTGAGGTTTTAAATGAGCCGCTTGCTATTTTTTCTCCTATTTTTTCTTCAGAATAGTAAAAATCTGCAAGCGATATAATATCTTCAAGTTTTTCTTTAATCTCATGAGCTATAGCTATTTTTCCAGTGCTGCTGATCACTAAATGAGTTTCATGATTGGTATTTTTTAGTGCCTCTAGAATCCTTACACCGTAAATAGAACCAGATGCTCCACTTATTCCAATTACAATCCTACTATTCACCTTCGTAATTCATTCCCAATGCACGTTTGTAGGTATCAAGTAATATCTCCTGTTCCTCCCTGTCATCATCATCCATCTTTCTTAGCCTAATAATCTGTTTCATCACTTTTATATCCCAACCTTCATCTGCAGCTTTTGCATATACATCACGAATGTGATCTTGCACGTCCCTCTTTTCTTGTGCAAGTTTTTCGATTCTCTCTATATATCTCTTCAAATCTTCAGCCGTTATTTTTACTGTATCTTCCATAGAACCCAACTAATTAATTGCTACTACAGTATTAGCAGTTTTTACTTGTACTTCAATCATAGTAATAATATTTTTATCTTTTTTTAAAATCTTAAAGTAAAAACCGTACATGGAAAACTCTTCATTTTCTTCAGGAATGCGCTCTATCTCGTTTACAATCATACCTGCTAGAGTTGTAGCTTCTTCATCAGGAAGATCCCAATGTAACTGTCTATTAATATCCCTAATGGTAGATTTTCCTTCTATGTGATACATATTATCGGATATCTTTTTTATAAAATTCTCTGTGATCAAATCATGCTCATCTGAAATTTCTCCAACTATTTCTTCCAGTATATCCTCAAGAGTTACGATTCCCTGTAGTGCCCCATACTCATCAATAACAAATGCAAGGTGTTTCCTGTTTTTACGGAAGTTGTGAAGTTGTACACTGAGTGGCGTACTTTCTGGTATAAACCAAGGCTTTGACATAACTTTGGCAATCTCTATTTTATTATCCTTTTCACGCAAGGCATTTATTAGATTTTTCACGTGAACCACTCCAACAATATTATCTGGTTCTTTTTGCCACAAAGGTACTCTGCTATGGCTACTGGTTAAAATCTCTCTTATTAACTCTTCTTTGTTTCGATCTATATCAAGAGAAAATAAGTTTCTCCTGTGGGTCATAATTTGTGATATTTCTGTCTCAGCCAAATCAAGTATACTATTTAGCATATCTAAATCCTGTTGTAACATAGTGCCCTCACTGCGGTGAAGAGTAATCATATTACGCATTGCATCTGCTGCAGATATTACCTCCCTATTCTTATGAAGCCCACATAACTTCAGAATGATATTGACAATAAACTGAATGCCTAATGTCAATGGAGAAAGAACCTTGACAAAAAACAGCATAAAATAAGCAGAAAGTAATGTAAATTTTTCAGGATTTTGCATGGCGTAAGTTTTTGGTAAAACTTCACAAAATAGCAAAATACAAAACGTCATCATGAATGTTGAAAGAAATATGCCCTCACTTCCAAAAGAATTTATAAATATTACTGTAAACAAAGCAGAGCAAGTAATGTTAATAATTGTATTACACAGTAATATTGTTCCTATTGTTAATTCTTTTTTACTTAACAAAAGCTCTATTATCTTGGCTTTTTTGTTACCTTCTAGCTTTAGTTTATTCACTCGTGATCGGCTAATTGAGGTTAACCCTATTTCTGCTCCTGAGAACAAAAACGATAAAATCAATAAGGAAAAAATTGCTGACAATACTGAGATCAATAACCAATCCATTAAAGTATGATGTTATTGCGATATAGAAACAGAGTTGATTTTATATGTTGCAAGAGGCATTTGCAATTCTATATATCTTTAATATAAAAAAATAAATCATGAAATATATCACATACTGTATTCACATGCATATTCTCAACAAGAAGTGGAGGAGTTATTCTCACTACCCTATTATCTATAATATTAGTCATCATTAAGCCTCTGTCAAGAGATTGTTTAACAATTTTATCAGCGAAAGGTACTCTAAGCTCTATCCCTATCAATAAACCCTCCCCACGAACTTCTGAAACGATCTTCGGAAATTCTTCAGTCAAAGGCAATAACTTTTCTTTTAGATATTTACTGACCTTCTTAACATGGTCAAAAAAGCCTTCCTTTAGCATTACATCGAGTACTGCATTACCCACAGTCATGGCAAGTGGATTACCTCCATAAGTTGACCCATGAGTTCCTGGAGTGATTGCTTCTGCTATATAATCTTTTACTAAACATGCAGCCAGAGGAAATCCATTACCCATAGCCTTCGCACAAGTGAGCATATCAGGTTCAACTCCTATATTTTGATAGTAAAATAGAGAGCCAATCCGCCCATATCCGCATTGCACTTCATCAAAGCATAAAATTATTCCTTGAGATTTTGTTATCTCTCTTACTTTTTTAAGATACTCTACGTCCAATGGATGTACTCCGCTTTCACTTTGTATGGGCTCTAAAAATATGGCAGCTGTTTCGCTATTGATTTTCTTTTCTAATGCTTCAATGTTATTTCTTGGAACTTTATCAAAACCAGAAAGGAGTGGAGCAAAACCTTCGCGTGATTTTTCATTTCCCCCAGCTGAAATTGCAGCAATACTGCGGCCATGAAAACCTCCTTCAATTGTAATGATATGATTGCGCTTTTCTTGTCCATTTAAGTAGAAATAGCGGCGAATAAATTTAATTGCAGCTTCTGTTGCTTCAAGTCCACTTGAGCAGAAAAAAACTTTATCTGCAAAGGTAAGGTCTGTTAAACGCTGAGCAAGCCTTTCCTGCTGGGGAATAGTAAAAATATTAGAGCAGTGCCATAATGAATCCAGTTGCTCCTTCAGTTTATCTGTAATGTATGGATGACAATGACCTAGAGAGGTTGTAGAAATTCCTGCAGCAAAGTCTAAATATCTTTTACCATCCTTATCGAAGAGATATACTCCTTCTCCTCTAACTATAGAAGCTTCAGATCTATTATAAGCGTTAACAACATGATCCATTGTAAATATTATCTATAGTGCATGAAAAAGCTTTCCCTTAATGTTGCTTAAACTAAAAATTAAGCTGATATTATACAGTTCAACATAAAACTCAGAAATTTAGTATGTAAAAAAGTAAAACTACACTAATTCACATTCAGCAAAAAAGAAAGCTATTTCTCTATGAGCGTTCTCTAGACTATCAGAACCATGCACTCTATTTTCACTAATATCATCAGCAAAATCACCCCTAATTGTACCTTTATCTGCCTGCTTTGGATCTGTAGCACCCATGATGTGTCTGTATTTACTGACTGCATTTTCACCGATTAAAACTTGAACTATCACAGACCCAGAAGTCATAAATTCCACCAACTCTACAAAAAAAGGCCTATCCCTATGAATTTCATAAAACAGTTCTGCTTGTTTTTTTGTCAGCATCATCATTCTTTGTGCTATAATTTTTAGTCCAGATTTTTCAATGTAAGAATTTATACTGCCTGTAATATTACCTTTTACTGCATCAGGTTTTAATATTGAAAGTGTTCTCTCAATTGCCATGTTATTCCCTTATATTAAGATCGTATATTTGCAGATTTATTTTATTATAAACTTTGATTTGATAAAAGCAATTTTTCACTTATAGTTAAGGATAAACCATCAAGGAGGTGTTTTATGGGGTGTTGTAACAAAAAAAACAACAAACCAGTCGATCCCAATGTTAAACAATCAATTGAAACCACACTTACTGCTAAAGAATGGGTTAATCAATTTAAGTCATCAATTTTTTGTGGAACAAAAGGATTTTTAACTTTTAATTTGGCATTTTTGAGTTATTTAGAGTATAGCTTACACAATAATACAAAATTAAAAGAAGGCGCTGCTTTTGCAATGAAAAGGAACACTATTCCATTTTTCGAAATGGCTATCATAGTACCATTTGTTTGTCTTGCATTACCATCTATGATAGGTGGGATGAACCTCATGCGTTGTGCGCTTATATGTGCTGTATTGATGATTGCCACGTGTTTTTTTGTGAGAACCACTTGTCAAGTGCGTGAGAAATTAATGGAAAAGATCACTAACCATAGTAGAAAAGAAATAGATAAGCAATTTGAGGAAGACACTATAAAATTTCCTGTTTTTTATAGAAATAGACAGCATATTGAGTATAATTCTCCCAATCAAGGACAAATAATGAATGAAAGTCCTAGCTCTCTCTTTGTTAAGGTTTTACTTTTTCCGCTTATGTTCCCTTTGAAGGCCCTACAAAGCTACATAATGATATCTTTGGCTGCTGTTGAACTTCTTGAAGCAGTGCCAAGTTTTTGTGTTGATGTGGTTTTCGATAGAGGCTTTGCATCTACACAGAGTAACATGAAGAGATCTGCTCATCTATTGTATGCCAGTGTAAGAAATTTAGTGCCTGTAACTAAACTTGATGAGTGTGTGGCTGATTTTATAGGCAAACCTGAAGAAAGGTGCTGTCAGTGAAGAAGGCAGTAATCTTATTTAACCTAGGAGGACCTGATTCACTAAGTGCGGTACGCCCTTTCTTATTTAATCTTTTTTACGATAAAAGAATAATAAATCTGCCAAATCCTTTTCGCTTCCTTTTAGCAAAGTTTATCTCCAAAAGGCGAGAGAGTACTGCACAAGAAATATACGAGTACATTGGAGGTAAATCACCAATCTTGGAGAATACGAAAGCACAAGCTGATGCTTTAGAACTGAAATTAAATGAAAATGGAAACCATGTATATAAGATATTCATCTGCATGCGTTATTGGCATCCATTCGCTGATGAAGTTGTTAAAAGCGTAAAGCAATTCGACCCTGAAGAAATCATTCTGTTACCACTATATCCGCAATATTCAACCACCACAACTCTATCATCCATCGAGAATTGGCAAAAAAATGCCAAACTGGAATGTAACACAAAAACAATTCACCATTATTATGACAATGAAGACTTTATTGAAGCTCATGTTAATCTAACGTCTAAATATTATCAATTAGCTAGCAAAATCGGTAAGCCAAGAGTCCTATTCTCGGCTCATAGCTTACCTCTTAGTATCATTAAAAAAGGCGACCCTTACGCTTCACAGATAGAAAAAACAGTAAAATTAATAGTAAAAAGATTGAATATTGAAGATCTTGACTGGGGAATATGTTATCAGAGTAAGGTTGGCCCTGTAAAATGGTTGGATCCTAGCACTGAAAGTGAGCTATCACGCGCAAAAGACGATAATATACCTGTAGTTTTATCACCTATATCTTTTGTTTCCGAGCATTCTGAAACACTGGTTGAACTTGATATAGAGTATAAAGCAATTATCAAAGACGGGTATTACTTTCGCGTACCAACGCTCAGTACTGATCTCTTATTTATCAAGTGCTTGGCCGATTTATGTTCAGATCACTCTCAAAGTACTGATTTATAGCACTTTTCTTTTTATATTCTTATAATATAATATTAAAGAGTTATTATTCTAGTATCTACTTATGCAAAAAGGTGAGCCAAATACATTCATAGAAAATATACATGACGCTCACAACAATGATATTAGAAAGATGTATTGTATTGCAGTAGGTTTAACAGGCATATTGTGTAAAATTTCATTGCAGTTCTGTTGCGAGTTTATTGATAACAACAGATCCAATATTTGTACTATATTAGATATTTCTCAGTTCTTAAAACTACCAGCATCAATAATATTTGCTCTTGACTTTGGTCTCAATTTAGCTAGATGTAAATCTAAAAAACCTCAGAATGGTAAAGGGGAAAATCAACCTAAAAAACCAATACAGGTTGTGGGTAGCTTAGCCCTATTGGCAAACTGTGTAATAGGAATATTGATAGAGACAAAAATCGTTCATTTCTTAGCTAGAAACAACAAGGATGTAATAAGTTATATTAGCTTAACATCAGCAGCTCTATTTCTATTTTCAGAATGCATAAACTGTTATTATACATGGAAGAAGTATCTAGATAATAAGGATTCTGAAAAGTCTGCTAAATATGGTAAAGAAGTTATTTTTAGCACATTCGCTTTGTCATTGGGCTTGTTAAGCTTCATATTAAAAAGAATGGAACTTCCAACCATGCCAATATACTTGGGTGGTGGCATAATCTATAATTTCAACTTAACCATTACGGTCGGTTTGCTACTAAGTATAGTACATCTAGTATCAAACATCGATAAGTTTGTCAATCAACCTAATAATGGTACTGATAGTCCTACTGGACTTGATGACGCTCACCATATTCAGCATAATGGCAGCATTGTAGAAATTAATTATTAGAGATGAAAAGACTTAATTTCTACTGCCAATGCTAGCACTGCTAATTTGCTAACAATATTCCAAAGTGGCAAAGTTTTATTTTCTTGGCTGATGTCATAAAATTCACAGTCAGTGGAATTCAAGCTAGAATATACATCTTTCCTGCTATTACATCGGTATAAGCAACATGTTGGAGTATCTCCTATATAGTATATTAGCGGTTCTGCAGAACTACTTTTAAATATGTCAATAGTTGGTACACCTTCTTGTATAATAACACTATTGATTGCTATTCCTTCTTTTATCTTTTTCATTTTATGACGCTTTTTTTTATTGAGATTTAATATTTCCTTTGCACTTGTTGCTGTTATAATGCCCATTCCGTATGTGCCATTGCTTGCTTTGATAAAAACGTAAGGTTGTGTTTTTATTTCATATTCCTCATATTTTTTTTGCACTAGAGATAATATTTGGTCAACTTTAGTCGCTACTGCTCCTAGTGATGAATCATCATTAAAGTCAACTCCATTACAGCTTTCTGTAAGCACAGAAATAAGCCATGGGTCGATTTTAAATTCGCCACAAAATTCGGACACTAATTTTTGATAGATTTCAAAATATTGAAATTTCCGCCTACTGTGCCAGCCATATAATGGACTTGGCACTATCTCTTGTTTTACGTTTTCTAGCGTGTCTGGAATGTGGCTCGTCATATCACGGTTCAGTATAACAACATCAGGCACAAATCCTGAAGTTGTCTTCAGCAAAGAGTTTTCTTTCACAACAGTTTCATACTGTTCTATTAAATTGTACGTTTCATTATGAAAGAGGCCAATTCTAGTTTTAAAACCTGCGAGTTGCAGTACCTGTTCTATGGCAAATACATTTTCTATATACATTTTATTTCGTGTGTAATTCTCCGGTATTATCAGGGCCTTCTTATATTGTTTTGTTTCGAAGTAGCTTTTTATCAATTTTGCTGCTATCGCTTTTGATACTTCACTTAAGTTATTAAACCCTGCAGGAAATAAATTAGCGTCTACTGGAGCGATTTTGTAGCCTGAATTCCTAAGATCTATGGAGCTATAAAATGGTAATGTAAAACCATTAAATTTTGTTTTGAACCAATTATTTATATCTTTTTCCAGATTTGGATGAATTATGTTTTGCATCTACACTTTAAATGTTATAAGAAAAGTACTATATTGTAGGTTATAATCTTAATATAATATAACTAACTAAGATAACAAAAAATGATTCATCATGACAGCAGTAAAATGTATGGTACTACTATACTGTCAATTAGAAGAGGCAAAAATGTAGTAGTCATAGGTGATGGGCAAGTCTCGCTAGGCCATACCGTTATAAAATCTGGAGCAAAAAAAGTTAGGCGTCTTTCTGGTGATTCCGTAGTTGCCGGTTTTGCTGGAGCAACAGCTGATGCATTTACTCTCTTCGAAAGGCTAGAATCTAAACTTGATAAGCACCCAGGACAGTTGATGAGAGCATGTGTTGAACTTGCAAAAGACTGGAGGATGGATAAATATCTAAGAAAATTAGAAGCTATGATGATCGTGGCAGACAAGTCCATTTCATTGGTAATTACAGGAACGGGTGATGTTCTTGAACCTGAAGATGGCATTTCAGCCATTGGCTCTGGAGGAAATTTTGCTTTATCTGCAGCAAAAGCTTTGATTGACGTTGAAGGAATATCAATAGAGGAGATTGCAAAAAAGGCTATGAAGATAGCTGCTGATATATGTGTTTATACAAACCATAATCTAATTATCGAAAAAATAGAGGAGTAATATGTCAAGAACTTTGTATGCTAATTTTTCTAGTCAATCTGTAGTGGGTCAATTTGATAATAATGATGACTGTAATGAGAAAAATAGCCTCTATGAAAATGAAGGTACAGGAAGTAGTAGCATTCAAAGCTCACAAGCTTTATTAGATGATCTACCACCACAGAAGATAGTTAAAGAATTAGACAGATTTATAATCGGGCAGAATGATGCAAAGCGCGCTGTTGCTATTGCACTCAGAAACCGTTGGCGTCGAAATAAAGTCCCACTTCCACTACGTGAAGAGATTATACCTAAGAATATACTCATGATAGGTCATACGGGAGTTGGTAAAACTGAAATAGCTCGCCGTTTAGCAAAGCTTGCTGGTGCACCTTTTATAAAAGTTGAAGCAACGAAATTTACTGAAATAGGATATGTTGGACGTGATGTTGACTCGATAATACGTGATTTAGTTGACGCAGCAATAGTTTTAGTTAAGGAAAAAGCACGTAAAGCCTTAACTAAAAAAGCTTTAGGTTTGGCTGAAAAGATAATAGTCAACTCCATGGTTGGTGAAGATGCAACCGAGGAAAGCAAAAAAGTTTTCAGAGAAAGACTGAGAAATAAGGAATTTGAAGATGGAGAAGTTTCTATTAACGTCAGGGAGAGCAAGGGTATGTTACCCACTTTTGATATACCTGGCATGCCAGGTGGGCAAATTGGTGTGATGAACGTAACAGAAATCGTGGGCAAGATATTTAATGGGAGCAAAAAAACAAAAACTATTACAGTTAAAGTGAAGGAAGCACGTGAAATATTGATTAATGAAGAAAGCGAAAGGTTAATGGATGAAGACAAGATAGTCAAAGAAGCGATTGATCTTGTTAGCAATGAAGGTATAGTGTTTTTAGATGAAATAGATAAAATTGCAGCGCGTACAGAAATAAAAGGTGAAGTCAACAGAGAAGGAGTGCAGCGCGATCTGTTACCATTGCTTGAGGGAACAACTGTTTCAACTAAGTATGGACCCGTAAAAACAGACTATGTATTATTTATTGCATCTGGTGCTTTTCATTTATCTAAGCCATCTGATCTTTTACCAGAATTACAGGGTAGATTGCCAATTAGAGTGGAACTTAAGGCACTTACTCAAGAGGATCTAATGAAAATATTAAAGGAACCAGAATCTAATTTGTTAAAACAGTATATAGCGTTAATGAAAACGGAAAATGTAACACTTGAATTTACTGATGATGGTATAGAGACTATAGCTGAAATAGCATTTACAGTTAATAGAGAAGTGGAAAATATAGGTGCAAGAAGACTTCATACTGTCATGGAGAAGCTTTTGGATGAAGTAAGTTTTATTGCTTCTGAAAAAAATAATGAAAAATTCGTTATAGATAGCAAATATGTGAGAGATAAGCTAGAGTCAATTTCAAAGCAGCTTGACTTATCTAAATTTATACTTTAGAGGAAGACTACTTTAAGTAATATAGAGCATTCAAGAGGTTTTGTTTTTTCTTACTTCGTAGTTCTTTAAGCTATTTTTCAGTAGAAGAACTCAAGCTTAAATCAATTATTGCAATATCACAGTCTATGCCTTTTGTTGACACATCAGTTAAAAGATCAGGTGGAGAAAGAATTGTTCTTTTATTACCAGCTCTCATTCCCACAACTCCAAGTTCTATAGCAAGTGGTATTTTTTTGTCACCAACCTTAAACTGCACTATTTGATCTTTGATTATATACTCACCATTATGTCTCTTTATGCTATATTGAACTGATATCTCATCGCCACATTTTACTTGTTTTCCAGTTTTATTAATTAAGTCATTAAAAATCATCAGGTTATTTACTGAATCGGGATATTTATCTTTTACTTCAATAAGTTTGATGTAATAAGAGTTAAAACTCATTTTGTTGTCATCAGCAGCAATAGTAACTACACGCTCCCCGCCTTCTTTCATACCTATTACCCCTAAACTCACTTCTTTTAAGTAATCCTGACCTATTTTCAAATTGACATCAGTCGGAAGTAGCGTTGCTAGGTTGTTGGAGACTTTGTACATTTGCAGCAGAACTTCTTGGCCACAGAAAACTTTACTGCCACTGCCTTCAGTAATTTCATAAAAGTTTATCATCTCTTCTTCTTTTTGCTGTGTTATCTCTTCTAAATATTCTGCTAACCCATGCTTTTCAATATAACGATCAAGAGCTGATTCAAGTATCGGCCTGACCAAATAACTTGCTATCATCCGTATCAAACCACCATGTGTAGCATTTATTTCGTAAAGCTTTTCCCTTTTCTCTGGTTTATCTTTGTTTATATAAACAATCGTAATTATAAAAGCAGAAGCTAAAGCGAAAATCATTACTACAGAGATAAACATTTGTAATATAATTTTTCTAACCATCTTTTTTTACTTGATTCAATAAATCATACAAGTCATTAGTATTACCTGAAAGCGTACCTAGATTATCTGAGGCTTGTTTAAAGAGACTACCTATATAATTTTCCATTTCATTTTTGCCAAGCACGGACATCAAATTATTTGTTTTATCTTGCTCATAATCTTCGATATCATCCTTGGATTGAAAAATAAGCCCTAGATTTATTCCATAGTTATATAATGCTTCCCGCTCCTTGTCTGCAGCGCCTCCTATTATAGCACCTATTTCACATGAAGCTGCAAATAGTTTTGCAGTTTTCATCAAATGAATTTCTTTTATTTTGTCAAAATCTGCACCTATATCTAAAATCTGCCCTCCCACCATTCCCTTCATTCCTATTGCTTGAGAGAGCACTTTTATGATCTCACAATTTAACAAAGATAATACCTCAAAAGCCAGGGTAAGTAATGCATCTCCGGCCAGTACTGCTGTTGCTTCACCAAATTTTTTGTGGCAGCTTGGCTGGCCTCTGCGTGTGTCACTGTTGTCCATACATGGCAGATCATCGTGAATTAGGGAGTAAGCATGAATAAATTCAATTGCTGCTGCTGCTGTTATTGCTTTTTCAACCTTTATGTTGAATATCGACGAAGATGCTATAACTAAAAAAGAACGTATATGTTTTGCAGGAGCAAGAAGCACATAACGCATAGCTGATATAAGTCTATTCTCGCTATTTTCAGGTAAGAGCTTATTCACTTCTACAACAAGCAAATTTTTTGTTGTTTCGTCTAGCATTTTTAAATTTATCAACTATCGAGTGCTAAGAGATAGGAAGCTTTTAATAGTTTATATAATCATAAAAGCTATTGCAAACATCAAAATTTCTTATAACATCAGAGGATAGGTTATTTTTTAGTAAGAAATGAACGAATTAGCAAAAAGCACTAGGGAACATATAGAAGAAAAAGTAAAGAAGATTATACTAGAGCACATCAATAAGGATATAGAGGCATTTGGTAGTTCTTCAAAGCTTTCAGACCATGGAACAGATAGTTTGGATGCAGTTGAAATAATTATGGCAGCTGAAGAAGAGTTTGGTATAGAGATTCCTGACGAAGATGCGCAAAAAATGGAAACTATGGGACAGATAGTTGAATATGTAGTAAACAAAGCAAACAGTTGATATTGAATGAGAAGAAGAGTAGTAGTTACCGGTGTTGGGTTAATTACTCCACTAGCGGCAGATGTTAATAACACCTGGTCAAAGCTGAAAGAAGGTAAATCTGGCATTAAAGCAATAAATACAGATAGGTTCGATTCTTCTGATCTTCCTTGTCGGGTTGCAGGGCAGGTACCTGTGCAATCCGATAACATTGAGCATTGTTTTAATCCACAAGACTATATTTTTGAAAAAGACCTAAAAAGAACAGACCGTTTTATTCATTACGGAATTGCGGCAGCTGTTCAAGCAGTAGAAGACTCACTAATTTTGGAAAATAAAAATATTAATAAAGAGCGAATAGGTGTAGCTATTGGTTCTGGTATAGGTGGTCTTCCATCGATTCAGGAAAATGTAATTACCATGCAGGAGAAGGGGCCTAGACGTGTTAGCCCACTTTTTGTTCCTGCAAGTCTAATAAATTTGATATCTGGTCATATTTCTATTAAATACGAATTTATAGGTCCAAATGACTCAGCGGTAACTGCATGCGCAACAGGTGCGCATGCGATTATAAACTCAGCAAGAGCTATAAAACTCGGTGAAGCTGACATTATGATTGCAGGCGGAGCAGAAAGTGCGTTATGCAGAGTTGGAATTGCAGGTTTTGCATCGATGAAGGCACTATCAACTAAATTCAATGATAATCCTGAAGAGGCCTCAAGGCCATGGGACGAAGAGCGCGATGGATTTGTCATGGGCGAAGGGGCAGGTGTATTAGTTCTGGAAGAATATGAACATGCAAAAAAAAAGGGAGCAAAAATATATGCAGAACTCACTGGATATGGGTTAACAGGAGATGCGCACCACATCACAGCACCACATCCAGAAGGAAGAGGCGCACTTAAGGCAATGGAACTTGCTTTAAGGAGTGCACAAGTAAGCCCAAGTCAAATTGGGTATATCAATGCACATGGGACTTCAACAACACTTGGGGATAAAGTTGAAGTAATAGCAATGAAGCAGTTATTCGGTGACTGTGCCTATAAAATACCTGTTTCCTCGACTAAATCTTCTATAGGACATTTACTTGGTGCCGCAGGAAGTGTTGAAGCAATATTTAGTATCCTTGCATTAAACAATGGAATTGTTCCACCAACTTTAAACCTATACAAACCTTCAGAAGGGTGTGATTTAAATTTTGTACCACTTAAAGCTCAAGAGCATAAAATTCAATATGCGCTTTCTAATTCATTTGGTTTTGGTGGTACCAACGCGTCTCTCATCTTTGGAAAGGTGTAGTTAATTATGCTATTTTGAATCGACTACAAAAATGTTATTCGAGTAGCTAAAACTAGAATCCAGTTAAATTGGTCAGCATAGAAGTAATGTTAAAATATATCATTTTGATGATGATGAAGAAATGGATCCCAGTTTCAGCTACTCGAATAACAGAAGAAGAGAGAGCAAAATTTTGCCTTTTACCGCTAACCTATTATACTTACTTGATAAGTTCTATCGCTTGATTAAATGTATAAAATATTAGTAAGAAGCAACCACAAGCCCTTGATTGGAAAAATAAAGATTAATGGTTCAAAGAATGCAGTCTTGCCAATAATGGCGGCAAGCTTGTTTGGTAATTCTTCAATGACTTTACATAACGTACCTGATTTAATTGACGTACATTTGATGTCTGAGCTGCTTAAGAGTCTTGGTGCAGAAGTAAATTTTATATGCAATAAAGACTATAAAGCAAATCACACTTTGGAAATTGACTGTAGCAATATCAATAACTATTTAATATCACATGAAATTGCAAGCAGACTGCGAGCATCTTTTTTAATGCTAGGTCCAATGCTCAGCAGATTTAGTAGAGTTTCAACAGTATTTCCTGGCGGATGTGATATTGGAAAACGTCCTGTTGACATTCATATTAAGGCACTTGAAGCAATGGGAGCTAAAATTGAAATTGATAGCTGTAATATAACTGCAACAACAAAAGGGAAATTGCAAGGCAAAGAAATAACATTTGAAAAAGTGAGTGTTGGTACAACAGAAAATATAATAATGGCAGCAACTCTTGCAGAGGGAGTAACAATAATAAACAATGCTGCAATCGAGCCGGAAGTTCTTGATTTAATAGAGTTTCTGAAGATTATGGGTGCCAATATTAAAGTTAATAATACAAAAATCACAATAGAAGGTGTTGAAGAATTAAATGGGTGTGAGCATAAAGTAATACCAGATCGCATAGAGGCCGGTACTTATGCTTTGGCTGCTGTCATTACCGACGGCGAGCTAAAGTTAGAAGGAGTAAGTTTGTCTGATATAGAATGTATTGCAAATGAATTGAAGACTATAGGAGCCAGAGTTGAGTTACATAATGATGGTATTATTATTTCTAGAAAAAATGGCTCTATTAAATCTGCTCACGTTGCAACAAATCCATATCCCAACTTTCCCAGTGATATGCAACCACAACTAATGTCTGCAATGTGCATTGCAGATGGAATATCAATCATTGAAGAGAACATTTTTGAAAGTAGATTTGCACATGCCAATGAGCTAAGAAAATTAGGCGCTAATATCAGCATCGAAAAAAGTAAAGCTACTATAAGTGGAACAAAGAGCCTATATGGAGCTAATCTGCATGCTAATGACTTAAGGTCAACAGCAGCTTTAATTCTCGCTTCTTTAGTAGCTAAAGGAGAAACTACAATAAATAACTCACATCATTTATGGAGAGGCTATGAAGGGATGGACGAAAAACTCAATTCGTGTGGAGCCGATATTTCCTTGAGGACAAGTTATGAATAAGAGAACTAAAGTAAAAGAGATAGATGAAATTCTATACGAAGAACATAAGGTGTTAGATCATGGATTTGTTCGAGTAATTGATTATATGGGCTCTGACAGCGCCATAGTTCAAGCTGCTCGCGTTTCTTATGGAAAGGGAACGAAACAGATAAATCAAGATGAGGCTCTTATAAAATATTTGATGAGAAATCATCATACAACTCCATTTGAAATGTGTGAAATTAAGTTTCACGTGAAACTTCCAATTTTTATTGCAAGACAGTGGATAAGACATAGAACTGCAAATGTAAATGAATATTCCGGAAGGTATTCTATACTTGATAATGAATTTTATATACCAGAACAGGTTGCAAAACAATCTGATAATAATAAACAAGGCAGCGGTGAAGCTTTTGACTCAAGTACTTCAAAAGAAATAATAGATTCTCTAATAAATAATTCTAATTTAGTATATTCTCATTATGAGAAATTTATTCAACAGGGCCTTGCAAGGGAAATTGCCCGAACCAATCTAACACTTAATTACTATACTCAGTTTTATTGGAAAATAGATTTACACAACCTTCTTCACTTTTTAAGGCTTAGAGCCGATCAACACGCCCAATATGAAATTAGAGTCTATGCAGAAGTTATGTTGGACATAGTGAAGAAATGGGTCCCGCTGGCCTATAATGCTTTTGTTGAATACTCGCTAAAATCAGCCTGTATTTCAAAAACTGGTCTTGAAATAATTCGCAAGCTAATAAAAGGAGAAAATGTCACGAAAGAAGAAAGTGGCATTGGTAAAAGAGAATGGAATGAGCTGATGTCTATACTAGGTAAATAGCCAAAAAGATCAAGTTATGTCCTTTCACAGACTTGCAGGTGTGAGCAACAATTTATTCATACCTTTATCAACTGATATATCAATTATTTTTGAATTTATTCTTTCCATTGTTTCATAAAGCTTTTCGGATTTCTTTAACATTAGTGTTGCATTTCTAATCCATAATATAAACTTGGCAATAATCTGCAATATTTTCAATATACATATCATATGAATAACGGTTTACAGCAAGTTCCATTACCCTACAAACTTCCTCTAATGTAAAATTGGCAGCTCCTGTATCAGGACAAAAGCCAACCGCTCCTTTATTAGGGTCAAAAAATATGTATTTATCATTCCCTGCTTTATACACCAACATAGAATGCCCCTCATCCTCAATGACATCTTCTTCATTACAAGCATAGCAAAAATAACTAAATTCTAAGTGGCATCCTATCTCCATATCATTTAACGCACATTTGATTTGTTCTTGCTCAGTATAGATCCATAGTTGTATTGAAGATAAATTATTATTTAATTACTTATATATTATGTCATCATAATAAAATTGATCCCCTTCTCGCTTTTCAATGCTCTGAACATCAAGAATAGGTAAGAATTGCGATAAAAACTGCATCATTAATAACTTTTTCGTTTGTTCTTTTTTTTTATCAATATAATTCATAAAATCTTGTTCAGATATAATATTATTAGACTCGAGAAATGCAACAAAATCTTTCCTATTCTCTAATTTTATAAAAGTAATAAAGTAACTTAATGAGTGATATAGCCCTTTTTTGGGATCAAAATCTAAAATTTCTTCAAATCTATCTTTTTATTTTACAATTTTAAGTATACTGTTTGACATAAAAGTATTCAAACTAAATTGAATAGCTTTCTCACTTTCAAATAACTTATTATATTGTTCTTCAGCTGATAAATACGGTGCTTTGTATACATATCTACCATTTCTCTACGTATACCTTCTATATCTTTAATTATACCTTGTTCTACATTTTTACTGATAGAAATTTGGTGCTTTCCTTTATTGGCAATTTGATTTAAAAACTCCGCAACTTTCTGTTTTGAGAGTCTTATTTCAACTTGTCCATTTTCTCTATCTTCAGTTTTACAAAACACTTTAACTCTAGGATGTTCCTTATCAGTATAGACTTTTAATACAATAGATTGAGAAATGCGATTAACATGTTTTGGCATATTATTTATTAAGATATTAACTATATATCTTAATAAATCATTAATATTTATTATATAAAAAAGTAAATTACATAGTAGGTGATGTCATGCAAGTAGCTAACACTGGGATGGCTTTGTTGCATCACTCTTCGGATAATAGGCAAGGTGGAATAAATTCATGAAGCTATCTCAAATTTAGCCATGCCTATATCAGTAAATTTGTTAAGCAAATAACACTTGAGAAGCAGTTCTCTCTCACGATTAACCTCAGATTTATTTCTAAAACTAAACCCAAATGTTTGCTTTATTCGAGAGAAAAAAACTTTCTATATAAGATCTCTTCCCACAATTTATCTCTTTTGTCCACCTCTTTATACCATCTTCATCATATGACTTTATGAGCTTGATTGTAGAATTTCTCTCATCCATATAATCCAACTTTGGATGCTCTATTGCATTATTTTGCGGAGAAATCCTTGTCTTTATGTCAAGCTCATCGCACAGTTTTTATAACTTCTTTCGATTATATGCCCTGTCTACGTATAGTGTGCTTATATTATATTTAACATTAATCCTTGCAACAAGATCACATGCTCCATAGTGGTCAAAATAAACTCCGCTACTGTATTTTCTTTTTCGAGTATTAAGCCTACTATGCCACCGTTATTATTTTAGATACCAACTCTAGTGCTATCTACGGCAATTTTAATATTTTCAAAATCATCCTTATTGGCTCTATGGTCATCAATCTTCAAATTAAGCTTTTTAAAGCTTCTGGACGCTTGTGTATAGCTGATAATCTTAAGTTTTTTTGCCTATTTGTACCATATAACCTTTTACAGAACCTACAGCTTGTCTCAAGCCAATTCTAAAAAGATGAACTATTATGTGTATTAAAATTACAACCTCATCACTATAAGTGATATTGCCACCTGCAACTTTTGGACTATTTTCATACCAATTTTCTATAGCTTGATTAACAAAATGAAAAATATTTCCTCTTTTTTTTTGAGAAATTCGTTATATTCTCTTTGGTTACTTACTCTCATTTTTTGCGGCATATTTTCTTTAGTAGGTTAAATGCTTGTCTTACAGTGAATTTTGTCAGTAACTGACAGTTCTTTTTATTTGACCTATGCAACAAATCCAACTGGAATCCAGAATTTTTTTGAGCACGAAAGTTTATGCTAAGTTTTTGTTGGTAAAAAGGCTGGATACCAGTGTCACGCACTGGGATGAAAGGAGGAGAAATACTGGGATGACAAGGGGAGAGGTGCTAGATTACATCTCCAATTTCTGTGTGTTAAGTACTGAAGAGGTCTCTCCTATTTTCTCTTGATGAATAAATCTAAGTAGAGTATAGTAAAAATACATTTATGTAGCGATTAATGAGCAATTTAGTTTTAGTCTATATAACTTTTTCAAACTTGAAAGAGGCTTAGGCTATTTCTGAAGGATTGTTAAATGAGAAGTTAATTGTGTGTAAATATATTTCCTGAAGTAGATTCTCTGTATTTATGGGAAGGTAAAGTTAATAATACTTGTGAAGTAGTGGCAATTATGAAAAGTAGGAATGATCAGGCTGATAAGATTATAGAAAAAATCGAGGCAATGTATTCTTATGATCAACAAGCCGTTGTGATAATACCCATAGGAAAAGCGAATAAATCTTTTACTAATTGGGTTAATAATGTTATTGATATAAATAATATTGGGGTGTAGCCAAGTGGTAAGGCAGCGGTTTTTGATACCGCCACGCGAAGGTTCGAATCCTTCCACCCCAGCTTTATTGAAGTGTGCGCGAAATGATATCACTTTTTTATAGATTAAGGTTGTTTAATTACATACTGGGCAGTTTGAAAGGTATAGCTGTCAAGCTATTTCTCATCACTTTGTATCTTTATACATCGAGCATTATGCTCATGTTTCTCACCAGTGGCTTTTGGTATTCTGTAGAATTTAGCTCTTTCAAAAATGCATTTTACCATTTATATCAATATTTAAAATGGTATTATGAAAATAGAGATGATTTGGGTTATGGAGTTTCTATTAGAATATTAGTAGCGTTTCTTACTCCGCATTTTCTCTACAAATTATTTTCTGGCACAGGCTGGAAGTCTTTTTTCAAGGACAAGATAGTTAAGATACTCAGCATAAGAAGAAAAATGAGTAATAAACCAAATGGCAGTAGTTATGGTTATAGTAATAAGAAAAGTTACGGTGACAATAATCTTCAAGAGGCAGAACGGAAAGTGAATATGATAAAGCAGCTATTAATCCAAGATATAGATGAAGCTATAGAAAAAAGATTAAATGATATTTTTCTTGGTGAGAGGGGTAAACCTCATTAAAAGAGCTTTATCTTTTTGAGAATTGGCTGTATTTTGTTTTTTACGTACAAAGTATTGCAATCAGCCAGTATACATGTTTCAACAAAATCTTGACTGGAGTCTGATGGCCAGGAAATTGCTTTACGTTTCTCTACCAAGCTTTCTGTTTTTTTACAGTTACTTGCTTCATCAAGCATTGCCTGTGATATCACTGATTGCCACAGTATGCAGTACCTTTTTATATCATCTAAAGTGCTATTTGCTTCGTGATGGTGAAAAAATTCTTTGAAATTGAAGTTATTTGATATTATGTACCTCTTTAAGTTGAAAGTTAGAATTTTAAGTGGTGCGAAAGTTGTCTGCTGCAATGAGTAGCCTTTACGACAGTAAGACCGGGTTTTATGTGAGCTATAAATGTTTAAGAAATTATATCTATTCAGATCTATGTGAAGCCAGTGCTTCTTCTCTTGTTATACGAGCTGGGATCAAGGTTGACAAAAGCACTTTACAACGTTTTGTGTACAAAAGCCAGTGTTGCATGAAACTATTTGTTCTTGTACCCTTTTTGTTTATCTTATTTTGTCACTCTGCTGAACAGATAGTTTGCGCCAATAAGCTTTCTACTGAATTTTTGTTATTGAGCTCACACAGATCAAAGACAAGTTTTGAGTCAAAAATACCCTTAATATTATAACAAGGGGCTGGTAAAACGTGTCTAGTAAGTTTTCTTCTCTATGCAACTGCACCTCAAGCTAATAATGGACCATCAGGAGTATTACTAATTACATTGATCTGGTTTACTATTTTATTAGTGGGGTAAAATAATTTTTTATAAACTCGTTATATATAGCTGTTAATTTATGTATATCGTCTATTGATACGCATTCATTTACCTGATGTGCGGTTTTGTTGATCATACCAAATTCAATTACTGGACAAATATCCTTAATAAACGCAGCATCAGATGTGCCACCATTTGTACTCAACACAGCATCAATGCCGGTAATTTTATTTATCGCATCAAGCATAATATCAGTATTTCTATCAGGAATAGAGAGAAAAACGTTTCTGCTGCTCTGCATAGACAGTTTATAATCGTTAGTCACATTGGTGCATATTGCATCAATCATCTTATATAAAACGTCTGGTGTTTGTGTATTGTTATATCGAACATTAAAACCTGCTACTATTGAACTAGGTATTAGATTATTAGTATTATTTCCAACGTCGATAGTAGTAATTTCGCAATGTGAAGGCTGAAAGTATTTATTACCAGTATCAAAAGTGGTATCTTTTATCTTACTTAGTATCGATACCATTTTATATATTGGATTATCTGCTAGATCTGGGTAGGCAACATGACCTTGTTTACCATGGCAAATCAATTTAAATGTTGCAGAACCTCTTCTACCTATCTTTATGGTATCACCCAATTTCTCACTACTAGTTGGTTCGCCAATTACACAAAAATCTATCTTTTTTTGCTTGCTTTTCATCCATTCCAAAACGGCCTTTGTGCCATGTTCTTCCGTGCTTTCTTCAGCGCTGGTAATCAATGCACTGATTGAACCGCTGAATCGAAACTTACCTGCAACTGAATCTACGATAGCAGCAATAAATGCAGCTACTCCGCCTTTCATATCAGCTGCTCCTCTTCCATATAGCATTCCATCTCTAACTTCTGGCTTAAATGGATCAGATATCCAATTTTTTAACTCACCTGGTGGTACAACATCAACATGTCCAGCAAAACACAAGTTTTGTAATCCATTTATATATTTCGCATAAAGATTTTTAACTTTATCACCAAACTCTAAAATCTCACACTCAAAACCACTTTTCTTGAGAATGGCTGCTATATGCTCTATTGCCCCATCGTCTTTTGGTGTTATACTTCTAAAAGAAATTAATTTCTTAGTTAGTTCTACAGGGTCAATTTTCATATCAATCTTGAAGCACTAACATTACCGTATTGTAAACATTCTATGCGATATTTAAAACAAATATTACAGCACACAGAACAAGTTCTTATTAGGGAAGTAAAAGCACTTGCTGATAATATCTATGAAATATGTAGACAATACGGAAATGACATTTTTCTGATTGCAGATGAAAATACAGCAAAACTTTTAAACAAAAACATACTTAATAAAGTTTCTCATTTAATTATTCCAGCTACACCTGTCATTCCAGCGAGTGACTATGATAGATCACAGTGTCACGCTACTTGGATGACACCAAATAGACTGAACAGAGCTGCTTCTCTCCAAGCTGTAAACCTAGTTAGAAATAAAACAAAAGATAGTGACTTAATGGTTGCATTTGGCAGTGGCGCTGTTAATGATATCTGTAAGTACGCAAGCTATTTAGAAGGCAAAGACTACATATCCCTTCCAACAGCTGCTTCCATGAATGGATATAGCTCTGCAAACGCTTCAATATTAGTTGATGGATATAAAAAATCGTTCGGAGCACATCTTCCAAAGGCAATATACATTGATACCGATATAATTGCCAACGCACCACCACGCCTCACATTAAGTGGATTTGCAGATTTCATCTGCCGTTCAACAGTACAAGCCGATTGGCTATTATCTCATCTATTGCTTGGCACAGAATATAATGAACTACCCTTTAAACTTGTTCGCAATCTAGAGGAAATTTTGCTCAGAGAACACTTGGCACTTGCTAAAAAAGATAAAAGAGTAGTTCCATTACTTATGGAAGCCTTATTGATTTCAGGACTCGGAATGGTGATGTCAAAAGGCAGTTACTCTGCAAGTCAAGGAGAACATATGATAGCTCATGCAATTGAGATGGTAACACAGGATTATTCCTCCTCGTTACATGGGGAAAAAATTGCTGTGACAACGATTACCATGGCTAACTTGCAAGAGGAGATATTGTCAATACAAAACCCGATTACCAAACCGATCACTTTAGATGTAAAACATATAACTCAGTGCTTTGGTAATACCGAATTTATAAAAATTCTAAAGCAGAAGCAAATGATGCGGCAAAAAATTCAAGAGATTATTTGCAAAGAATGGAGTAATATTTCTAGTTTAATTAAGCAAAATTTGCTATCTGCAAAACACCTACAGAAAGTATTTGAAGATCTATCAATTCCGTACTTACCGGAGCATCTTAATTGGAACAAAGAACAATACTGCAAGGTAGTCAATCTTACATTTGCAACAAGAGATAGATTCACCTTTCTTGACCTGGCTGGTTGTATAGAAAAAAGTTAGATTTTGTGTATTCGTTCAGTAGGGTAGCAAAATAAGATAGACAAAAACAAAGTAATAAATGGCGTCATGCAAGTAGCTATCCAGCCTTTCTTAACAACAAAAACTTAGCATGACTTTTGTGCTCAAAAAAATTTCTGGATTCCAGCATCAGGTGCTGGAATGACATGGTGAAATATTATTCAAGTAGCCTCTGTCCCAGTACCTATTCGGTGTCATTCAAGTCAACTCTTTTCTTGTCATCCCAGTGCCTAGACACTGGGATCCAGAACAGCTTCACTTTAAATGAGTGCATTAGATTGTCGTTATATAGATGCCAGTGTCAGCTATTCGGATAAAATTCATTTAGTTGTCTTTTCTCATCTAGCTTACCACTTTCTTGAACGGATACCATTAGCCATTCCCCTGAATAGACACAACAAATGTTGTATCTTTATCACTTCACATACATTATTCCATATTCTATATGAACAACTGAAAAAAAACTTCAGTTAATTGATAATGAATCATGTTATTTTGTAAAATGCGCTGCTATCGCCAAAAGACATCTTGAGTGGCTGAGGAGGGATTTGAACCCCCGACCAAGAGATTATGATCCTCCTGCTCTACCACTGAGCTACTCAGCCTAATTAAAAACCTTACTATATATGTAATCTATATGTTTCATATAATACTTCAAATCAAACAAAGAATCAAGTTTTTCAGGGTCAATAATTCCATGCAAGGATTTATCTTGTTTCAATTCGAACAGAAAATCACTGTTATCTTGCTTTACTTTCATTGAATTATTCTGAACAATTTTATATGCCTCTTCCCTGGTTAAACCACTACTTACCAACTCAAGCAGTACAAGTTGTGAGAAAATTAAACCATTTGAAGAGTTTAAGTTCTTTTCAATGTTTTTCTTATTGATCGCCAATTTACCTATCAAATCTTTTAATCGCACTAAAGCAAAGTCCAATGTTATACAAGCATCAGGGGCAATGCACCTTTCTACAGACGAGTGCGATATATCTCGTTCGTGCCATAATGCAACATTTTCTAGTGCAGGAAAAACATAGCTGCGTACTAAGCGTGAGAGCCCAGTCAAATTCTCACTTAAAATAGGATTACACTTATGCGGCATAGCAGAACTTCCCTTCTGCCCAATGGAAAAATATTCAGAGATTTCACCGACTTCAGTTCTTTGCAAATGACGAATCTCAATTGCAATATTTTCTATTGAGCTTGCAATTACTCCCAAAATTGAAAAGAACACGGCATGTCTATCACGAGGGATGACTTGAGACGATATGGTTTCAGGTATGAGTCCCATTTCTTTCGCTACATACTCTTCAACAAATGGATTAATATTTGCAAAATTACCTACTGCACCTGATATTTTACAAATTGAGATCTCTTTTTGTGCGCTAATTAATCTCTGATAATTGCGTTTAAATTCAGCATAAAATCTAGCAAATTTTAATCCAAGAGTTATTGGTTCTGCATGTATTCCATGACTGCGTCCAACACAAACAATATCTTTATAGTCCTCAGCTTTTTTTTTTAATATTATGAGTAAACTTTTTAAATTCTTGAGTAAAATATCACATGACTCTTTCAACTGCACTGCAAGGCATGTATCTAAAACATCAGAACTTGTCATTCCGTAATGGAGATAACGAACATCAACTCCCGCTTTTTCAGCAATATATGTCAAAAAAGCTACAACATCATGTTTTACAATGGATTCAATTTCGTTAATACGCTCAATATCAAATTCAATAGCACCAGAGAGCTTTTCAGCAACATCATTTGGAATAACTTTTAATTTTGCTTGAGCTTCACATGCTAATTTTTCTATTTTGAGCCATATGTTGAACTTATTTTTTTCTTCCCAAATAGAAGAGATTTCTTTGCGGCTATAGCGGGGAATCATCTTTAATTTATTCCAATAATGGTTTCATTCCAGTGAATGACACTGGAATCGAGATATAAAAGTATTTGCAAATTACTCAATGGACAAACGACTCTAGAAGCATAAAATAACGTCCATGATGAAATAAACTGGGCCCCAGTGTCACGCACTGGGATGATATGAGGAGAGCACTTGGACAATATTAGCTTAGCAATGGAAGACATTTCTTTA
Source organism: Wolbachia endosymbiont of Trichogramma pretiosum (assembly GCF_001439985.1). Classification (NCBI taxonomy): domain Bacteria; kingdom Pseudomonadati; phylum Pseudomonadota; class Alphaproteobacteria; order Rickettsiales; family Anaplasmataceae; genus Wolbachia; species Wolbachia endosymbiont of Trichogramma pretiosum. The sequence goes on from NZ_CM003641.1 coordinate 946,113, forward strand.
CGACTACAACAAGGGATCATCTTTGATCAGCTATTATCACCATCAGTAGCTTCTTTACTTGCATCTTGCTCTGCTCCTTGTTGCTCAGATTTTTGATTTTGCAACTTTGCTTGCCTTAATTCATGTGCATCTTTCTCAGATCTGACAACGTATATAGTAATTGGCACTATCACTTTACTATGCAACTCTATATTCACTTGATACTCGCCCAAATTTTTGATACTTATTCCACCAAAAGATAAATTATGATGACTTATATCGTATCCTTCTTGCAATAAAATCTTCGCAATTTCACGTGTGGTTACAGAGCCAAAAATCTTTCTATCCTCTGAAGCCTGCTTTATTAATATAACAAATTTATCATGCAGTGAAGATGCAAGCAGTTTTGCTACATTTAATTTTTTGGTATTTTCTTCTTCCAATAAGAAACGCTGTTTCTCTAACTTTATTAAATTTTCCTTAGTGGCTTTCATCGCCTTTTTTTGTGGAAAAAGAAAATTACGTGCGTAACCTGGCTTAACTTTGATAACTTCACCAAGCTTACCTAAAGTTGTTATATTTTCCTTTAAAATTATTAACATAAATTACCTAACTTTTTTAGTACAGTAAGGAGCAAGAGCTAAAAAGCGTGCTCTTATAATTGCTAAGCGCAACTTTCTTTGTTTTCTTGCGCATACACCTGTTAACCTTCTAGGTAATATTCTACCATAGTCAGAGGTGAATTTGGACAATAAATCTATATTCTTATAGTCTATGTCCTCATCTTTAGATGCAGCAAGAGGACAGACCTTAGAACGCCTAAAGCCGGTTCTGTTATTTACAGACACGTAAGAATTATTAAAACTATTTAGTCTTTTCATCATTATGCACTTTTCTCCTCAATTTGTTTATCCATCATGTAAGATTTACCTTTAAAAAACTCATTAACCCGCACAGACAAGTGGCGAATAATATTTTCATTGAGTTTCACTCTACGCTCAAATTCATCCATAATACTTGAAGTAAAACTTATACACATCATACAGTAATGACCGCTTTTCACCTTATTTATTGGGTATGCAAAATCTAATAGACCCCAATATTCATATTTTATCAATCCTGAAGCTTCAATATTTTTCAAAAGCACTTCCAGCATTTTACTCAATTGATTCGAGTCTACTATTTTACAATTTTTTAAAACCTCTTGAAGGGGCTTTATTAGATGTTGTGAAATATTTTCCTTAAAAGTATTTAATACATTATGGATAAATGCACTTTTAGTGTTAGCTCCTAAAAGGTCCATAAAATTTTGTTCTATTCCCGTATCACTTAGTTCATTTTTCAATTCTTTATCGATTCTTGACTTTATTTCTTTTAAATTTGAAAAATCTTCTTCCAATTCAACCCATAAAATTTTTGTCAGAGTTTCCAAAAAATCAGAGTAAACAATCAGACTTTTTTTAATACTTTCAGTACTTGCCTCTAGCTCTTGTTTTGTAACTGTGCTATGTTCTCTTTCTATGAGAACTTTAACCTCCTGAGAAATGACATCTTCTTTAATATTTTTCAACAAAATAGCCAATTCTTGGACCATTTCTTCTACTTCTTGCTGCAGTAAGTTCGGTTGTGCTATAAAAGTAAATTCATAGAGATTCACTATATCTTCCTTTAATATCAATTAAACAGTTTATTATATAAAACTTTTTTATATAAGCAAGTTATTTGTATTAATTTCTATGCCTTCAATCCAACTTAAGTGAGATATTTCATAAATAGCTTGGGGGGTGATTGAATATGCACCTGGCAACAAGATGCTGACTTTATGTTTTTTGAGAAGAAACTTTAGCATTATTTTGGTTTTGCCTCCATTTTTCAACAATGCATTCAACTCCTCACCAACTTTTTGCGATTCTTCACATACAGCAGTTAAAACTAATCCTTTCATTAGAGAAGTAACCTTTTCTGTAAATTCAGATATGTCCTTTCCTGATAGTCTCGTTGTGTTTTCTGAAATTTCAAGATCAATTATCACAAATGCTCCAGGTGAAAATAGATTCCTTTTTTCTTCTATTATTTCATTATTATAGAATGCTATTTCAGAAACATTGTGGGGATCAGAAAGTGTTAGGATAACAAATCTTCCACGTTCTGAGGTTCTCATACGCACATTTAATATTACACCAGCAGTTTTTATCGTTTTACTCTCTCCGATAAACCCAATATTTAATTTTTTCAAGAGAGTTCTAAACTTTTCAAGTGGATGATTAGTTAAGTAAAATCCCAATGAAAATAACTCATGCTCTAATTTTTCCTCTTCATTAAAATCTTCCACGTTCTCAAGTTTTGGCTTCAGAACATCAAGATTACCAAATAAAGCAGCTTGATTTGACTGCCTATTTTTATTTGCAAAGTAAATCAATGTGTCTATTGACTCGTATAACTGCTTTCTATTTTTGTGCACACTATCGAATGTTCCAGATTTAATTAAACCTTCTAATGCCCTTTTATTTATTATATGCCCCAAATTTTGAATGAATTCCCATATGTCCTTATAAGAACTTGAGCGTGCATTTACTATTCCTTCTGCTATAGCAAAACCAACATTACGCAAAGCAGCAATTCCGTAGCGTATGTGCTCACCCTCTATTGAAAATTCAGCCTTAGATTTGCTGATATCAGGTGAAAGAACAGCAACTCCACTGAATTTTGCAGCATGATAAAACAAATTCAGTTTGTCTCTATCATCAATGTTGAGATTCATCAAGGCCGTAAAAAATTCTAGCGGGTAGTTAGCCTTAAGGTAAGCTGTTTGGTAAGATATAATCGCATATGCTGCAGCGTGGGATTTATTAAATCCATAACCAGCAAATTTTGCAACAAGATCAAAAATATAACTTGCCCTGTCATAATCAACACCGTTTTTTGTTGCTCCTTGAACAAAAAGTTCACGTTGTTTATCCATCTCTTCCTTAATTTTCTTACCCATGGCACGTCTGAGTAAATCCGCCTCTGCCAAGCTATATCCAGAGAGAATACGCGCTATTTCCATTACCTGTTCTTGGTAGATTATTACTCCGAATGTTTCTTTTAACACCTCCTCAAGCAATGGATGAATGTAATCTGGTTTTTCAAGTCCATGCTTTCTTGCAACATAAGTTGGAATGTTATCCATAGGTCCTGGGCGATAAAGAGAAATTAAAGCGATGATATCTTCAATGCAGTCTGGCTTTAGTTTGATTAAAGCTTCTCTCATTCCCGAACTTTCAAGCTGAAACACTCCGATTGAATCACCTCTTGAGAGCATTTCATAGGTTCTTTGATTGATCAAAGAAACCGAGGAAATATCAATTTTTTTTTCATCACGATTAATTAAACGACATATATGATCTATTAGTGTTAGCGTACCAAGTCCAAGAAAATCAAATTTTATTAACCCAGCTTTCTCTACATATTTCATGCTGTATTGAGTGATTGGCAGAGCCGAATTTGGATCATAATAGACGGGAACAAAATTTTCTAATTTTTGATCGCATATTACAATTCCAGCAGCATGAGTTGAAACGTGACGATATATTCCTTCGAGCTTTAGTGATATATCAAGAAGCTTTGCAATTACCTCATCACTATCTCGTTCTTTCTGTAGGTTTTGATCAAGCTCTATCGCTTGCGATAAAGTTACAGGATTTACTGGATTAAATGGAACCATTTTAGATATTTTATCCACTTGAGAGTAAGGCATTTGCAATACTCTACCAACATCACGTAATACTGCCCTTGCTTGTAATTTTCCAAAAGTGATTATTTGAGCAACATAACCGTACTTTTTCTGAACATAATCAATAACTAGGTCCCTTTTCTCTTGGCAGAAATCGATATCAAAGTCAGGCATCGATACACGATCGGGATTTAAAAATCTTTCAAAGATCAGACCAAATTTTATTGGATCAAGATCTGTAATTTGTAAGCTCCAAGCAACAATTGACCCAGCACCAGAACCTCTTCCCGGTCCAACTGGAATGCCATTTTCTTTGCTCCAACGAATAAAATCAGAAACTATCAAAAAGTAGCCAGCGTAGTTCATCGAAGTTATTACGCTTAGTTCGTAATTCAGCCGATCGTAGTATTGTTTAAGGTCTATGTCCGTTTCATTTGCAATACGCATCTTCAACCCTAAAACTGCCTGCTCCCTCAGTTCTTCATTCTCAGTTTTATTTTCTCGACAAGGAAATTTAGGCAAGATAGGCTGCCTTCTTCTTGGCATGTAAGAGCACCGCTTAGCTATCACTAAAGTGTTATAAATTGCTTCGGGAATGTCGCTGAACAGTTCCTCCATTTCTTCCACAGATTTGAAGTAATGCTCGGTAGTTAACTTCTTTTTGTTATTCTCCAGGGCATAACTGCCCTCCGATATGCACGTTAATATATCATAAGCTTCATAATCAGATCTATTTGAAAAAAACACATCATTCGTTGCAATTAGTGGTATGTTGCGCTGATAAGCAAAATCTATTAAATCTTCTTCAAGCTCTAGCTCTTTATTCAGCCCATGACGCTGCAATTCAACATATAAATGACCATCGAATGCTGAGAGCAGTCTTTTTATTATTTCCTTATCTTGCTTCAATAACAGTTGAGCTAATATGCCTTCATATCCACCAGTTAAAGCAATTAGGCCTGAACTTAAATTTAATAGCTCATCAAAATCAACGTAAGGAATATCGCTACTATTTTTGCGCTTTTTAAAAGACTCACTCACCAAAGTGACTAAATTAGTGTACCCTTGTTCATTTTTTGCAAGTAGCAGTATTGACAAATTTTGTTCTAAGTGTCGAACGATAATATTACATCCTATTATTAGCTGTATTCCCCTATTAGCTGCACATTCTGCAAATTCAAGTGAGCCAAATAAGTTACCTGATTCAGTAACTGCAACTGCCGGCATTTTGTTCTGCAAACAAAGACCAATCAGCTCCTCAATTTTAACCGAACTCTCAAGCAGAGAATAAACGCTATGAACACGCAAGTGTATGAACATAAAAAACTTTAGATTAGCAATAAAAGGATAACATTAATTTGCTTGTAAGGATATGAAAAGGTCTAATACTGAAATAACACAAAGAGGCTATTTTAATCTAATTTACTATTCACAATCCCGGTTATTAGCTTATTTGAGTTGACTTTTCATCATAATTATATAATAATTAAATATATTATTTAATATTAAAGGTAGAACTATGATAAAAAACATAAGTCACTGAGAAAAGTACTGGAAACAACTAACGATAAGAAAGATAATATAATTGAGAAAATAAAAACAGAACTAAAGGAACAGGATCAAGGTCTATATAAAGAGTGGGAGGAAAATAAATCCAATGTAAATTATGTGTTTACTTCTTCCCCCTCATAGATGAAATTTACGTTATTGATGATAGCTGCTGAGTATGGTTACGCAAATATAGTAAAGACTTTACTAGAAAAAGGAGCAAATGTTAATGAGAAAGGTTGGTATGATATGACTCCTTTGCATTTCGCTGCTTATAATGGTCACGAAAAGACAATAGAGTCTTCAATCCAAGCAGGAGCAAATGTTAACGCAGTATTTTGGATCATGCTAACAAATATATTAAAAAGTGTTCTGAAGGTTATGCTAAGAGTCAAAACGTAGTAAAAGCTCTATTAGAGGCAAGAGGAGGATCTTTTGTGAAAGCACGTAATAAACAATGATTGCCGGTGGAGTAACTGTATTATTAGGCACTGCTATAGCAGTGGCACTTTTTACAACTGGAACAATTTCAGCTCAGTTTATATCTATAGTTATAGCAGTGGTTGCAGTTACAGTAGCAGCACTGGTAGTTGGTTGTGGTACATATGAATTGTTAAAGCCTAGTACTAAAGTTGATTGAGCAGAAAAACCAATTGTCAACTTAACAAATGAACAACAGGGAGTTACTAGCATTTCTTCATAGTGGAACGCGTTGCGCACATCTGTACAGAGTTGAAGATGTCATGCAAGTAGCTAACACTGGGATGGCTTTGTTGCATCACTCTTCGGATAATAGGCAAGGTGGAATAAATTCATGAAGCTATCTCAAATTTAGCCATGCCTATATCAGTAAATTTGTTAAGCAAATAACACTTGAGAAGCAGTTCTCTCTCACGATTAACCTCAGATTTATTTCTAAAACTAAACCCAAATGTTTGCTTTATTCGAGAGAAAAAAACTTTCTATATAAGATCTCTTCCCACAATTTATCTCTTTTGTCCACCTCTTTATACCATCTTCATCATATGACTTTATGAGCTTGATTGTAGAATTTCTCTCATCCATATAATCCAACTTTGGATGCTCTATTGCATTATTTTGCGGAGAAATCCTTGTCTTTATGTCAAGCTCATCGCACAGTTTTTATAACTTCTTTCGATTATATGCCCTGTCTACGTATAGTGTGCTTATATTATATTTAACATTAATCCTTGCAACAAGATCACATGCTCCATAGTGGTCAAAATAAACTCCGCTACTGTATTTTGCTGCTATAACTTTTTTGCTACCTATCTCTAGCATTACATGCAGTTTTCTTGTTTGCTCATAGCGGCGATACTTTCTATCTGTACCATTTGCCTTGCTATGACCAAGAATATTATTGTAGATCAGTACTATCTATGGCAATCTCAATATCTTCTGTATTATTTTTATCATATCTTTGATCATTAATTTTGATGTTAAGTTTTTCAAGCCTTCTTGAGGCCTGGGAATAGCTAATAACTTGCAAGTTTTTCCTTACTTATTCAAGGTACCCTGCTATAAATCCCGCTGTTTGTCTCAGACCCATTCTAAATAAATAAGTTATTATGTGAACCAGAACCACGACCTTATCGCTATAAATATAGTTGCCACCAGCAATTTTTGAACCTTTTTCGTACCAATTTTCTATGGCATCATTGACGTAATAAAAAAATATTCCCCTCTCTTGGAGAAACTTGTTATATTCATGTCAGTTACTGACTCTCATTTTTTGTGGGATATTTTTCTTTAGTAGGTTAAATCCTTGTCTTGTATTGAATTTTGTCAGTAACTGCAAGTTCTTTTTATTTGACCTATGCAACAAAGCCCACTGGTATCCAGTTTTTTTGTGCAATTCCGTCAAAAAAAAGCGCTTTCGTGTTTACCAACTTAGTTGGATTCCAGTGTCAACACTGGAATGACACCAAAGAGGCTACTCGGATGACAACGAAGGTGCTGGAATGAAAGGAGTGCTAGATAAAGCTACTTGTATAACTGTTGCACATCCATAAACTCCTTCTCGTCTTGAACGCTAATGGTAGCGTGAGTGTTGAAAGGTAAAGGGTCATTTACACGTCCATGGCCTACTCCTTTCATTGTAAATACTGGAAAGTTGACACTTTTTGCAAACCTTTCTTTTACAATTTCGACAAGATTATCATTATAACAGTTAACAAAGTCACCGAATATTACTGCATCTACTCCATCAAAAATATGAGCTTGTTTAAGGTGATCTAAACTGCGTTCAATTAAATATGGATAAACTCTTATGTCTTCTAAAAATAGAATTTTGTTTTTTGCGTTTATTTGCCAAGCAGTTCCTATGCTATTTTCAACCAAAGTCATATTACCACCGATGATTTTAGATTCTAGTCTGCCATTTTCTAGTCTAACTCCATTATTTATCATCTTTAAGTTGTCAAATCTGATAGAGTTGCATTGCTTATGAATTAACTCTTTCAATTTCTCAACAGAACTTTCAGCAACGGAGTTATTTACTATCATTTCTAACATGGTGCCGTGGAGAGTTTGCCAATCATATTTAACTTGTAGATAAATATGTAAAGCAGTGATATCACTATAGCCTATAAGAATTTTTTTGTTTTGAACAATTCTTTCTTTTTTATCATTGGGCAGCTTTTCTAGGTAAGTAATTAGCCGAGAAGCCCCTTTTCCTCCTCTGATACACCAAATTATTTTGCTATCATCAGTGAGCGCATTAACCAAATCATTCGCTCTAAACTCATCAGAGTTAGAATAAAATGGATTGTCATTACTGTATATTTTCTCTGAAATATGGGGATTAAAACCCAAAGTTTTTACGTATTCTCTTATAGTAGGAAGATCTGATTCTTTTCCTTTCGAAGAAGGAGCAATAATATCAACTTGATTGATTGTGTGTGCAGGATTAGTGAGTAAAAGGCATAGAAAATAAAGAATAAAGGAGTACATTAAAATATCTTATGAAACTCTTGCTTTAATATATCATCTAATTCGCAAAGAGAAACTTTTACTCCTAGTTTTTCCATTGATGTAACGCCGTAATCTTTTAGTCCACAAGGAATAATACCCTCATAGTGGGAAAGGTTTGGAGAGACATTAAGTGCTATGCCATGATAAGTTATCCATTTTCTCAAGCGAATGCCAAAAGCTGCTATTTTTTCTTCTACTCCGTTGTTGTTTACCCAAATGCCTATTCTATCTTCCTTAAATTCCCCAAATATATTAAAGTATTTTAAAACATTAATGATCCAATTACTTAGGTCTCTGATATATAGTTTTATGTCACATTTGTTTCTTTTTTTAAGATTTAGCATTAAATATATAATGCGCTGCCCTGGTCCGTGATATGTATATTTACCACCCCTACCTGTTTTATATATAGGAAATAATTTTTCAATAATGTCATCATCTGTTGCACCGATTCCTGCAGTATAAAGTGGAGGGTGCTGGAGTAGCCATACTAACCCATCAGATAAATTATTGTGAATTTGTTGGATTTTTGCTTCCATGAATTTCACAGAATGGTTATAATCAACAGGTCGGTTAGATATTAGCCATTCTATCATATTCAACTTCTTTTATTTAGTTTTATAATACTTACTTGCTTTTTAAGCAAGTTTAGGTTGTTAGTGAGCTTTTAAAGCGTTCCATATAAAGCTATATAAGGCTTTGTAACAAAAAAGGGAAGCTATCGCCTAATGATGAAGAATTTGACATATGTTGCTAGATATGCTAACATCATTAATAAATATTTAACATTTATATTTTTAGCTAGGGGGCAATTATACCAAACATAAGTACATAGTTTAAACAAAAAACTTAACTTCTTGAAAAACATTTCCATGATAGAGCACTCCAGCCTATGAGCGAGTTCAAGAAAGCATGAGAGAAAGAAGTAGGCTGAAGTTCAGGATTTCAAGTAGAGTACGAGTATAGCGACAATGAAGGTGATAAGGTAGCTTTCATGATCAATTCTGTTCTAAATCACACGCTTATAAAAGAGGAAGAACAATCTAAGTTAGCACAATTCAAAGAATCCTTTTACAAAGGATCAAGAAAAGTTACAAAATTGTAAAATCCTTATTTGCCAAATTTTGTGATGAATAATAGTCTTGATTTATTATGGCAGCAAGTAGAAAGCGATATATGTTATGATGACCTTAATATTGCTGATTTTATCAGGGAATATGTTGCTGGTGATTTATATAAGCTGTTTTTATATGACAGAGCTACAATGATTGAATTGGTAACAAATAACGATTTGCCAAAGGAAAGATTTGCTGATAGTAATGGTCAATTTAAAGAGCGCATTGAGCAAGAGAAAAATCAAGGACAACTTCATTTGAGATCAAAGTTTTTGGACAAATTTACAACATTAATGGATCTTAAAGAAAAAGGAAAAAACCACCAAGATGCAAAAGTTTTTGAGAAAATACTGGCTGCTCAAATATTACTTGGAGAAGATGATATTGTGAACCCAGAAAATTTTGGTGTAATAGAACAGGAGTATGAAAATGCAAAGGGTAAGAAAGTAAAAGAAAAACTCTGGGCGAAAATTGATCATGGTAGATCATTTTATTTGATCTTTAGTGGCACCAAAAGTTATTTACAAAACTTTTTTGTGCCTTTCTGACCATATTGAGAAGCTATGGCATAAAAATAGATCTAGAAAAGCTATCAATAGATAGGAAGGCAAGCACTTTAAATCATGTATTGAATCCTAACATGCAATTTAACCTTGGGTATATTGATGGATCCATATTGAATGTTAGGAATTTTAAGTACATGAAAGGAGAATTTAAAGGCCAGAAGATGAAGAAGGTAGGTTTTTCTTTTTCTCTTTCAATTCTTGATAACGATTCTCCAAGTACTAGTTTTAGTGATTACTTTAAGCAAAACTTAGAAACCCAGGTTAAAATGGCAAGAAATCTTACTGGTTCATTGAAAGATCTTGCTGGACTATGGAAAATTTCGATAGAATTAAAAAGATTTATAGTTACGTAATCAAACCCTCATTCTGTCTATTTGTTACAACGTTAATAGCAGCTATATTTACAAGTGGAACCTTAGGCATAGCTTTTACTGTAGCTGCAATGATTACAGGAATGTGTATGCTTGTTGGAATAGTGACAAACATTTGTCTTAATGTTTATGCAATGAGTAGCTGCAATAGCAAAATTAATGATCCAAAAGTTGAGGGATTTCAACGATAGCTTCAGCTTTGATAAAAGCTTTTCTGGTTTCTTTAACGATGGTGTGGTTGAACTAGTCCATGTTTGTCATCCGAGTAGATGACACTGGGATCTAGCTTTTCATACAATCTAGTCAAAGATGTTCGTTGTGGTATAAAACAGCTATGCTCACCAGTTAAGTAGGCTATCTACACTACAATTAAATTCTTGGATCCCAGTGTCAAGCACTGGGATGAAATCATTCTTCTAACACTAGAGGTGTTTTATGTATCAAGAAGAAGAAAATTCAGTAGGTAATTCTCGATTTATTCTTCCTCATATAGAATTGTCATCGAGACGCAAAGCAAATATTAATGTAGTAGATCGTAATGGTGAAACTCCTTTACATTACGCTGCTAAAAGAAATCGCTTAGAGCAAGTGAAATTATTGCTTAAAAAAGGAGAAGATATTAATATATCAAGTAATTCTTGTGTTACTGTTTTACATTTATCTTTTCTCAAAGACTATAGGAAGATAACACGTTTATTGCTTGGAGAGACAGAGAGTTCAAGTACAGGCTGCAGCGACGCAAACATTGAGAAGGTACAAACAATCAATCAGTTTTATCCTTGGTGAGAGTAGAACATCTTTTACTAAGGTCTAACTTAAAGACAGATGGTCCCTTAAATCCTACATCTAAATGAGTTAACTATTTTTCTTGCTAACTAAGGTGTTGTAAATTTGGTCTACATCAAAACTCATCTTAGGGCACCAAATAGGGCCATCTAAGTGTGCCTCGATATAAAGAGGAATATTATGATTTGGTAGTATGAAAAAGAGTCTGAATATAGAAGTTAAGGAGAAATTAGATAAGATTAAATTAGAAGAGATAGAACCTGATGCTTGATCGGTACTAAACTGTGAACTAGTTGAACATACACCACTGTTAATACTTACTTTTCCATTAATATTTTCAAAAAGCGTACTGCCATTATATATATCAACGTAAGCAAGCTTGGAAATTTCAGGTTTATTCTTACTACTTAACAACTTAGTGATGAATGAATTAAAATCCACATTTGTAAACTCTATTTTCTGTGCTTGAAAGTTTACATTTCCTGATAAGTTACTAGCCCAATCATCAAAGCTTGCTCCTTGAGTTTTAATTTCACCACTTAAGCTTATCTTGCCATTTATGTTATTAACTCCTATAACTTCCTTGGTGTCCAAATTTGCAATAGAAAATTTTGTGTGAATTGATCCTGCTTTTAGATAACCCTGAAAAAACATTTGTCCATGTTCTAGTATGTAACTTATCTGTTTGATAGTGATAGTGTTGTTTCTTATCACTGTATCCAAGTTAAAATCTTTTAAGACGTTTTGCCCAATTTTAAATTCTGTAGTTTTGATTTGCACGTTTGCATCAAAATCTCCTTTCTCATCTAAAAAATTAAGCTGCTTTGTTGACCATTGAATTTGATTTATTTCATTTCTTGAGTTTCTTTTTACCTCTAATAGTTTTGGTAATTTAAAGATATTTCCATTAAATTTATTACCTGTAAGGTTTACGTCTAATAAAGGCTTAGTGTATTTTTGATCCACTAATATTTTTACACTACCGGTAATGTCAAAATCTTCTCCGAATAACTTTATTTTATCTGCAAATAGCTTGTTCTCTTGTATTTCTAATGAAAAATCCAAATCTTCAATTTTTGTACCATTGAATATAGAATCTTTAACACTAGTTCTTATATTTACATCATATTTAAGATTTTTCAGCCATTGCACTTTGCTGAATAATAAATAATCATATTTATCCATATTAATGTTATGTATGCTAAACTTACTATCGATCATATTGTGTTTTTTTGTGTGATTTATCTTAATTGATCCTTGCCAAGACTCTTTGTTATTTAGCAATCTGATATCTGAAAGAGATAATATTCTAGGTGCTAAATATAGTTTAGAACTTGCTGTAAATTGACTTTTCTCTCTTTCTTGCATCTTGATAGAAGGTAAAATATGTGAAATAAACGACTCACCCTTTATCAATATATCACCATTAAATTCAGACAAGTTGCCATTGTTTGAAACTCTTCCTGATAAGCGAGATATATTATTTTTTCCAGGAAATTGAAGAAGAGTATCAACGTTTATTTCGCCATTAGCAAATTTTAGCGTAGCATGAAATTTGTCCAACATCCTGTTTTGATATTGAATATTTGAAGCTTCCATATTAAAATCCAAGCTCAGGTTCTTTGGCACAACCTTTCTAAAAGATTCTAAAAGACCCTTCATATCTGTTGTTTTGTGTGAGCCGTTTTTTAGGTTGACTTTACTAAAACTAATATTGATATTAGTATGATCACTTTTTCTATCATTTTGTATTATACCAGTGCCTTGAATGCTTTTGGACTCAATTTTTAAATCAGTTGCCGTAAACTCGCTTTCATTGAGATTGATATTGGATGATATCTCAATATTTTCGCTGGGAATCACATAAGAAAGGAAGCTAAGATTAATGATTTTTGCCAGGTCGCTCATAGAATCAGAATTATTATTAATCGTCAATACTAAATTGCCCTTGAGCTCTTCTTGATTTCTATTACCTTCAAATAGCAAATTTGCAAAACTTGAATCAACACTAATGTGTACATTATTTTTTGTGACATTAACCTTTCCAGAAAAATCGTAATTGTTGTCACCAACCTGTACTTCACCAAAAAACTTCTTATTTTTTTTTATAGCAAATTCCTTGATGTTAATAGTATCGGCGCCAAAACTTATTTGGCTGTCCTTTATTAATATATCAACTATATTATCATTGGCTTTCGTATTTATAATATTAAGTAAATTTTCTTTGTTGCTTTTTATGCCCAAAAATGAGATTGACTTTGGTTGCAATAAAAATGAAAACATCGATAATAGCGATGGCCTTATTTCAATTTTTTTTGCACTAATTAAATCTGATAATTTTTGTTCCTTGTTTTTATTATATTGTACATATACATCGTGAATAGTAAGTTTTGGAGTAATGAGCGAAACTTCAATTTTTCCTCCAACATGCACTTTAGCATCATACGTCTTCTCTAACTCTTTTACGATATATTCTCCGTAGCCACTCCAATCCTTAAAAGTTGCAGCAACGTGCATGAGAACTAATAGCAACGAGATTGATAATATGGCGTATAAAGAAAGTTTCATAATAGACCTCTCATTCCAGCATCCCTTCTCTTCTTGTCATCCCAGTGTCAAGCACTGGGATCCAGGAAATTTGATTAGACATTAAGTTAATTAGCAAAAAAGTAGCTATTCTTATGTTAAAATACAGCATTTTTACATGAGAATCTGGTCTGATGAGCACTGGGTTCCCAGTGGAAATTACTCTCAAACCACAACACTCATACAGTTGTGTGTGTGACGCTGTGATCCGTTGTGACTTAAATAAGGTTTTCCAGATTATATAATTAATAAAATTTCTGGATCCCAGTGCTTGACACTGGGATGACAGTAATAGGTGCTGGGATGAAAGGAGTGGATATTGGAATAGTAGCTGAAATGACATATAGCAATACAAAGGGTGTAATTTATACATATTTCAAATTATTCAAATTTCCTCTAAAAATTAGGTAAAGAGTGCTAGAATAAATAATAACACTCAAAGCTATTAAAGTTACTAAATAAATAATGCGAGCTAGCCCTCTATCGAAAAACAACCCTGCTGATAAGTAATTAGAGAGATAAAGAACCATTGACATAACCAATGTTGCAGTGAGTATTTTTACAATATTTAGTAACAATGTTTGGCTAATCTTGTACATCCTATTTATTGTTAAATAATTAATCAATAAAATAGAATTTATCCAAGTGGAAATGGAAGTAGCAATAGCAATTCCTATATGTTGGTATTTGTTCATTAATATGAGATTTAGTATTATATTAATTCCAAGGCACGTTAATGAGAACATAGTCGGTATTTTTAGCTTTCCCCTAGCAAAGAGTGTGGGTAGCAATACTTTATTTATAATAAATGCGGGTAAAGAAAGAGAAAATGCTACTAATGTAGGAACAGTTTGCTGCACTGCATAATAATCAAATCGGCCGTAAGAAAAAAGCGTAAGTAAAATTATGTCAGGAATAATGATAAAAGCAGCAACTATTGGCATAATTAATATTAACCCTATATTAAGGGCCTTGTTCTGTATTTTGACTATATTCTCAGTATCATTTATTCGTTTTGAAATCAGAGGAAGAAGTACTGTACCAATTGCAGTACCAATTACTCCTTGTGGTAGTTGATTTAGTCTATCGGCATAATATATATAAGAAACTGCATTTGGTATAAAACTCGCCATGATTGTGTCAATCCATACACTTATTTGTATTACACAATTGTTGATAATTGCAGGTATCACACGTTTAAAAAACAATTTTACTTCGTTACTTAATTTTAAACTAAAAGAAAAGAAAGCCTTTAATTTGTATGCACTAAATATTATTAAAAGTAGCTGCAAAATCCCTCCAATCAGGACGGCTATAGAAAGGTTATGAGCTGGTGTTTCGATGTAAGGTAAAAACAAACTGATGATTAAACAGAGGTTCAAAATGATTGGTGAAATAGCTGTTGAAGCAAAATGATGTTTTACTTGCAACATTCCACCAATAAGTGATACGATTGACACGAAGATTATGTAGGGCATCATAATTTTCGACAAAGTTACAGCAAAGGTAAGTTTATTTTGGTCAAATCCAGGAGTGAAGACTTTGATCATATAGGGGAAGAAGGTTTGTGTGATAAGGCAAAAAATTACTAGAATAATAAACGTAATGGATATTACACTACTTGCGAAATTAAATGCCTTTTTATTATCATATGACTCTGCAGAGTATAATGGTATGAATGAGGTGGTAAATGCCCCCTCTGCAAAAAACGATCGAAATAAATTAGCAAAGCGAAACGAGGAAAAGAATATATCTGCAAGAGAGGTTGCACCAATAACCGTAGCAATCAATACATCTCTTATTAGCCCTGAGATTCTTGAAATAGCTGTAAAAAAACTAAATGTGAAAATACTTTTGAACATATCACGGTATCAATACGATTGAGTATAATGATAAAAGCATGAATGAAAATATTTAAAACCCTCTAAAAGGAGGTAGCTTAAATAATCAATTGACTATTTGTGTTCGTATGTTAGATATTTTATATCTTGGCGGGCGTAGCTCAGTTGGTAGAGCGTCAGTTTGTGGTACTGAATGTCGCCAGTTCAATCCTGGTCGCTCGCCCCACTCAAAATTCCACTTTACATAAATGTAAACACTAGATATTTTGCACGGCCGTTAGCATTCCTTGTTGCTCTAGTATTTAGATGGCGGAGGGAAAGTTTGCAATTTAGAGTAAAAATGATACCTATTAATTAGTGAGAGGGATTATATGTATATTTGTTTGTTAGCTTACAGTATAGTGTCAGCACTAGGAGTATTAGCTTGTTGGTTAAGTTTTGACACTTCATCACCTTTAGCTATAGGTGCAATTGCTGTTTCTGTGGCTCTAGTATTGATTGCGATTTTGCACGTAGGATGTTTGCTATATAGGTTTTGCAAAAGAGATCCTATTGAGGAAGATCATGGAAAATAGCATTTTTTGGGTATGGCTATACCTATAAGTACTATGATTGGGGTAGTGCTTAATGCAAGTGTGATTGCTGTTCTTCCTAATCCAATAGTAACCAGTGATTATCTTAGTAAGTGCAATCACAGGGCTAATAGCAACAATTATGGGGGTTTATGTAGCCACATCTTTAGTGCATTGTGTAGATGAAGCAGCAATTACATTTGCAGCAAGTGCAACTTCGATTACAGATTCTAAATATATTGGAATATTTCAGGAAGAAGAAGTGGATGAGTGTATTACCTCTCCTACAGTTGAAAAAGTTTCTTCTGTAAAAGAGAAGATGATTTGAGCTAAGTTAGTGTGTAACACTGGAATCTGTAAAATTTGACATCAATCACTGATAGTTGGAATATTATAGAGTAGGAATTACTCAAGAAGATGCATAAGTACGACGTAGTGGTAGTAGGTGGCGGTCATGCAGGGTGTGAAGCAGCTACAGCTGCAGCACGCCTTGGTGCAAGTACGCTACTTATAACTCACAAAATTTCAACTATAGGAGAAATGTCTTGTAATCCAGCAATTGGAGGAGTTGCAAAGGGTGTTGTAGTTAGGGAAGTGGATGCCCTTGATGGAATAATGGGAAGAGCTATCGACCGAGCAAGCATACACTCGGTCGTTTTAAATGGCAGCAGAGGCGCAGCGGTATGGGGCCCACGTGCACAGGCAGACCGAAAATTATACAAAAAAGTAATACAGGAAATTATCCTAAATTATAACAACTTGACAGTAAAAGAAGAGTCAGTTGACGATTTTCTTATCGAAAGTGATAGCAATGGAGAATCTTATATAAAAGCTGTAATAACAGACTCAGGTGAATGTACACTGACAAGCAGAGTTGTTTTGACTACAGGGACTTTTTTACGTGGTGTGATTCATATAGGAGAGCAAACAACTCCTTCTGGAAGAATGGGAGATAAACCTTCAATAGAGCTTGCAAACACGCTAAAGAAGTATGATTTTAAACTCGGCAGATTACGTACCGGAACTCCACCTAGGCTTGATCGTGGTACTATAAACTGGTCGGTATTACAAGAGCAAGTGGGTGACAATCCACCTACACCATTTTCTTATCTTACAGACAAAATTAACCATCCTCAGGTTTCATGTTTTATTACTCATACTAATGAGCATACACACAGAGTAATTCGAGAGAATCTTCACAGATCAGCTTCTTCATATTTAGATAACGTTATTGCACCAAGATACTGTCCATCAATTGAAACTAAAGTTAAAAAATTTGCAGAAAAAAATAATCACCAAATATTTCTAGAACCAGAAGGGATTGATGATAACACTATATATCCAAATGGAATTTCAAATTCATTGCCCATCGAAGTGCAGTATGAAATGATAAAGAGTATAAAAGGGCTTGAAAATGCAGAAATATTAAGACCTGGATATGCAATTGAATACGATTATATCGATCCACGAGAGCTATTTCATACTCTCGAAACTAAGAAAGTTAAAGGACTATATTTTGCTGGTCAAATTAATGGTACCACTGGATATGAAGAAGCAGCCGGGCAGGGAATTATTGCCGGAATCAATGCAGTACTCTCTTTATCTCAAAAAAGTTTTGTTCTTCATCGTGCAGACTCATATGTCGGTGTAATGATAGATGACTTGGTCACTAAGGGAATTGCTGAGCCTTACAGATTATTCACCTCGCGTGCAGAATATAGACTGGCAATCAGGTCAGATAATGCAGATAGAAGATTGACACAAAAAGGTTATGACATCTCTCTTGTGTCGCATGGGAGATACTCTGTTTTGCAGGGTAAACTTAAATCCATCAAGCAACTTGAGGAGAAATTAGAGAGCCTAACAATTACTCCTGAGCAGCTCAGGTCCTATGGCATTAAAATATCTTATGATGGAATAAGAAAAACAGCATTAGATTTGCTCGGTTATCCAAATATCGACTGGAATAAATTACGAGAAATATGGCCAGAGTTAAACATGGATTCCAGTGTCAGCTATTTGCATAACACCAAAGCAGCTCTTCCTGTCATCCCAGTGCTTGACACTGGGATCCAGTACTTGAATGATGATAGAATGGATGCAGTTGAAACTGAAAAAAATGTAGATTCCAGCTTCATGTTCTGGAATAACACTATAACTGATAGCATAGCCAAGAATGAAATATATGAAGCAGTTGCAATTGAAGCAAAATACAAGCCTTATTTAGTAAGACAAGAAGCAGATATGAAGTTTCTACAAGAGGAAGTTAATACTCAAATTCCAACTAATTTCAACTACTCACAGATTAAAGGCTTGTCAACTGAAGTGATAGAGAAGTTGCAATCAATAAAACCATCAACAATTGGCATTGCAAAGCAAATACAGGGTATCACTCCAGCAGCAATAGTTAGCATATTGGTGTACCTTAGGAATAAGAAAACGAAAATAGCTTCTAATTCTGCATAAGGTATTCCATGTCAAAAATCGAAGAATTTCGCTCTTTTATGCACGAAATAAATGTTGATGCATTTATGTTGCATACTAAAGACGAGTATTTAAATGAATATTCAAAAGAGTTAGCAGAGTTATGTGGCTTCACGGGAACAAATGGGCTACTTATCGTTACAAAGAGTGATAAGTGCCCATTTTTTACAGATGGACGCTATATCACACAAGCTCGCATTCAGCTTGATCAGGGGAGTTTTCGAGTATATAATATACAAGAAGAGGATCCATACAAATGGGTAAAAGAAAACTTAACATTGACTACCTCACTGGGTTACCATCCGCAATATTTTACTATGAAGGACATAAGAAAATATGAAGGCATTTGTAAACTGGTACCATACTTAATGAAAAAAGATAGTAGTCATAAAGTACAAAAAATAGTCTCACATGTATCTGGTGAGGGTAGTAAGGATAAATGTGAAAGAGTAGCTAAAAACATAGAGGCTGAAGCAGTTCTTCTGACTGATCCAAATTCAATTTCGTGGTTATTAAATTTAAGAAATGAAAGTGCGGAATATACTCCTTGTATATTGGGTCGTGCTATATTGTATAAAAATGCCAATGTTGATTTATTTATTCAAGATAAAAAACATTCAACTATAGAAGCAAATTTTGATAACCATATAAATGTTTTTGATATTAGTGAGCTAGAAAATTCACTACATAAGTTAAATTTGGTGGTGATAGATCCAAGCACGACTCCAATGAGCATTATGAATGCAATAGATTCCTTGTATAACCATTATTTAAATAAAAAATCAGCTTCGGTGTCATTCCAGTGCTTGACAAGAAATAAAAAAGCATTGATCCCAGTGTCAAGCACTGAGATGACAATAAGTAATGAAAGAGGTCTTATAGAAAATAAGCAGATAATTGAGAAGGAGGATCCTTGTTTACTTCACAAAGCAGTAAAAAATCAAACTGAAATAACTGGAGCTATAAGTGCGCACATCAAAGATGGAGTAGCAGTTACAAATTTTCTATATTGGCTTGAAAACACTATTGATAGTGAAATTACTGAGCTTGAAGCTGAAGAAAAAGTTTTAGAATACAGAAAAGAGCAGAATTTGTTTAAGCAATCGAGTTTTCCAACAATTTCAGCATTCAACGAGAATGGAGCAATCATTCATTACCGTGCAAGCAATAAGACAAATAAAGCTATTAAAAAAGATGGACTATATTTGATCGATTCTGGTGGTCAGTACCTTGATGGTACAACCGATATTACAAGAACTATAGCAGTTGGCAACCCAACTAATGAGCAACGGGCTCATTACACAATAGTACTAAAAGCTCACATTTCGATAGCAAGTGCAGTCTTTCTCCCTGGTACCAATGGTGGGGAATTGGACATATTAGCGCGTATACATTTATGGAAATTTGGAATAGATTACATGCACGGTACAGGACATGGAGTAGGAAGTTACCTTTCGGTACACGAAGGACCGCAAGCAATATCAAGAGGAAATAAAGTGGAGCTCATTCCAGGCATGATACTTTCTAACGAGCCTGGTTATTATATTCCAGGAAAGTATGGAATAAGAATTGAGAATCTGATGTATATTGAAAGACGAGAAAACGTCTTTTTAAGCTTTAAACAATTGACCTCTGTTCCTTATGACAAAAAGCTAATAGATATACAAATGCTTACTGAAGATGAAGTTAAATGGATAAATAGCTATCACCAATTTGTTTATAAAAATATAGAAAATTGCATAAAAGATAAGGAATGGTTAAAGAGAGTATGTGAACCTTTAAAATAGTTAATTTGTCATTTAATCAAGTATTAATATAGTTGTTCTTGTATTGTTTTTAATTAAAAACAATATATAATACTAGTTTCAAATAGGTGTAATTATGACAGATAAAGTGCAAGATGATGAATTTATGAGGCAGTACATGGATACTTGCAAAGAGCAAATAGAAAAATTGGCAAGCGACCCTAATTTGCTTCAACAGACCTTAAAGCCATTCATACAAATGTCTCAGCAACTTATGGCTGGCGGTATGCTAGAAGGAAGTATGACTAGCATGATACCTGATATGGATGGTATGGATATCAACAAGATGATTGCTCAGATGAAGGAAATGTATGATTACATAAAGAGTAATCACAAAGAGCTCATGAGAAAAGATGTCTCACAAATTCAAGAGCTTGATGATTCCAGCAGAAGATTGAGAGGCTTGGTCAAGAAATTGATAGAGAAAGTTGAAGCTAAGTAGTTTTTATTACAAGTAGTATTCAAAGAGCTATGGCAGTAGTGAGGTTCCTCTCATTCCAATTTTAAATAGAAGGCATAAGTATTAAAAGAAAAAGTCTACAAAATGCCTTCATTCCTTAATAGGGATTGAGATGGTTTCGAAGTTTATTCAGGGGGCTAGTAAATAGTATATACTTTTAACAGTAAAGCAATACTTGATGCTTTGTTAGAATATTGTGGTATAAATAGAGAAATTGAAGAAAGTGACAAATCTAATACTGTAAAAAATTTATTGAGTTGTTTCACAAAAGAGGATCTTGATTATTTCACACATTTAGTTCCTTGGCTAAAAAATCTTGTACCAAAATTAGAAGGTGATACTCAAGAATTGAGACAACCTTCTACGTTACAAGCATTATCAATTGCACGAATAGTTAGAAGTTGTACTGAGCTACTTTCTAAAGTATTTTCATCTGCCTAAATGGTGATTTAGAGGCAGTGAAATACCTGGTAGAAAGAGCAGAAGTAGATGTTAATGCAAGAAGTAATGGTAGACGCTTTGAAGAAAAAACTGCTCTAATATCAGCTATATATAAGGCTCATTGGGATGTAGTAAAGTATCTAGTAAAAGAAGGAAATACAGATGTTAATACGCAAGATAGAAAAGGAAACCCTCCTCTAATGCTAGCTGCTCAGAGAAGTGATTTAGGTATAGTAAAGTGCCTGGTAGAAGCAAAATCAGATGCTAACACAAAAAACTACTATAGAGCAACTGCTCTAACACGTACTACTCAAGATGCAAGAAAGTACTTGAAAAATCATGTACGAAAAATTAATGAAATAGAACTTCGGAAGGAGCGTATCTGTATTAGCGTTTGTGGTGCAGTAGGTTTTATTAAGGGTTTTGTGGTAGCATATAATATACAAGCAGATATTTCAACGTGTGCAACATCAGCTATTACTGGTTTATTGTTGGGTGCAGTAGTTGGTTATTTGGCTATAAAAGTAGAAAGAGAAAAACGTGAAGATCCAGATATGACTGTAGTTACTGCACTTAAAAATACCTTACTATTCAATGGAGTACCTCGCTGAAAGTATGCTAAGGACGAGAAGCTCGGATTTAAATAACAATAAAAAAGTATTTGAAAAGGTATAGCTCTTTTGAGATACTGCTTTGTTTTTAAATAGGATTTTTATCTTTAAAATAGTACTTACCTTTTTGGGTGATATGGAAATTCTTGAATTTTATAGAATTTTGTCTAATATTGATGGATCAGTCAGTTTTACAAAAAAAAACACAAATACAAAAGAGATGATTAAACTACAAAGCCAAGAAATTTGCCCAAATGAAAATAAGAAAAATTTGATTATTTTTTTTCATGGTTGGGGCTCAAGTGGCGATAATTTCATGCATCTTGCTAAAGTTATGAGCAAGTTTTTGCCTGATTCATATTTAGTAGTTCCCAATGCTCCATTTGAAAGAGAAATAGGTGATGGTTATCAGTGGTTTAGTTTAGAGGATCGTAGTGAGGAAGCACTATATAATGGGGTGAAAAATGCTGCATCAATTGTAAATCATTTTATTGGTACAAAATTAAAGGAGCTTAATTTAAAAGATACTCAGCTTTCTTTAGTTGGATTTTCTCAAGGGGCAATGCTTGCAATGCATGTAGCTCTTACCCGGCTTCAGTCTTGTGCATCGGTTGTTGCATATTCTGGTAGGTTTCTTTCACCTTCAAAAATTGCACCGGAGATCAAATCAAAACCCAGCATATGTATTATTCATGGTGATGCTGATGATGTGGTACCTTTTTCTTCCCTTGGTTTAGCGGTTAAAGCTCTAAAAGAAAATGGAGTAAACGCTCAAGGATACCCAATTCATGGATTAGGCCATATTATTAATGAAGAAGGAATAAGGTTAGGGGTTGAGTTTATCAAGAAGAATTTTGGGAATTAATTTCCATGCACTTGTTTTGCTTTGGTTACGGATATGTAGCTAAATTTCTATCGAAAAAATTGCTAAATTTAGGCTGGAAAGTTGATGGTACATCAAGAAATAAAGATATACATCTTTTTGATTATGAAAAGGTTGATCAAGATCTGCTTAAAAGCGTAACGCATGTTTTAGTTTCTATTCCTCCAGATGGCGATGATGTTATGGAGAGATACGGTCATTGTCTGGAGAATATTAAATGGCTTGGTTATCTGTCTGCAACTAATGTTTATGGTGACCACTGTGGTAATTGGGTGAATGAAGAATCTGAAACAAAGCCTATAGAAATTAGAGGAGAAAAGCGCCTTGAGTCTGAAAAGAAGTGGCTAAGTAGCAAATTGCCTGTACATATTTTTCGTTTGGCTGGGATATATGGTCCTGGTAGAAATGCGCTAATTGACCTGCAGCTTGGCAAAGCAAGAAATGTGAAAAAAATTTTTTCTCGTGTTCATGTTGAAGATATATCGAATATTTTATTTTCTTCCATGCAAAATATAAAGCCTTATGAGATATACAATTGTGCAGATGATTTACCTTCTACGCAATCTGAAGTGGTCACGTATGCAGCCGAGCTTCTCAATATTAGCCCTCCAGAGCCAGTTGAGATTTCTTCCGTACCAAATTACGCACGGGGTTTTTATTTAGGGTCAAAAAAAGTAAGCAATACTAAAATTAAAAAAGATCTTGGTGTCTCTCTAGTTTATCCTGATTACAAGGTGGGTTTAAATAGTTTGTATATATTAGAATAGAGAAAATAGATTGCCAGATGCAAAATCTTGAATGTTCCTTGTTTTGATGTAGCACCACTAGGCATACTATTATATAGAGGTAAATATATTCAGCACTCAATCGCTCCCGGTTGAAAATATTCTATTACATCAAGCCGCTTATAACGGTAACATAAATGAAGTTAGGTTATTACTTAATGTAAAAACTGATATCAATATCAAGGATAAAAAAGGATTTACAGCCTTGCATTTTGCTTTTTATTCAGGACATTTGGACGTAGTAAAGTTACTAATCAGTAAAGAAGCTAATATTCATGAAAGAACTACTAAAGGTAGTACAGTTTTACACTTTGCTGTTGTAGCTAAAAGCAAAGCTATAATAGAGGAGTTAATTAAAGCGGGAGATGATCCCAATATAAAAGACTGTACTGACGGTAAGACACCTTTACATATTGCTGCTCAAAATGGACTTGTAGAAGTTGTAAAGGTGTTACTTAATACTCAAGAAATTAAGATTGATGCTAAAGACAATGAATTTGGTATAACAGCTCTGTACTTAGCCTCTCAGAATGGACATACTGAAATAGTTGAACTATTAATTATCACAAAAAAAATGCTGATGTTAACATAGTAGAAAAATAATTTCACACCTTTGTATCTAACTGCTCAGAATGGGCATGCATCAGTAGTTAAGTTGTTTCTTGATAATGGTGCTAAAGTCAATGGCTGTGATACCAGTATGAATCCTTTATGTGTAGCTATTAATAATGGCTATGACGAGGTAGCTCAATTATTACTTAGTATAGAGGGGTGAATGTTAATATTGGCAATCAGCTTGGCAATACACCTCTACATATAGCAGCTATGAAAGGTAATGAAAAAATGGCAAGATTAATGCTAGAAAAAGGTGCTGATCCTAATATTAAAAACCTTTTGGGAGATACTTCCTTACAAGCTGCTGAATACGTAAGAAACATTAGCTGGCATGATAATCCTCCAAATTTACAAGGAGGGTTCTTCGTGTTAGTTGGCTAGAATGGAATATATTCATTTCAGCAATTTTATGAGCAAAAAAAAATTATGGAGCTTTTGGTACAACATATAAAGTACAGTAGACCTAGCTAATCAGTAGATGAAATTGACGTATCTGTTCGGCAGAGTAGCAAAATAAGATAGATGGGAAAACTAGTTTGTGAAATTGGCATCCAGTTAAATTTACATGGATTCCAGTGTCACGCACTGGAATGACATCTTCAATGTTCTGTACAGCTGTGCATTACGCACTGGGATGACATTATGAGAACTGAGATACAAAAAAAGAAACACTGGTTTCACATGCATCTGAACAGATAATCTCAGTGATGTAAATTCAACTTTACCCCATTTGCAACTATCAGGGTTCTTTGACTATAGACCTAACAATTCTTTTCTAATTTCTTCTTTAATTGTATCAATAATCTCTTTATCAAGTTTATTTATTAAGGAATCATCAATACCTGTGATGTCATCTGTATTTTGTATCATTTTTTCAATAGCACCATCTATTTTTCTTACTCTTTCTTTATCGATTTTATCAAACATAGGTTTAATTTTTACATAACCAGGAGCGCCCTTGCTATAACTTTTTCTGCTTTCGTTGATACAACCACCAGCACCATATGTTTTATTCATGTAGTTTTTACTACATTTTGTTACATCTTTGTACCTAATCTCACCGTTTTCTATATATGCTATTTTATCATCTTTACTAGAGTTTAGCTTATCCACTTTCTTAATTTCTTCTTTTAATTTTAAACTTTGTTCATGAATTATTGTATCTTTGTAATCCTTTCTCCCATAGATTCTGTATCTACCTCCACCTGCAACAGTAATTAAATCTTTACAAAGTGTTTGTGAAAGGTCCATGCACATTTTTACTAAAGTAGGTCCCCCATCCTTGTTAGATTTATCATTTTCTTGTCCACCACCTCCTTCTGTTACTTTTACTTGAATATATGGATAACTAGGGTTGACTCTCAGTTTAGCTTTAATGTAATCACCTGGCATTCCTGGTCTATTTTCTGTAGACTGAGCTTTACCAGCTATATGACCAGCTTCACCACTTCCCCATGCTTCTATTTCAACGTAATCATACATTGACAGATCACCTGTATAGCCATCTCCAAGCTCATAAAGTTTTTGATCCCTTTCTTCAATAATCTGCTTCTTATGTTTCAATTGTGCTATTATTATTTCACTCAATCTCTTTTTTAAACCATCTAAATCGAATCTGCATAATTTATCAGCAAAAAAGACTTCTGTTCTATTTGCTTTAATTGGATGATCTAACTTCTTTACAACTCCATTTTTATCCTGTGAAACTCTTAAGTAAAAAGGCTTGTTGTCCTTGTTCACATACTGTGTTGAGCGACTACACACTCTGTCAAAGCAGAGGCAACCATCATCACCGTGATTACAGTTTTTTTCTTCATACTTTCCATCTGTTAACTCATATACTATTTTGCATTTGTTACAATTTTGTTTCGTATCTACGTCTTTATCCTTTTTTGCCATGCAATTACCTCGATGCTTATTTTCTTCAGGAATAGAAATATATCCTTTCTTATTGAATATTATTTCATCTAGTGCATCTTGTGGCTTTGCTAAAACATCAACTAATTCAATAATTTCCCCTCTTTTGCAAGGAAAATAATAAGATTGATTTGATTCTTTCGAGTAAACAGTATTGTGTTTAGCATAGCTTGCTCTCATTGACTTTAGTGATATTAGCTCACTTCCTTTTTCAAGAACGAATTCCTCCGGTTCTGGCTGCCAACCAGAAAGGCATAGCATTTTACTTTTAGGATTTTCTTTATATTTTACTTCTATTTTAGGATATCCTAAATTATCCAGTTTGCAGTTATTTCCCTTAAACTCTTTACATTCTGCTTCGATATCGGGAACATACCCATATCTTTCTAGAACTTCAAATTGCGAATTACTTTTTAATATACCTTCCATTATGTTATCGATATCGCTTTTTATGTTACCGGTACCAGTTGTTTTTTCTACTATTGCCGGCTTTACTACTTTTAAGAATAGAGGGCCAACTTCTATAGAGCGACTGGTGTCAGCATTAACATTAAAAGTACAGACTCGATTATTGTGAGTTCCACGTGCCCTTTCAGTACAAACTCTCTCATCCATCTTCATTTTTACCTCTAGCGTATTTTCATTTACTACCTTTATTTCCTCAGGCTTTGGAGCAGTTGGTGATGGAAAACAACGGGCAGGAAATTGTAATTTCCTTTTCGATTCTTCTTTTTCAGTACCATAATATTCAGCGCAGAGCTGACCTTTCTTTCTATAGGTTTTGAAATAATGGATAGTATCTTTATATGGAATGGGATATGTCCAACTTGAAATATTCTTGTGATTTGAAACAGCAGATGGAACATATATCTCCCTTCTTTCTTTCAGCTCACCAATAATGACTCCAACTCTTGGATGGAAATAATCATTTTCTTCATTTGTTATAGGAACAATTTTAACTTGCGGTGGTGATATCGCAAGTTGTTCACAAAATGCAGGTGGGCCAGGTGCAAGTTGTACAGGGGCACACTTTACTTTTGTTTGATAGCATGTATCACAAGCTTTTCCCATCTCTCCAAGAAGAAAAATATTTTCCCCAGAAAATACTCTAGAGCCCCATGAAGAAATTCCTGACATACAAGCCCCCTTTTGACTACAAACGCATATTTTAGGGGCATTAGCAAATTTTACTTTTTCTTCATCAGTAACACCATCTGCCCATTCCCATCCAAGACCTTGGTCAAATTCTCCTCCAGCTTTTGTTTTATCTCCTTCCCAATCGATAAAAGCTGCTGCAGAAACTCCAGCTCCTGTACTCTGCGTTCCATATATCTTGCGGCAGAATGTTCCACCGGATAATATATGACAGTTGTCGTTCCCTTCGTAATCACAGACCTTAATCTTTGGATCGAAGTAACCTTCTGTTCCCTGATTATTTACTGCTGTAACTTTAATAAGTTGCAATAATTTTGCGTCAAAATCTAAATCGCTCCACTTGCCTGTAAAAAAATGCGCAATACCTTTTCCTGCTTTACTTCCTATAGCTTCAATTTCAGTATTACTTTTTACAAATGCTGGACAATCAGCATATCCTTGATAAGAAAGACAAAATATCAAGGAGAATATCAATAAAAAATTAAGCTTTACATTTTTCATAGAACGCCGGTAACCACTTACTCACTTTTTCTCCTTTTTCCTTTATTGCTTCATACATATACTTTATAGTCTCTTTATTAGCTGAAAGTACATGTATTTCTTTCATATTCTTCAAATCTAGATTTAAAGTTACTAAACCTTTGTACTGCTTTATCAAAAACAAACCTTCCTGTGTTGGTGTTTGCAAAATGACATTCAGTTCCTCTTTCGACAGAGAAAATGCTTTCATGTATAACCTGTTTGCATTTATGTTCGGCATCAGGATTCTTGTATCGACATGCTTATCTAAATATTTAGTAAACTTGCTAGCAAATGCTAGGTTTAAGTTTTCAGTACTTAGAATTACTACAACATTTAACTTTGTCATTCTTTGCATCCAGTCGTCAAACTCTTCCTCTGTAGGAAAAATATTACTTATCTCCCATGCTTCATCCAAAACAAGTATTGCAGGTGAGCCATCACATTTTGCTTCGAAAGAGTATAAGAAATAGTAAAGTATCACGGACATACATTCTTTTTGCTTAGTGAGATTTGCAATATTGAGGGATATAGTTTTTGTTCCCCAGTTAATGTCTGACTCATCATCACCTTGTAATAAGTAAGCCAATTCACCATCATCACACCATTTACTTATTTTACCCCCAAGAAGTAATAGCACTTCAGAAATTTGAGAAATAGATCGCGATTCTCTTGGTATAGCAAATATGGAATCTATAATTTTTTTTATCTTTTCTTCTATGTCTACCAAACTTGCATCTGCAACCATCCTTTTGATCAATTCAACAAGCATATTGCGATTAGAAGCACTATTTTCAATG
This sequence comes from Wolbachia endosymbiont of Trichogramma pretiosum, assembly GCF_001439985.1. Taxonomy (NCBI): domain Bacteria; kingdom Pseudomonadati; phylum Pseudomonadota; class Alphaproteobacteria; order Rickettsiales; family Anaplasmataceae; genus Wolbachia; species Wolbachia endosymbiont of Trichogramma pretiosum. The sequence continues at coordinate 974,661 of NZ_CM003641.1, forward strand.
TTCAGTGGGTTGAATTTTAGACTTTTATCTTTATATTTTGGATCAATTATGTAATATTGACCTCTTACTGCTTTAGTAAATATTATTGATTTTCCAGTATTATCCAATATAACAATCCTAGGGTTAAATTTTCTTGATTCCGAGAGTAAGAAGTTGATCAGTGAGGTTCTACCTGAATTTGGAGCTCCAAGTATTGTGGTATGACCATTGTTTTTTTTTCCATGAAAGTTAAAAAAGTAAGGACTGTCTTTTTTTGAAAAAAAAACTGTTACTGCTTCTTTCCATCTTCCTCCTTTTAACGTACCTGATGTAAAATCATGCAACATAGCAAAGCTGCAAGCATATTTTTCTAATATATTTTTTGGTTGTGTAACAAAAGCAAAGTTTCCAGGAAGCTGTGCCCAAAAATGATTTTCCATGTGCAGATCAGTTCTAAACATCATCAACCCGATTAACGACATTACAGAGGATAAATCGCTGATATTTTTAGCTAACCTATTCTTATCATCTGCAAAGATTGTAACAATAATTTTCTGTTGACAAAAATCCATAGCAGAAATTTTTTCAAGCTCTATTATTTCATTTATTCCTGAGTTTTGAAGTAAGGTATTGTCCTCACTGATTTGCAGAATATTAATTTGTTTTTTAAATTCTTTTACTGCTTTATTATTACTAGTAAATATTATTATTTCTGTGATGATAAGCTCGGAGTCAAGTTGCAAACACCTATCTATATTTTCTAAGGGGATTTCTCGATATTCCTTTATGCAAAAAATAGAACCAAACTTCTGTTGACCTTCAAACGATGTCTGAAATTTATTGAAACCAAAAGCTACTTTTAAATTTTTAACATGCTGCGATAGGTCCCTTTCACATATTGGATAATCTTTATGCGTTAATGTAATAATGTAATGGAGAAATTCCATCATTTGAGAATATATTTTGCCTTCACTAGACCTAAGGCCCAATTTTTTAGCTCCAAAAGGTTCTAAATCTTTTTGAATCAGGTCAGTTATTTTTTGTAATTCTTGATGATTTTTTTGTAAAAATAACTTGTGCCTATTCTTTATCCCGCCAAAAAAAAATACATTATTAATATGTTTGCCAAAACTACCAAGTAACACTACAATGTACAATTCATTTATATACTGTAGTTTACTATCAACTAGTTTATTAAACCACGTTGAGTGTAGCTGATCAGAAAAGTCTGCAGTTTTATTCCACTTTAAGCTAAGTTTATTGCGCTTACGGACAGTGTGAATCCAAACGGTAAAATATAAACTCTTGATATTTTTTGATATACTTTTTCTAATTTCAGTTCTAAGATCACCATAGTTATCAACTGAAGAATAGTCTTCTAATTTGATTATTTTTAATAATTCCCCCTGTTTTGTTAGTATAGTTTCTTCATCGTAGTGGCAAGCATAAGGGACAAAATCTAAATTAATACTTTCTAGTAACGCTAAATTGTTCTTTTTTTCAGAATTAGAGCTAGTGGCTGGTACTTTTGGTTGCATATAATATCATGCGTATTCAATAAAAAGATAACAAAGAATCATCTATCCTACTTAATCCTTATCGTCTTTTTTGTTATTGGATTGTAACTGCATTTCCTTTGCAAAGTTGAATTTTTCTTTCAGGTAATCTGTTGCCTTTTCTGTGCTTCCAAACATCATGATCAGTACGCCAAATATTATCATGAAAAAAATTAGGCCTCTGAACACTGCCGCAAGTATCACTGTAGCTATACATAAACCTATAATTGTTGAGGGACTCATATTTTCCATAGTATCTTTAACTGAAAATGAGGAAATAAGTTCTTTCAATGTTCCTGGTATATTTTTCAATTCATCACTTGCTTTACTGGAAAATGACATGAAGACAAAACTTAACAGGGCTACAACAGCAAAAACTCTACCCAATTGAATGTGCATCAGCTAAATACTTTTAAGATACTCCTCAAGTGTAACAATTTTTACATCAATAGGCAAGAACCTAATTCACTTGCTCACCATAAGTAACTCATATTTAACTTTTATCACCGTGTTAGCTCTTTATTATCAACAAGAGGACTCACACTAATGGATGTCAATTTACTTGACAGAATATTTGAACAAAATTCAGCGGCAGCTGCTGTAGCAAACACTCCAGCCAGCATAAACAGTCCTGCTCCTACTAATCCTGATGTCATTACTCCTGCAACAATGCACTCTATTGCTAAGAGAGCAGAACTTATTACAAGTGCAACGTGAAGATTTTTGTTTTTACTATTATTTTCATAATTATTGGATTGCATTGTATCTTTTACCTTACTGCCTGTCACTGAGATCACACAATGAGGACCTTCTTCAGTCTTATTATAATGTTTAGAAGGGGGTATTCTTCCGCTTGCGCCTTTGGGCCTTATTTTGTTCGGATGTGCTAATTTTGCTTTTCCTTCATCTTCTAGTTGTAAACTATTATCTTCCTCAGTAGGGTTTGATTTTAAGTGTACACTTTCCTCAGATGAAATGCTTGTTACTGAAGTTAAGCTGTTCCTTCTGCTACTTGATGCCAAGCTAGATGAATTTATTCCACTATCTAAATCACTACTACTGAGTTCAGGAGTATTTGCACCGCTTGGCACTTCTACAGCATTCATAGTTATATTAGGATTTTCATTTTTTAAATCCTTACTATCAATCGAAAGATCAGATTGACTATTCAATTGTGATTGTGTGATCTTCTTTCTTTTTTGCGATTGTTTTGATGTAAGAATTGTTGAAGTATCATAATGATCTAAACTTCTCAAGGAATTATGTATTTCAGGGGTTCCTTTTCCACTTACACCCTTAGCTAAACAATCCTTTTCCAGAGTATCAATACCTAAATTTTTAGGAATTTCAATTTCACCAGAAAGACTTTGTTTATTAAAACTTTCCATAGCATTAACTTGTCTATTTTTGTGATTTTGAATAATGCTACTAGAATGATTTTTGTCACTAATTTTATTATTAATCTCTGAAACCATCTCTAATACTTTTCCTCTTTTTGTTGGTGATCCTTGTGATTGTTCTATTTCATTCTTAAACACTGGAAATTCGACTTTTAATTCCATTGCTTCTTTTTTCAATGCTGGAAGAAATTTCTCGGTGTAATAATTATAATATTCTTGATATTTTTCTTTCTCTCTCGATAATTTTTCTAATTTCGTTAATATCTCAATTAACATCTCAGGAGCAGCTCCTTTGTTAAGCAATTCTATGCATTCTGTGATATTACTCCCTCCCTTTTTTGGATTTTCATCATTATGTTTTTTTTGTGTGACCTTTTTGTATATAGCATCATACAATTTCTTATTAATACCTTTTTTACTCTTCTGATGTTTTGCAAAGCCACTTGGCATAACATTTCTCCATACATAACAAAATGCATGAATACCTCTTTAGCGTTAATTTTGAATTAAAACTGGGTAGCTATTTCTTATTAAGTATAATTATAGCAATTTGCTGACTATTTTCTTTGCTGATTACTGATTTTACATTTCAACATAATTGCTTGCCTGTTGAACTAGTATATCTATTACTTCTTTTACAGGCTTTTCTCTATCAACCATGCCAACACTTTGACCAGCCATTAAAGATCCTGTTTCAACATCTCCATCAATTACTGCTCTTCTTAAAGCTCCAGCCCAGAACTTTTCTATTTCAAGTTGCCCCTCTTCTTTTGAGATTTTTCCATTTTGATATTTATCGATAATGTTTCTTTGATGATTCATAAAATCATCACTTGCTTTGTTAACTATAGCTCTTACTGGAATTACAGGGAAATCAGCACTAATCTGCACAGAAGATACAGCATTACGCGCAGCTGATTTGATGAACACTTCTTTAAAATTTTTGTGAGCGATTGACTCATTCGTGCAGACAAATAATGTACCTATTTGACAGCCACTTGCTCCCATTTCTAGGTAGTTCACTATCATTTCTCCTCTTCCTATTCCACCTGCAACAAACACCGGTGTTTTCTCATTTTTAAAATGAGGTAATATCTCTTGTGCGAGAACAGAAGTGCTAACAGGACCGATATGTCCTCCTGCTTCCATACCTTCTATTATTAACGCATCTACCCCCATGTTTATTAACCTTTTCGCAAGGCTTAATGCTGGTGCAAAGCACATAACTTTAATGCCTGCATTCTTGATTTTTGCTATATTAGTTTTTATTGGTAATCCTCCAGCAAGAACTACGTGGCTTACTTTTGTTTCAATGCATATATCTATTAACTCACTCAAATTTGGGTGCATAGTAATTAGATTGACGCCAAATGGCCTATGAGTTAATTTCTGTGTCTCTATGATTTCTTTTTTCAGCAAGTCTGGAAACATTGCACCACATGCAATTACACCAAAACCACCTGCATTTGAGATTGCTGAAACTAAATTTCTCTCTGAAACCCAGCTCATAGCACCACCCATTACTGCAAACTCACTACCGAGAAAATTCGTTCCTTTCTTCCAAATCCCGCTCAACATATAGCCTATATCATACGTTTGAAAATGTTTTGTTTATCTATAAATGTATGTTTTAAAGCACCAAGTATATGCAAGGTTATAAAGACTATCATAAGACATGCAAGCATCGAATGCAGCTGATTAGCTGTACTAGCTAGCTCTTTGTTTTCATTGATTAACAAAGGGATATGAACAAAATATTTGATCTCTTTACTAGAAGCAGAAGACATGACATAACCAGCTAATGGCATTAGCACCATCAAAAAATACAAACCAAAGTGTGTCGTTTTGCTCGCATTAATTACGAACCGAGAAAAACTTGCCGGCAATTGAGGAACATAAGTAAAGACGCGAAAAAATATACGTACCATAATTAATCCAAGAACGGTGATACCACAAGCCTTATGAATAGCGTATATGCTGAATTTAACTTCACTGCTAATCTGCAAACTTTTCATGTACAGTCCAGAACAAAGCATACCAACAATAAGAGGAGACATTAACCAATGAATGATCCTTAAGCCTAAACTATATTTATTGTTTTTCATTAATTTTGGTTACTCTAAAGTAGAATTTATATAGTAGAAAAACTATTTCTCAATCAAAATTATCTATACATAATTTCGCTGCCTTGATCAACATAAGTGCAATAATTGTATGTGACACATAAACATTGTCTATTAGATCATGAAGAAGTGGTGAAGTTTTTGAGAGTTTTTCTATTGTAACGATGAGTTATAGCTTGTACAAGAAGCCTATTGACTTTAAGCAAATTTTACCCTATACAATTTTGATATCTTAAACTTCCAAACATGCCAGATCTAAAGACAATGATGCTAAACTTTGGCCCTCAGCACCCAGCTGCACATGGGGTGCTACGTCTTGTTTTAGAAATGGATGGTGAAGTGATCGAGAGGGCAGATCCCCACATTGGACTTTTGCATCGCGGCACTGAGAAGTTAATAGAACATAAAACGTATCTTCAAGCTCTGCCTTATTTTGACCGCCTTGATTATGTGTCACCAATGTCACAAGAGCATGCATATTCGCTATGTGTGGAGCAATTATTGCAGTGCGAAGTTCCGATTAGGGCAAAATATTTGCGTGTTCTATTTTGTGAGCTGACAAGAATACTAAATCATTTACTAAATATCTCTTCCCAAGCACTTGATGTTGGGGCGATGACTCCTCTTTTATGGCTCTTTGAAGAGAGAGAAAAAATACTCGAGTTCTATGAAAGGGCCTCAGGTGCAAGATTTCACGCAGCTTATATAAGGCCAGGTGGACTTGCAGCAGATATCCCAGAAGGTTTGATTGAAGATATTGCAAAATTTATAGAGCAATTTCCAAAGTACATAGATGATGTTGATGAGCTTCTAACAGAAAATAGGATATGGAGGCAACGCACTGTAGGAATTAGTGAAATATCAATAAAACAGGCGCTTGATTGGGGCTTTAGTGGACCAATGCTACGTGCTGCTGGACTTGCTTGGGACTTGCGAAAAAGCCAGCCATATGAGATATATGATCAGTTAGATTTTGATATACCAATCGGTCAAAATGGTGACTGTTATGACCGTTATTTAGTAAGAATGGAGGAGATTAGGCAATCTATCAGCTTGGTGAAGCAATGCATAGAGAAGATACCTGAAGGGCCAATAAAAGTTGAAGATAGAAAAATTTCTCCACCGCCAAGAGCTGAAATAAAAGGATCCATGGAAGCTATGATTCATCATTTTAAGCTTTATTCAGAAGGATATCACGTGCCAGAAGGTGAGGCTTACATAGCAGTTGAAGCGCCAAAAGGTGAGTTTGGAGTATATATAGTTTCAGATGGTACCAATAGACCTTATAGATGTCGAATAAGAGCACCTGGCTTTGCGCATTTACAGGCCTTAGATTTCATGGCAAAAGGACACATGCTTGCTGACATTGCAGCAATTATCGGCTCACTCGACATAGTATTTGGTGAGATTGATAGGTAATTACTTTAAAATAGTAAATTAACTAATGGTTAAGACATCTTCTATCATAAATTGTATAAATTCATTGCCATTCCAGTAATTCATAGAGATCTTACCAAAAATGGCTTTAACATCACCCTGCATAATAGCAGCACCAAGCTCAGTATTTGCACAGCGAAACGCAATAGCTTTGACCACAACATTATCGTCAGCAATAAAACATTTTATATGGTCAACTCCTATAACTTCCGGCTTTCTTATCTTTGCTCCTTGAATGATGAATCTCGGTTCAGGATTGCCAATACCAAATGGCTCTAGGCGTTGCAATTGATTCCACAGGGATAAGTTTATTGCTTTAGCTGTTACTATGCCATCGGCTTTTATGATTTTGTCATTTGTAGAATTTGCAAATCTTTGAGTAAAAAAATCATGTAGATCACTTATTTTATCTTCTTCAATCGAAAATCCTGCTGCCATACTGTGACCACCACCTTCAATGATTAGATTGGTAAATTTTGCAGAAAGAACTGCAGCACCGATATCTATCCCAAAAATTGACCTGCAGCTTGCTTTTCCTATTCCGTTATTTAAAGATATCACTATCGTTGGTAAGTGAAACTGCTCTTTTAGTCTTGATGCAATGATACCAATTATTCCCTGGTGCCAATTACCACTTACCATTATAAAATTTACACCTAAGTGGGCAAAATTTTCCGCTTGTGTTGTAGCTTCCAAAATAGCCTCATTTTCTAGCATTTTTCTTGCATTATTCAAATCTATTAGTTTTAGCGCGATTGAATGCGCCTTTTCTTCATCATCAGTGGAAAGTAACCTTGCACCGAGTGATGCTTCTCCAATTCTTCCTCCGGCATTTATACATGGCCCAATACTAAACCCTAATCGTGAAACACTTGGTTTTTCAAGGATTCCTAAAGCGTCAAATAAAACACGTAAGCCAACATTTTTTCTTGCTGACATAACTTTTAATCCTTGTAAAACAAAAGCCCTATTTAGGCCTGTAATCTGCATAACATCGCAAACAGTTCCAAGAGCAACCAAATCCAGTAGATCAAATAAATCTGGTTCTTTTTTGTTGGTAAAAAATCCTTGCTCACGTAGGCTTCTGTTAAGAGCAACAATTAGCAGAAATGACACTCCAACTGCTGCTAAGTTACTATAAGGGGAGCTCTCATCAAGGCGGTTGGGGTTAACAACTGCTACAGCACTTGGTAATTTTTCTATACCAAGGTGATGATCGATAACTATAATATCAAGTCCAAAAACCCTTGCCTCTTCTATTGGTTGATATGCAAGCGTACCGCAATCAACAGAAATACATAAATTAATACCATTATTTTTCAGTTGTAATAAAGCATCTGTGTTCAATCCATAGCCCTCATCAACACGATCTGGAATATAGATTGTAGAGTGTGTCCCAATCGCTCTTAGGTATCTATTAATCAATGCTGATGACGTTGCACCATCAACATCGTAATCACCAAATATTGCAATATTCTCATTATTTTTTATTGCTTTTATTATGCGAGAAACAGCTTTATCCATATCAAGGAGGTGAAAGGGATCTGGTAATAGCGATCTGATTAGTGGGTGTAAGAAGTTATGTACATTTTCTATTTTAACACCACGAGCAACTAATATTCTTGCTAATATTTCTGGCAACTCAAATCTCTGTATAAGAGTAAAAATCTCCCTTTGATCTGCTTCTTGTAACTTCCACAGTGCATTTGTTATGCTGCGTTTTTCAATATCAAGTAGCATGCCCTTTATAAATAAAACTACTTTACCAGAACTTTTCAGTTTGTTCTATAATTGTGTTAGATTTCTGTATAATCTAAAGAACGATATAGGAGAGTGTCACTCGAAAGGAATCACATTTATTTTGACAAAGAGCATCTGTAAAATCTAATACTTCTTCTTGCATAACATGTTCTTTAGTTAGCAATATATCTACATTGGTATATGAGTGTGAACATTATATTAATGTAATTACTTTTTAAGTATTAATCGCAAATTTATGCCTAGAAACAGTTTTTGGTTACTCAAACCTTTTCTACCTTTGTTTTATATTCTCTAAAGTATTTTTTGCACTTTCTTTATAAAAACCATAAGTACCAGTCGGTTTTTAGCTTAAGAATAAAGGTTAAGTATCTGAAATTCTCGACATAACCCCCCCGAAAGATTAGCAAAAAAAAATACAGCGCACATATTACAGCATACACTGAAGAAGATACCCCACACTTTTTATTGATAAATTGACTGAAAAGCACGCAGAAGGAGATAGCTCTTTGAGCTCTTAAAATACCTCCACCGTTACGGTAAGGAAAGCGAGAAGGTTTGTCAAGCAATCTTTATTGGCTGTTGTACTAGAATTCAGTTTTTCGTATAATTTGCTAGAATTTTTGTGAAGAATTTTAAATATGAAAGGCCTATATATTAAAACTTACGGCTGTCAGATGAACGTTTATGACTCCATTTTAATGGAGAATATAGTTAAGCCTCTAGGATTCAACGTTGTTAGTGATGTAGAACAAGCTGATTTGGTGATATTGAATACTTGTCATATTAGAGAAAAGGCAGCAGAAAAGCTTTATTCAGAGCTTGGAAGAATTCATTCGTCAAGAAAAGAAAGGACCATAGTAGTGGCTGGATGTGTAGCGCAAGCAGAAGGGGAAGAGGTATTCAAAAGAGCTCCTTTTGTTGACATTGTTGTTGGTCCGCAGAGTATCGCTGCTTTACCGGAATTGATAGTCAAAGCAAGTAGGAGTAAAGGTCATATAATAAATACTGACTTTTTTGAAGTTGCAAAGTTTGATAAATTGCCGGATGAATGTTATGGCAATAGCCAGGGTTCTTCTGCGTTTCTTGCTATACAAGAAGGTTGTGATAAATTTTGTACGTTTTGTGTTGTGCCTTACACTCGCGGGGCTGAGTATTCACGACCAGTAAGTGAAATATTCCGTGAAATATTGAAGTTAGTTGCAAATGGGGCAAGGGAAATCAATTTGCTCGGTCAAAATGTTAATGCTTATCATGGAGAGTGCGAAGAAGAGGTCTGGGATTTAGGAAAATTAATTAGTCACATTGCTAAAATTGAAAACCTAGAAAGAATCCGCTACACAACTTCTCATCCAAGAGATATGCACGAATCTCTCTACTTGGTGCATGCGGAAGAGCCAAAACTCATGCCGTTTGTTCACCTACCTGTGCAGTCAGGTTCGAATAAAATATTGCATGCAATGAACAGGAAACACACTGCAGAGGAGTATTTGGAGATAATAGACAGATTTCGCAAATTGAAACCTGAAATCGAATTTTCTTCTGATTTTATTGTTGGTTTTCCTGGAGAAACTGAAAAAGATTTTGAGGAAACTATGAAGTTAGTAGAAAAAGTAAAGTACGCTCAGGCTTATAGTTTTAAATATAGCCCAAGGCCAGGAACGCCAGGGGCGGAAAGAAAAGATCAAGTACCAGAAGAGGTTAAAACAGAGCGTCTTCTTCGGTTACAGGAATTAATTAGCAAGCAACAACTTGAATTTAATCAGAGTATGATAGGAAAAACTATTCCTGTTCTATTCAGTGATAAAAAAGGTAAACACCAAAATCAAATTATTGGTAAAAGCCCATATATGCAATCAGTATGCGTTGATGATCCTGACGATAAATACAAAGATAAAATAGTAAATGTAAGGATATTGGAAGCTCGGCAAAATAGTTTGTTGGGATGCGCTGCCTAATTAGAGAAAAGTGCCCCCATGCTCTCATGTAGAACACTTTATGTGTTTTTATGAGTTTATAAGCTATCTAGATTTAATCCTTAAAGGACTACAACTCTCTGTTACGCAATCATATGAGACTTGATATAATAGATTTGCGGGATTTTTTTTCTTTTCCCACTGATAGTGTGCTTTTTCAACCTTTCCATAATTCCTATATTCATAAGAAAGAGATCTCCAAATAAAGCTGCTTTTACTATTATTTTTGTTAGCATCATGAAATTTCTGATAAGGCCAACTTCTATTGTCTTTATTCATCTTCAACCTCAATAAATAAGTCTAATGAATTAATATATTGTATAATGATGTCAATACCTATCTATGTTTATAGAAACAGAGTTTTTGAATTTGTAATTTTCCAGAAAGCTCTATATTCTTTGATTTTATCCAGTTAAAATGAATATGAAGTATTATCCTGATACAAGTAGCAGTCCTGATTTTTCATTGCTAGAACAGGAAATCATAAAATTTTGGCAGGAAAATAAAATTTTTGAGCAGTCAGTCGAGAAACGTTCCAAGGGTCATTGTTTTGTATTTTATGATGGGCCTCCGTTTGCAAATGGACTTCCGCATTACGGACACTTGCTTACTGGTTTTATAAAAGATGCATTTGCAAGATATCAAACTATGCTGCAAAAAAGGGTTGAACGTAGATTTGGTTGGGATTGCCATGGCTTACCAGCTGAGATGGGTGCAGAAAAGGAACTTGGAATATCTGGTAGAACTGAGATAGAGAAGTTTGGCATTGAAAAATTCAATAATCATTGCCGTACTTCTGTGATGAAATTTTCATCAGAATGGGAGAAATATGTAAATAGACAAGCAAGATGGGTAGATTTTTACAATGACTATAAGACTATGGATAAGTCATTCATGGAGTCGGTCATGTGGGCATTTAAGCAGCTTTATGATAAAGGTCTGGTGTATGAATCAATACGCGTTGTTCCCTATAGCTGGGCGTGCGAAACTCCACTCTCTAATTTTGAAACAAGACTAGATAATGCTTATAGAGAAAAAATTAGCAAAGCTGTAACTGTTGCTTTTGAACTTTTAGAAAATCCAAAACAATTTAAACAAAAATGTAGATTACTTGCTTGGACTACAACGCCTTGGACGTTGCCTAGCAATCTTGCACTTGCAGTAGGGGAGGATATTGAGTATTGTATGGTGTTAGTGAATGATGAAGTCTGCATCTTTGCTGAAAGTTATTTAGAGAAATTTGTCAGCCACTGTGAACAAAGCAATATTAAATATGAAAACTGTAATATAAAACTTAAAGCAAGTGATCTTGCAGGTCTTCCTTATAGACCACTGTTTGATTACTTTAAAGATACAAAGAATGCGTTCCGTGTTTTCATTGCCGATTATGTTACAGTAGAAGATGGTACTGGTGTTGTGCACACTGCTCCTGGATTTGGTGAAGAAGATTTTTACCTTTGTCAAAGCCATGATATTCGAGCTATTTGTCCAGTTGATAACGCTGGAAAATTTACTACTGAAGTTTCAGATTTGGCAGGAGTTCATGTTTTTGATGCCAATGATACAGTAATCAAGAAATTAAAAAGGCAGGGGAGCTGGTTTAAAACTGAGCAATATATTCACAATTATCCTCACTGCTGGAGAACTGATACTCCTTTGATCTATCGCACTATGCCTTCTTGGTACGTTGCTGTGACAAAGTTCAAGGGGAGAATGGTAGAACTGAATAAGAGAGTTAATTGGATGCCGAATCATATTAGAGATGGTCAATTTGGAAAATGGCTTGAAGGAGCACACGATTGGTCTATTTCACGCAATCGATTTTGGGGTACTCCAATTCCCGTGTGGAAATCAGACGATACAAAATATCCAAGAGTAGATGTGTATGGTTCGATAGCAGAACTAGAGCGAGATTTTAATGTTGAAATAGATGACTTGCACAGACCATTTATCGATACTTTGATAAGACCAAATCCTGATGATCCAACAGGAAAATCAGTTATGCGTCGTGTGCCTGATGTGTTTGACTGTTGGTTTGAATCTGGATCGATGCCATTCGCGCAAGTTCACTATCCGTTTGAAAATAAGGAGTGGTATGAGAGTAATTTCCCTGCGGATTTTATCACTGAATATATAGCACAAACAAGAGGATGGTTTTATACACTTTTTGTGCTTTCCACTGCTTTATTTGATAGTGAGCCATTTAAGAATTGCATATGCCACGGTGTGGTTCTTGATGTGAAAGGTCAGAAATTATCCAAACGTTTGAATAATTATGCAGATCCAATGGAGATTTTTGACAAATATGGTTCTGATGCGCTGCGTTTTCTTATGCTTTCTGGATCTATTGTCTGCGGTGGTAATTTACTACTCGACAAAGAAGGAAATTTAGTGCGTGATGTTCTAAAAAACGTAGTAAAACCTATTTGGAACAGTTATCACTTTTTTACTATGTATGCCAATGCAGATGGAATTAAAGCTGAGATTTGTAGGGATTATCAGAATACTATTGATTGCTACATGATTTCAAAATGTTTTAAAGCTGTGGAAGGTATGCGAGCTTCTATGAACAACTATAACTCTCAGGAAGCTTGCAAAATCTTGACAGATTTTTTTGAAGTGCTAAATAATTGGTATATTCGTCGCAGTCGCGAGCGTTTTTGGAAAAGTGACTTAGATCAAGATAAAACCGACGCTTATAATGTTCTGTACACAGTTTTTTATTACATGCTTCGAGCTGCAGCTCCTTTGTTACCACTTATAACAGAGACTATATGGCAGGGGCTTGGGTATGAAGAAATATCTGTTCATTTGGCTGATTTTCCACAATCAGATAGATATAATAGTCAGCTCATTGCCAAGATGGATTTGGTAAGAGAGATATGTAACTCTGCATTATCCATCAGAAATACGTTTAACATGCGCATCAGGCAGCCACTTGGCAGTATGACTATCTACCATCAGTCTTTCTATAGTTTTCTTGAAGGTGAGCCGTTTTCTGTCATCCCAGTGTGTGACACTGGGATCCATTGTACTGCAGACTCAAATGAATACCAAGAGATGATAAAAGATGAGGTAAATGTAAAAAAATTAGAATTAGTAAATAGACTTGAAGATATTGCATCATTAGAGCTAAAACTAAATTTCCCGCTACTTGGTAAGAAGATTCCAGACAAAATCAAGAAACTAGTTCAATACGTTAAGGAAGGAAAGTGGAAGCAAGTTGAAAACGGACAGATATTTCTGGGAGATGAAACAGAGAACTATATTATAGAAAAAGGTGAATATGAACTATTGTTAAAAGCAAACAGTGAATATTCTTCTGTATTTGATAACAATAAAGGGATTGTTATTCTTAGTACTGAGCTCGATAATGAACTAATTCTAGAAGGGCTTGCGAGAGATGTTGTGAGGCTTATTCAAGAAACTAGAAAACAAGCTGATTTTCATATATCAGATAGAATTAGAGTAACAATAAAAACAGAAGATGAAAAAATTAAGGAAGCAATAACTACATGGAATAAATATATAAAAGATCAGACCCTTGCCTTATCCTTGGACACTAATAAAGAGATCGGAGCCGACTTCTATTCTAAGGAATATCAAGATTTGATAGTTAGTATTAAGTTAATGAAGTTGAAAAGTTACTAATGTTTATGCTATACTCAAATTGCTTTCAGCAGGGTGGTGATATGAATCAAGTTGTTGCAGATGGTCATAGAAAAGTTATTGATTTAAATAACAACAGTGATGGTTTAGGTAAAGTAGAATTTATTTCCAATGTTCCTTTGGAAGAGGAAGAAGAGTTTTTTGATGCTATGGAAGATGTTTCTAATGTAGAAGAAGGGAATGATTTAGGTTTTGCTAATTTAGAAGGGGAAGAAGGGTTTTTTGATACTGTAAGTAGTCAGGATGGGTTAATTAAACAAATAGCTGCTTTTAATGTTCCACTCAGTATATTTCATTATAAAGATAATAATTCTGACTTTTTTACCTCCTGGTATAATATGTCAAGCAAAATATTGAAAGAGATAAATATAGCTTGTCCAGAGAAGAAAATATTAAATTTAGCTCTGTCAGTTTTAATACTTCCTTATATTGCTTTTACTGCACTGGGGTTAGTCATATACAGTAGATCTAAAGCAAATAGCAAGGCACAAGAAGGTGTAGTGGAAGATAAGACAAAAAAGAGTGAAACAGGTGTGCTAAAAAGATTGGCATATGGAGCTCTTGCTGCAATGGCAATTTTTGTTAATGTGACTGTACTGGTAGCTTCGGTTGTTCCTGCAACAATTGCTTTAGCTACTTTTTATCTTTTAAATAGAGATTTATCTCATTCTTTAGTGGCTACTCTTAAAATGAGTATGGGGCATTATTCTAATAAGCACCAAAATATAGAGTTGTCTTTTTATGAAACAGTAGTTTCTGGTTCAAGAATTAAATATGATATGAAAATAAAATTTCCACCACAATTTAAACAATTACTTAGAGACTTATATGAGAATGAAAATAATCACTGGTTTAGTGTGGAGACGGATTCGGAGCATAGTATCGTACTAAAATTGCCAATTAACATAAATTTAAAAAATGGTCTTAGACCCTTGCATGATAAAATCAAGAGTGTGCTTGCAACTTCGATTCAAGAATGCTCAAGAACTATGGAAAAGCTGATTAAGCTAGAAAAGAAAGATATTACACATGATAAACTGAAGGAATTTTTTAATAAATTCAAGCTGAAAGTGGTGAGTAGCATAGATTCTAAGTTGATAACTCACTTAGTAGAAAATGCTTGTCAAGTTGCTTTTATACAAGCAATTAAATTTCAGCAAAATAGACGGGGAGAAGATTTTTCACTGGAGGATGAGCTAAAAAATACTTTAGTGAAACAGAAATTAGAAAGTCAAGGTAAGGAGTTACCAAATGAGAAAGAGATGATAGTAAAAGATCTGAGAGAAGCAGGAGCAAAAGTACCAGATACCTTGGAAGATAGTGAATTTCCTTTATTTAAAGCAGAATGGGAGCGGATTAAAGAAGAAGGGAAAATAGATAAGAGGACAATCATTGATGTTTATAAAGAGAAGTATTGTGAAGAAACAGGAAAAGCTCTAAATAGTGCTAAAAAAGAGATTGAGAATTTGAGAAAGGCAGGGCATCAGAGGTATCGCATTATACGTAAAGAATTAGAAAAAATGTCTGATGGTAAAGGGGGGGATAACTCAATAAATGATGATTTAAAAAGGAAATTAGAGGGTCTTTTTAGGTTCGAGTATGACGATCAAGAAGTTGAGCAAAGGCTAATAGAATCAGTAATGAAAAAAGCTAAGGGTAAGTTAGACATGTTAGGAACACTAAGCTTAATAGACCACTTTCGAAGTTTAGAAGAGGAGATAAAAGGTCCTTTGAATGGGGAAGTTTTAGAAGAAGCTTCAGGTAAGGTGAATGACTTTATAGCAAAGATATATTTAGAAATAACGAAATGCAAAATACAAAATTTATTCAAAGGCCAAGCAAAGGGTACAGAGGACTCATGTAAGTTATTAGAAAGGGGGGCACCAGATCTAGTAGAAAAGATTAATTCACATCGAGTGAGAATTGAAAAATACTTAAAAAGATCTGAACAACCTATACTATTAAGAAAAATAATAGAAGGGAATAAGGACTTAGATAAGTACTTAGAAGATGAGTGTAATAGAAAAGGGGAAGGGCATCCAAATACGAAATTAATACAGAAGCACTTGAAAAATAACAAAGAAATTCTAAAAGAATTAGAACGGTTAAAATTGGAAGAAAAAGAGTTGTTGATAAATGAAGAAACAAAAAATAATTACAGGGAAGAACTAGAGTCTCGTGAAAAAATAAAATTTGCAATAATAGAAGATGACTTGCTGAAAGCGTTCGAGCATGAAACTTTTAACGAAGAAGCACTTAAGAAGTTACTAGAGAGGACAGAACTTGAGTACTATTTGTCAGAAAAGTTCATAAAAAGTCCTGTAATTAAAGTAAAAGATAATATCAAACGCTTTTGTCAAGATTTATTTTCTCCTTTAATAAATAGATTGGTGGAAAATATAGTAAATAATGTACCAAAAAGTGATAAGAGTTCATTTCTTCAGCCTATAAAAGCTATTAGGACAGGCTTGGGATATATTCAAACAGGTCTTGCCGTTGCAATGCGTGGGGATAAGAGCACAGAAGGAAAAGCGTTGAGTGTGGCACATGATACTCATAAGGAAGTAGAAAAATTTCTTCAATATTTTCAGTTAAGTCATGAGGAAGTAGGAGTTTTTTTTGGTAATTTATTTTCTGATGATAGAACGACATTGAAAAATGATGTATGTCCTAAAGTAGAAGAGCATTTGCATGGAATGTGGAATAGGTTTTTTAAGGATATTGAATTCAAGATAGGGAATAAATTGGATGAAGTAAAAGTGACACAGCAAAATCAGGAAACGGCGATTACGGCTTAATAATGAGCTCTCAAAGTTCCTTTAGTATTTTCACACACTAAGTTGGCTATCATATTTGATTCCTTTTGTATTTCCTCTTCAGTTAAAGTGTGAGTGGGAGAGCAGAAAGTAACTGAAAATGCTATAGACATCTTATTCGATTCTATATTGTTTCCATGATATACATCAAATATCAAAATTTCTGTGATGAGCTCTGAGCTTTTTTTTACCATATTGATTATACTACTTGCTTCTATATCTTTATTTATAATAAATGCAAAATCGCGTTTTACACTTTGATATTTATAATTGATAAATTTTTTTCTACTTATAGGTAAATTTTCGATATTTTCTAACATCAACTCAAAGCCTACAACTTTTTGTTTGATGTTAAAAAAATCCAATATACTAGGATGCAATTCTCCAAAATAACCAACTATTTTACTTCTAAAAGATAAGGAGCCTGATTTTCCTGGGTGATAATATTCTTTTTCTGCTCTCTCTATTGCTAAATCATCACAATTGATATTAAAAAGTTCCAAAGCTGTTATGAGATCAGCCTTTGCGTCAAAAACATCTATTGTCCTGTCAGTGTTATAATGGTTTCGTGGTAGATTATTTCCTGACCTGATTCCGCTTAAAACATACTTAGACTGAGCTTCATCATTATAAATTGGCCCAATTTCAAAAATTGCACAACCAGGTGTACCATGGGCAGTATTATTTGCAGTAACTTTTAACAAATTTGGTATGATGCTTGGTCTCATTATGTTAAAGTCATTATTAAATGGGTTGTCGATAATAAATAATTTGTTCAAGTAACCAAACTTTTCAGCTATTGATTCACTCATAAAAGACCAAGTTATCACTTCATGAAACCCTCTGCTTGTCATTAAAATGCGTAAATCATCTTGTGTCTCTTCTTCTACTGTCACGTCTTCTGCTAGTTGCTCTTCCTTTATTTTATCATAGCCGTATATTCTTACTACCTCTTCAACTAAGTGAGCAGGTATGGTTACGTCTGGTCTCCAGCTTGGTACTTGTATATTCCAATTACCTTCGGTTTTTTTATCGATACTAAACCCTAGCTTTGTTAAAATATCGAATACCTCATTAGGTGATGCAGATACACTTCCAAGTTTGTTTGCATCTTGATAATCAAAATTTATCTTGGTATCAGCCTTATTAAAATTGCCAGCAGACACTATGCTTAAAACTTCTCCGCCACATAAATCTAAAATCATCTGGGCTGCAAGATTGAGTCCATCAAGGGTAAAACTAGGGTCAACTGAACGTACAAACCTGTAACTTGAGTCTGTGTAGATGCCTAGTTGCCTTGAAGATTTAGTGATAGAGATAGGATCAAACCAAGTAGACTCTAAAAAAATATCAGTAGTCTCAAGAGTGCATTCACTGTACTTACTACCTATAATTCCAGCAATTGCATGAACATTTTTATCATCAGAAATAACACTTATGTCTTTATTTAGTGAGTATTCTTTATCATTTAAACCAATAAATTTTTCTCCATCGTTTGCTTTACGTACTGTGAGCTCTCCTTCTATTTTTTTTGCATTATATGCATGCATTGGGCGATTAAAGGATATCATGATGTAATTAGTAATATCAACTATTGCAGAAATGGAGCGCATTCCTATGGATTCCAATTTATCTTTTAACCATTTTGGGCTCTCTCGATTTTTTACATTGGTGATGTATATTCCACTAATAAAGCTCTCCCCGTCGGTAACTTTGACGTTTACTGGTGAATTTATAGAGCAGGTAAGTTGTGGAATGATTAAAGTCTTTAACGTTCCAATTCCAGTTGCTGCTAGATCACGTGCTATTCCATAAACACCTAGGCAATCTCCACGATTTGGAGTGACATTTATATTAATTACAGGATCGCAATTAAAAAATTTATCCCCTACTTTATAATCATCAGAAAGCTCAATTATTCCTTCACTTTCATTTTGAGTCAACGCAAGTTCGAAAGCAGAGCAGAGCATCCCTTCACTTAGCACTCCTCTTATTTTTGTAGGCTTAATTGTAAAGTTGCTTTCTGGCAATGTGCTACCAAGAGATGCAAGCACGGTCTTCATACCTTCTTTAACATTTTTTGCTCCGCAGACTATCTGCAGAACTTTACTTCCATCATTTACTTTACATAATTTTAATTTATCAGCATTTGGATGAGGTGTGACTTCTAATACTTTTGCAATAACAAAATCGGCCAATTTGTTATTGTTGACCACATCCTCTACTTCCAATCCTATGTGAGTTAGCTTATCAGTAATTTTTTCTAAACTGGCATTGGTTTCTAAGTACTCTAATAACCAAGATAATGTGAATTTCATCCATATAACAAGAAACAAAAATTTATTGTAATGTAAAATGTGATGCTTTTAAAGTTTATTGTAGCGGAATACCTATACGTCATGAGCAGTGATGTAGAAGCTATTGTAATTTTATATATTTTTGCGAAGAAAGCTTATCTTCTCTATATCACCTTTTAAATCTACTTCCATAGAAAATATGAGATTCATATTGTGATTATCTTCATATAAACTACAAATGTAACCATCAATAGTTAAGCTTCCTATCATATTATGACTTTCATCTAGTATTTTGCTTCCTATTTGATAATGGCCGGTGTATTCGTTAAAGGAACCATCTGTCAATTTGATATATCCGTTACCAAACTCCTGTTCTAAATTTAAAGGCTGATTAATAAAATCTATTCCACCCATAATAATACCTCAACTAAAAGTTAAGTTATAATTAAAATAAGATGTTAAGTCAAGATATTAGGTAACTTAATAAGATTAGTGAATTTTTTAATGTAACTCTGGCTATAATTAGCATTCTAATCACATACTTTGTTGATATATTTATGCCATAATGGCATGGATCTTCTATCTTAATTCTTGACTTTACCCTATAAAGTCTATATTTTAATTACCATCATAGTTTAAGTATATAAATCAAGATGGCGTTAAATCCGCTAGAACAGTTTAAAGTATATACAATAGTAGAACTACCAAAATTATTTGGGTATGACATAAACTTTACCAACTCATCTCTTTTTATGATGATCTCGGTGATGTTAATGGTAATGTTTTTGCTCCTTGGAATAAGAAAAGGTGCAGTAATACCAGGATATTTGCAAGCTGCAGTTGAATATGTATATGATTTTGTTGTTTCAATAATAGAAAGTAACACTGGAAGTAAAGGTTTGGAGCACATTCCTTTGGTATTTACAGTATTTATTTTCATTTTATCGTGTAATTTAGTTGGTGTTCTTCCTTATAGTTTCACGGTCACAAGTCATGTGATAGTTACCTTCGCTTTATCAATGGTGGTTTTTACTTATATAACGATTGTTGGTTTTAAAGAAAAAGGAGTAGAATTTTTACGCATATTGTTACCAAAAGGAACTCCTTTGTGGCTTGCACCTATAATCATCATTATTAAATTATTTGCTTATTTAGTAAGACCGATTAGTTTATCAATAAGGCTTGCAGCAAATATGATTGCAGGTCATACAATCATCAAAGTGATAGCAGGATTCATCGTAAATATGAACATATTTCTTACTCCTGCACCTTTTTTGTTTATAATTGCACTAATAGGATTTGAAGTTTTTGTTGCAGTTTTACAAGCTTATATATTTACTATATTAACGTGCGTATATTTGTCAGATACAGTAAAGTGAGTGCTTGACTTGCCTGTAGAACATTTTATAATAGTGTTAAGGAACAGTTAAAGGTAGTATATGGATTTGGTGGCTTTAAAATTTGTAGCAGTTGGTTTGATGGCGTTTGCTATGTTGGGTGCTGGTTTGGGTGTAGCTAATATTTTCTCTACCATGCTAAGTGGGATTGCGAGAAACCCTGAATCGGAAGGTCGAATGAAAACTTACGTTTATGTTGGTGCTGCTATGGTTGAGATTATGGGATTTCTTGCCTTTGTAATTGCGATGATATTAATATTGTAGTGTTTGACACATGCCGCAGCTTGATGTTTCCACTTTCTTTTCTCAAGTTTTTTGGTTTTTAATTTTTTTCTCTTCACTTTTTTTTGTAGTAAGTTGTTTGTTCTTACCAAGGTTAGATGAAATAATAAACACTAGGAGTAAGGGGATATTAGATTCTTTCAGTAGTTCTGTTCACCTTTTAAGACTTACAGAAGAGCAAATTGCTAAGTATAATGCAGCTTTAAGTCAAGGTAGATTACGGGCAAAAAAAATCATAGATGATGCACTTGCTCAAGTAGAAGAAATGAGAGCGAATGTTAAGGATACATTGGAAGAGGAAGACAAGAAGATGATTAAACTTATTGAAGAAAAGGTAGTACAATTTAAATCTAAGTATACTAGTGAATTAAAACAAATGGCTACTAGTATTGCTTTGATTTACTATACTAAGTTAACTAATTCTGAGATTGAAGAGGAGTTTGTTGCTGATTTGGTATCCAAAGAATTTTAGGGTTTTTATGTCTACATTACTAGTTGTCAGCCTTGCTTTTTTAGCGGGTTTTACCCTCTCGTATAAATTGCTAAGGAAGGTAATAAAAAACGCGCTTAACAATAAACATAATAAAAGCAAGTTTTTAAGTGAAGAAACTGAAAAATTCAGAAAAGATATGTTGGAGTATTACAAAAAATCTTCTGAAAAATACAAAAAATTAGATTTAGAAGTTAACAAAATGATGAATGAAGCACTTGATAAGGCTAATAGTATTATTAAGCATAATAGACAGCAACTCGATCAAGCGTTAGATGAAAATGCCTATTCTAATTTGAAGAAAGTTGCTGACCGAGTTGAAAAAGCTCTTGGGGATTTACAAGCTAACACAGCGAGTATAGCTGCTCATGCTGTAAAAAAAATGATACATGAACGTAAAGATGATAAGCGTAGTAGTGAGGTTATATCTTCGTTTTCACGTGACTTGAGCAAAAAGTTGCATTAAGTTCAATGCCTGTACTTCAAATTGATAATGTAGAAAAAATTAAACTTGATTCTAGTTTATGCAAAGAACAAGGGAAACTTTTCTACTGTAGGTTGAATATAATTCCTTGGCAAAAATTAAATGGTACTACTTTTTTATAGTTGAAGACATAAGCCAAGATATCAATCTTTGGGTCGAATCTCATTGCGGTATTGAATATGTATTGATAAAAGTAGATAGCAAACGTATTTTAAATCTTCTTAACTCACACCTTGGTATTTCAGAATTCGCAAGTAACTACCTATATTATAAGAACCCTAATTTTCAGCTAACAGCATTGGGCTCAGTTCAATCTTTTTTTTTCCTCTTTCTTTGTTATGATTTCGACTTTAACACTGACAAAAAAATATGCATATTTTGCTTTGATGTTGATATTTATAATCGGATGTTCTAGTTCTTTATTCAAATTTGTAACTAAAATTTTTGGCTTGCGTAAAATTTCTAACCAAAAAGCAGATTATGATAAGTTGAATGAACCTATATATACTATTTTATTGCCTGCTTTTAAAGAGAATGCGGTTATAAAGCAATTGATTAAGAGTATTGAAAGTTTGGATTATCCAAAATCAAAATTAGATGTAAAGCTTGTGATAGAGAGCGATGACCAAGAGATGTTGGCAGCTATAGAAAAATGCACTTTACCACAGTATTTTGAAGTAATAAAAGTGCCTCATTCTCTGCCTAGAACAAAAGCTAAGTTATGCAATTATGCTATGAGCTTTGCTAGAGGAAAGTATGTGGTAATATATGATGCAGATGACAAGCCAGATCCGTTGCAGTTAAAAAAAAGCACTAATTGAATTTAATAAAGGCGACGAAAAGTTGGCTTGTGTACAGGCAAAATTAAATTACTATAACTTTGGTTGCAATTTTCTTACAAAATTCTTTTCTCTCGAGTATATGAGCTGGTTTCAATATTTTTGCCTGGATTGCAAAAAATGAACATGCCAATACCTTTGGGTGGTAGCAGTAACCATTTTCAGTGGAAATTTTAAAGAAAGTGCTTTTTTGTGATGCTTACAATGTCACTGAAGACGCTGACCTTGGTTTGAGATTTGCACAAATGGGACATAAAACCAGGATTATTGATTCAGAAATATTGGAAGAATCACCAACTACTGTGTTTGCTTGGATCAAACAAAGGGCAAGCTGGATTAAAGGTTATATGCAAACTTATATCGTTCATTTAAAAAATATAAAATTACTTTTTAAGAACACTGGGCTTAAGGGAGTTTTGCTATTAAACCTTTTTGTTGGTTCCTTAGCTTTTATATTTTTCACGACTCCTTTTTTGTTACTTTCATTGGTGCTGACTCAAATTTTTAATGAATTATTTTTATATTATTTTATAATAGTATACGGTACTAACTTGATTTTTTTTGATAATAGCTATCGGACAACAAAAAATGCCTTTTTATTTTTATATAGTATCAATATTTTTTCCCGTCTATAGTCTACTACATGGCATTGCAGCTTTTCTCGCTTTGTGGGAATTTATTATTCACCCTCAGCAATGGAACAAAACTCAGCATGGATTATGGAAGCAAAACCTGTAGCTATTTGGCTTTTTCTCTGCTCTCTCATGGTGATTTGCATGGTGGGAATTGGTGGATTTACCAGACTTTCAAAAGCAGGATTGTCAATCACGGAATGGAAACCAATTACCGGAACATTGCCACCGCTGAGTGAACAAGACTGGCTAAAAGAAAAATTAAAATATGAAGCTACACCTGAATATAAAGCATTTGATCATGGTATGAGTATGAAAGAGTTTCGCACCATATACTTAATAGAATATGTTCACAGGTTAATTGCAAGGCTGACAGGTTTAGTTTTTATTTTACCATTTATATACTTTATACTAAAAAAAAGAATACCTAAAAATGCAGTAATAAGGTTATCTATAGCACTATTATTTGGAATTTTACAAGCTTTTGCTGGTTGGTATATGGTTAAAAGCGGTTTGGTATCTAATCCTCATGTTAGTCACTATAAGCTCGCACTTCACTTACTGCTTGCATTAGTTATCTTTGCATTATTGTCATATCAATTTTTTGATTACCAAATCAAACCAAAACAGATAATTAAAATTAATAGCAATATTACATGTTGCATATGGATAATTTTAATCCTAGTTACAATACAAATAATCTTCGGTGCATTTGTTGCAGGGTTAAATGCTGGTTTAATTTATAATACCTTTCCACTAATGGATGGACAAATTGTTCCAGAAGATTTATTTTACTTACAGCCTACTTGGCTAAATATCTTTGAAAATAGAGTAACAGTGCAATTCATACACCGGGCATTAGCATTGCTGATATTAGTTCTGACAGCGATACTCACAATAAAAAATGCCAGTATAAAACCATTATATGTTATGTCATTCTCCGTCATCATTCAGGTGATTCTAGGAGTAGTCACTTTGTTGCTGCATATACCAATGGCCATTGCTATAGCCCATCAAATGTTTTCATTTATCTTATTTGTATCAGGTTTATACTGCTTGCGTTATTTAAGAAATCAGATCTAATACCAAATCACCAGCATGTATATTTTTTCCTTCTTTAACATGGATATTTTTTATTACCATTTCTGATTCAGCACATATTATATTTTCCATTTTCATTGCCTCTACAACAAATAGAGGTTGTCCTACCTCTACCTGATCTCCAGTATTGACGTGTAATTTAACCAATAAACCTGATATTGGAGATTTTACAGCATCTACTGAAATCCCTTCTGTTTTGTTGTTTAGCATTAATTTGCTTAGTTCAGCGACATGAGGTTTCAATACACAACATTTAGCTTTCATACCTGCGTGTCTTATAAAGTATTTGCTACCTTGCCTTTCTATTTTAAGTTCTATATCGGTATCATCATTAATTGTTATATATAACAACCTGTAACTTGGTTTCCACTTACCTACTACGGAGTATTTATTGTGGTTATATACTGTTGTTAATATGTTATCTTGATATTTTGCATTTACGGAGTACTCATTATCTTCTATTTTCACTATGAATGCTTCATCTATTGACTTACTATAATACTTTCCCTCATTTTCTAAGTGAACATACAGTGCAATAAAAACAAATATTTTAATATATTCCTCTGTAATAAAATCACCTTGAAACCCGCTAGGGTAATGATCTGGAATGAATCTCGTATGGAGCTTTGCTGCAATAAAATTTGGATTATGGAAGATGGATTCTAGAAATTCTATGTTGTTTATTACTTCCCCTATATAGCACTCAGACAAAGCTTTTTGCATTCTGCTGATCGCCTCTATTCTATCTTTTCCATAGGTTATAATTTTTGCAATCATTGAGTCGTAGAAAATGCTGATTTCTGAACCGCTAGCTATTCCATCATCTATTCTTAGATGACCATTTTCATCTGGTTTATCGTAATATTTGATTCTTCCGCTGGAAGGAAAAAATCTCTTTGATGGATCTTCAGCGCAAATTCTGCTTTCTATTGCAGAGCCAATAAGTTTAATATCATTCTGACCAAATCTTAATTTTTCTCCGCAAGAAATTCTAATCATCTCTTCCACTATATCTATTCCAGTAACAAATTCTGTTACTGGATGCTCAACTTGTAATCTCGTATTTACCTCAAGAAAATAGAAATTTTGGTTCTTATCTACAACAAACTCGACAGTACCTGCTGAAAAATAATCAACTTGCTTTGCCAAAGAAACACATTGAGCATACATTTTTTCTCTTACTTCTTCACTAATAAATGGGCTTGGTGTTTCTTCTATTATTTTCTGGTTATTCCTCTGTACCGAGCAATCTCTCTCCCCAAGACAAACTATATTGCCGTATTTATCTGCAATAATTTGTATTTCGATGTGTCTTGGTAGTTCTATATATTTTTCTATGAAAATACTACCATCTTTAAAACTTTTCTCTGCTTCATTTGTTGCTGATGTAAATGCTAGTTCAATTTCTTTTTTGGAATATACAATTCGCATTCCTTTGCCACCACCACCTGATGCAGCTTTGAGCATGACGGGAAAACCAATCTCTTCAGCAACGATGGCTGCGTGGGCAGCATCTTCGATCTTACCCATATATCCTGGCACTACATTTACTCCAGCTTTCCTTGCCTCTTCTTTTGCTGTTATTTTATTGGCTGTAACTTCTATTGTTGCTGTACTGGGACCAATGAAATCTATGTTATGTTTTTCCAGAGCACGGGGAAAATCTGGATTTTCTGCTAAAAACCCATAGCCAGGATGAACCGCCTCGGCACCTATTTCAACTGCTACTTCGCATATTTTTTCGATATTTAAGTAACTAAGATAAGCAGGAGAAGGTCCAATGTGCCTTGACTCATCTGCTTGCTTTACATGCACAGAATTTGCATCTGCATCTGAGTACACAGACGCACAAGATATGCCCATCTTGCGCGCAGTTTTGATTATCCTGCAGGTAATCTCCCCTCTGTTCGCTACTAAAATCTTACTATACTTCTTTCCTATCATCTTGTCAGTATACTTTCTTAAGTTAAGAAAGTAAATTTCTATATTACTAACTGCAAACACTTTACACTGGGGCTAAACCACTATCTAAAAGTTGCATAACATCAGGATCTGTCACTATAGTACTTTCGTTATAGAGGCCATATACTTCATTACATGCCTTAAATAACAGATATGAAGATCCTCCAGAAGCTATTGTTGCTATTGAAGCCAATGCAAGAGATTGAGAAGCCGAAAATAGAAGATACAAAGATACACACATAGTGACAGCACACACTATAGCTCCTACTATATATAAGCATATATGAAACTTCTTATTACATATAAAGCCACATTTTATATCTGCAATTTGCTTAACTTCCTTCCGCTCTGCAGGGTCCAAGAAATAAAGGGGTGATACTGCCTTCTTCCCGTCATCCTTAATATAGCTTTTATCGAGGAGTGCTTCCTTAATATATTTCTTATTATTCTTAAGTTCCTTTTCTAATCTTTTTACTCCTTCCCAATCTTTAGCTTCTTTTGCTTTCTTTACTTTGTTCTCAGTATCTTCTTCTAGATACTTTATGATCTCCTGTAACGCAGATAACAGAAACCCTTCACTTGCTGCTATATGAAATGGGTTTCCATTTTCATCAGTTCTATGCTTGGCTGCACAAGCAACTCTTTTCTTGCAAGCTTCAATAAATTGATTTCTATCCTCTTTTCCTACAACTTGTCTTGCAATTTTAAATAAATTATCCATATATAAACCTCACTGCATTCACTAATATTAAATTATACAATGCAGTTTGTTAAAAATAAATGTAAATTGATCTTTCAAGTTTACTATAGTTCCACGTTGTTGAAAGTGCAAATTTTAGTTATCATCGGTTACGTTATCACAATAGACAAATATGCCAGGTATAGTCACTAGATTTGCTCCATCACCAACAGGATTTTTACATATTGGAGGAGCTCGCACAGCTTTATTTAATTGGCTCTATGCACAGCGTCATGGTGGCGAGTTTTTACTAAGGATTGAGGATACCGACAGAAAACGTTCAACACAGGAAGCAATTGATGCAATAATAGATGGGTTAAAATGGCTTGGAATAAACTATGATGGGGAAATAATATATCAATCAAAAAAAATAGAGCAGCACATTGAGGTTGCAAATCTTTTAGTTAAAAAGGGTAGGGCGTATCATTGCTACTGCCCCGAGAATGAAGTTGCGGAGAAGAAAATAAGGTCAAGAGAAGAAGGAAAAATATATAAGCATAAGTGTACTCATTCGACATCAAATGCAGAGCCTGTTGTTCGCTTTAAAGTGCCAGACTCAGAAAATATTGTTGTTGACGATAAAATATACGGCCAAGTTACGATAAATAGCGATCAGCTTGATGACATATTAATCTTGCGCTCTGACAATACTCCAACATATATTTTTGCTGTAGTGGTTGATGACCATGATGCCGGAATAACCGATATTATACGTGGCTCTGATCATCTCACTAATACCTTTAAACAATTACTAATATACCAGGCTCTTGATTTTGATGTTCCACGCTTTGCACACGTACCGCTAATTCATGGAGAAGACGGGAATAAGCTATCTAAAAGGCATGGGGCTACAAGTGTTTGCGATTATGAAAAGATGGGAATATTGCCACAGGCAATGCGTAATTACTTGCTAAGACTTGGCTGGAGTCATGGCAACGATGAGATTATTAGCAATGAGCAAGCAATAGAGTGGTTTAATTTAGAAAGCATCGGTCGTTCACCTGCACGGCTCGATTTTAAAAAACTGGAGCATTTGAATAAACACTATATTAGTAATATGAGCAATGAAGATATTCTGACTCTAATGCTTAGAGAAAATACTCTAACTGACAAAAAAAAAGGCTATTTACTTCAGGGACTGACAGAGCTGAAAAAAAGAGCAAACTATCTGACCGAATTATTTGATTTAGCAAAATTTTATATTCAAGTTGATTTTAGTGAAGAAGCTGAGAAAACTGTCAAGTCTAACCTCAATATAATTAAGTTACTTGCAGCATTTTTCTCAAGTATAGGAGATGAAGATTGGAATAAGAATTTTTTATCTTCTCAGATTAAGGAATTTTCAAAATTACATAATATAAAAATGAGCGATATATACCACTCATTACGCGCCCCAATAACTGGAATAATGGATGCCCCTGGAATCATCGATATCATGGTAATTCTTGGTAAAGATGAGTGTATAAAAAGATTGCGAGAAGTTTAAATAAAAAATTACTTTACAGACTATGGTAGCTTCATTCTAGTGGAGAATTGGGTTCTTTTAGGATCCAAAATCCATCTTCACCTGAAGGTTTTTTCGCTAAATAATCAAATTTCAGCAAAAAATATATAAGTTTATTTTTGCTGGCTCTTTATTCATATAGGAGGGTTTATGTCTAGAGTTCCTGATACTTGACTGTTATTTTTAGTTAAAAAAACAGTTGGCGCCTATGGTTTTCACATTAAATCATTTTGAATTGTTAAAGTTAATACGGGCTTTTTTGCCTTTTTTATTGGTATTTTTTCATATTTTATTATATCGTTGTACTGTGGTACCGTGTAGACTTCAGTTTCATGATAAGGGGAGTAGGCTCCGTCTCAGCTATGGAATTAAAAAAAAATCAGTGTCTGGGTGCTAGGATGACACCTTCATAAGGGAGTGAGCATCAGCTACTTTCATGACAATCATCCAGTTGTCTTTTCTCGTTTACCTTATTTTGCACTTTGCTGAACAGCTATTAAAATAGCAAGCCTCAAGGTCGGAAGCTTGCTATTACTTACTGGTTACTTTACATCAATTTTCTTGATGTGTTTCTCTGACTTGGGTATGGTTATATGCAATACCCCATCTAAAAAGTTGGCAGATACCTTATCTTGCTCTATATTTGTTGGAAGTTGAATAGATCTATAGAAAGAACCATAGTACCTTTCTTTATGGTAAAACTGCTTATCTTTTGATTCATTATCACATGTTTTTTCACCCTTCACTATTAAGCTATCGCCAGATATACTAATATCTATACTTTCTTTAGGAATACCTGGTAATTCTAATGATAGGCAATAGCTTTCCTTTGTTTCATAAAAATCACAAACTGGTAGTAGACTACTGCCTCTTTTGGAAAGCTCTGGGTTCCATCCTGTAAAAAAGCTATCAAATATGTCATCAACGGCTCTTTGTAACCCTCTTACACTAAAATTATCACGATTATTGTTTTTATTTAAATGAACTATATTACTCATATTGTACCTCCTTTTACTAATATATGAACTAGGTAATCATTCCACTTATTCATTTCAATCCTAATCTAAAATTTTTTAGATGCGAAAAATTTCCCCCGTTTACTATAACTTGATTATGAGAAAAATCCTATTTGGATTACCAAGAGTAGTTCTATTAACTAGATTAACTGTAAAAAAAGGCAAGTGTATGCAAATTTATCACTTCTCTTTCCACTTCCACAATCAAACAATTTTGAATGTTTCTTGTTTGACTTGTCAATAATGAGAATTGGTATAACTGCTAGCTCCGTCTTTCAGCTATGGCATTAAACAATGACATGCATAAGATCTAATAAGATGTATAATTTATAAATAATTTTTGAGGTAAATTGTGAAATTGGGCGTTAATATTGATCACGTTGCAACCCTTCGCAACGCACGTGGAGCTTCTTATCCAGATCCATTAAAAGCAGCAAAAATAGCTATTGATGCTGGAGCGGATTTTATCACCGTACACTTACGAGAAGACAGAAGGCATATCAGAGATGAGGATGTATTCAATCTAAAACAAAACATTAGCACTGAGTTAAATCTTGAAATCGCAGCTACGGAAGAAATGCTCAACATAGCAAAAGAAGTAAAACCCTATTCGATTTGTATCGTACCAGAAAAAAGAGAAGAATTAACAACCGAAGGTGGCTTGGATATCGTGAATATGAACAGTAAACTTGCTGGTATAATAGAGGAAATGAACAGCTTTGACATAAAAGTCTCACTGTTTGTTGATCCAAATATTAATCAACTAAAATATCTTGAGAAGCTAGAAAGAAATCCTGACATAATAGAAATTCACACAGGGGATTACTGTGATAATCCATCAGAAGAAAAATTGAAACTTATTACTAACTCTTCAGAATACATTAATAAGCTAGGAATAGAATGCCACGTAGGGCATGGGATAAATTATAAACATGCTGAAAGAATAAAAAAGATACCTCACATCTCAGCTCTTAATATAGGCCATTCTTTAATCAGCGAGGCTATACTTCATGGCTTATACAGTGCAACTAAAAAGATGAAAATGACTATATCTAAATAGCTGATGCTTTCTCTTTGTTATTTAAAGTACTTGAAAGAGCTTGACTTGCTTTAAACTTTACCCTTTTCTTTTCAGGAATGGTCATAATCTCACCATTTTGAGGATTACGGCATTGTCTTTCCTTACTTATAGTAGTAGAGAACGTCCCTATTCCATGTAAACGTATTTCACCTTTATGATTTAGATCGTTCTTGATTGTCTCCATAAAAATATCATGAAGCTTACCCAAACTAGCTTTTGTTATATCTATACCTTGACTAGAACACTCTTTACTCAGTTGGTTTACTATATCTTCTTTACTCATAAATTACCTTAATATTGAAAAATTGCATAAACAGCATATTATACTAATGGTAATAGTCAACTAAATTCGTCATAAAAAGAGAAAATATCATAAACCCCTGTAAGAACTCGTATAACATTTACAAAAAAATACCATTATGAAACAATTATCTCTTAGAAAACTGACATTTTTTCCGAGCTTTATGTTGACCATATTTCTTACGCTCAACAACACGTGAATCTCTAGTTAGGAATCCACCTTTACGTAATATAGAGTGTAGATCTTGACTTATACCGCTTAAAGCTTTGCTTATTCCATGAGCCAAGGCACCTGCTTGGCCAGATAGTCCTCCACCTTTTACAGTTGCAAACACATCATACCTATCTAACATAGAAGTTAATATGAATGGCGCTTTAATCATTTGACACACTGATTCTCTTTTAAAATAAGAAATTAAATCATCTTTTTTATTAACACTAAATTTTCCACTGCCTGGCTTCATCCATACTCTTGCTACAGATTCTTTCCTTCGACCTGTGGCATACGAGCGGCCAAGCGAGTCAATCATTGCCTTTTTTGGCTGATCATTATTGTTTGTTTTCACTTTTTACTCCATTATTTCTTATTTTTACGATTTAAAGAGGCAAAATCTATTTTTTTAGGTTGCTGTCCTTGATGCTTATGTTCTGAGCCAGAATAAACATACAAATTTTCAAACCTTCTACGTGCCATAGGACCATCATCAAGCATTCTTTTTACTGCCATTTTTATTACACACTCAGGAAATTTGCTATTTAAAATATTATCTGGAGTGGTTTTCTTCAAACCACCAGAATAACCTGTATGCCTATAGTATATTTTATCTTTAAGTTTCTTTCCGGTAAAATGCACCTTTTCTGCATTAACAATGACTACATTATCACCACAGTCCATATGAGGTGTATATTCAGGTTTATGTTTTCCACGCAATAACATTGCTACAAATGCCGCAAGCCTTCCTACTACTAGTCCTTCTGCATCTATAACAAGCCATTTTTTATTAATTTGTTTCTCTTTCAAGAAAAAAGTTTTCATATATTAACACGTAACATTAGGTCATGGTATACTAAGTTGCTTGATAGTGTCAACAACATTAGTTATTGATCATTAAAGTAATTTATGCTAATAACTTAAATAACATGCTAGAAAGCAAAATGTTTCGATTAATTATCACGTTTGTAGTTGCTTTTTTTACCATGGGTTCCTATGCAATTAATTTGGAGGAAGCTATAAGCAAAGCTATCAAAAACAGCTCAAAAATAAAGTCTCAATTTTGCCAGTATAAGAGTGCTGAAAAACAACTAAAATCTTCTGGATTGGCTGGGTTTTTACCTGACATCAATTTACGATATGATTTCGATAGTAATTTTAATATTATTAACGGTCTACAAAACTCTGGAAAACGTCTAACATTAAGTCAAAGAATAATAGATGTTGGTGGCACTTTTGCTACATTTGGCAGATCAAATCATCTTCTCAAAGTAGCAAAAATTAGATTTCAGCAATCTAAGCAAGAAGTTGCACTCAGCGCTGTGAAAGCATATGTTAACGTTTTACAAAAGGCAGAAATATTAAAATTGGGGGAACATAAAGAACGTGTTTCTTTAGAACACTTGTCAGCTATGAAAAAACGCTTTTCTCTTGGAGAAGTTACTAATTCTGAAGTTTTGTTTGCAAAAGCAAAATTTTCATCTTCTATATCTAAAAGAATTGATGCTGAAGGTGAATTAAAGCTCGCTAATATTGCTTACTATCATTTAATTGGTGAAGATGCTGATAATCTTTACGAGACTGATGGTAAACTACCTTCTATACCAGAATTAAATAAATGTCTTCAGTTAGCAAAAACCAACAACTTGTCCCTAAAAGAAGCTATTTATAAAAAAAGAGCTGCTGGAATGGAAGTGATTGCTGAAAGTTCCAAGTGGCTTCCTTCTTTGAATCTAAGCGCAAGTAAAAATTTTGGAAAGGACAATATAAAATTAGACACGTTACTAGAAAATGTAAATGTTGTCTTTACTCTTGATATTCCGATCTTTAAAAGAGGAGTTAATGTTTTTGGTGTTAGTAGAGCTAAAATGGATGCAAAACAATCCACTTACGATTATTACGAAGCAGTAAAAAATATAGAACAAGCAGTTGTAAATGCTTGGAATAACGTGCTGACAGCAAAAGCTATTATTAAAGCAAGTCAAGAAGCAGAAAAAGCTGCAGCTTTAGCATTAGAAGGAGTTGAGCAAGAAGTAAAATTGCATTTAAAGAGTACAACTGATCTTTTGGATACTGAAGATGAATTATTTAAAGCACGTTCCGATCTAATTCAGGCAAAAAGCAATTATGTAATTAGTGTTTACAACTTGCTTTTTATGATAAATAGTATAAACTTTAAAATTTAATGTTATGAGCGATAATCAATCTGTAAAAGATGTACTAGAAGATATAAAAAAAGCTATATCGGGTAAAAATCTAAGCGGCAATGGAGCAGAAATAATAGATGAAGATGATGATGTACTATGCCTTGAAGAGGAGTACCCAGAAGACATCGAAGAAAAAGAAAATAGTGAAGAAGAGAATAATTGCCAAAGTGAGAAAATGAATAACCTATTTAATAGTTACAACTCAGAAGGGAAAAATTTGTATGATAATATCCAAATGAGTAGTAATAAAGTGAGCTATCAAGAACAAAGTAACGAGCATTTAGTTTTAAAAGAAAACATGGAGGAAATTAAAACATTGCTTGAAAAGATGCAAAGAGAACTACGGCATAAACAGCAAAAAAGAGCGGATCTTACTGTAGAAGAATTGGTTGTATCTCTTTTAAAACCTCAGCTTTCAGAGTGGCTGAATAAGTATCTACATGTATTGGTAAAAGAAGTGGTTGAAAAAGAGCTAAAAGATATAATTAATAATAAGTAGGTTATTAGTATAAAGACCAGAGTAAAAACAGCTAGAGGTAGAAAATTATCTTCAACAAGATGGCTACATCGCCATTTGAATGATCAGTATGTGCAAAAAACCAATAAGGACGGTTATAGATCGCGCTCGGCATATAAGTTAATAGAAATAGACGATAAATTTAAACTACTCCAACAAGGGCAAAAAATTATTGATCTTGGCGCTTTTCCTGGTGGATGGTCACAAGTTGCATCTAAGAAAGGAGCGAGTGTGATTGCTGTTGACATAAAACCAATAAACGCAATTAGTGGAGTAGAGTGTATACAGTGTGATATTATCAGCGAACTTAAAATTTTAAGAGAAAAATTCAAGGATCACAAATTTGATGTAATTTTATCTGATATGGCACCAGAATCTTGCGGTTTAAAATCGTTAGATCATATCAGAATTATGCTTTTATGCGAAGTGGCACTCAATTTTGCAAAGCATTTTTTGAATCATGATGGTAAATTTATAGTAAAAATTTTTCAAGGAGAGTCTGATAAAGATTTCTTTAATGAGCTAAAAAAAATGTTCAAAACAGTGAGATACTTCAAACCAAAGTCAAGTAGATCTGAATCTACAGAAATGTATTTAGTAAGTTTAGGCTTTATTGGTGGCAACTATTCTGTATAGCAGGTACTTACAGAAATGTTGACGAATCTTATCCTATTAAGCTGAAGATTAATAACTCTCGCACAAAAGCCCCTTTTCTTGTTTAAATATTTATGATAATTAATTAAATTCTTGACTTTATTACTTAAGTACATAATAATTAAAGTATATTATTATTTTTATATGAGAACTTTATATATTTAGCATTGTTCGAACAGATATTAAGTATAGTAAATTGTGCAAATGATTTGGATGGTAATAACATAGTTGAAAAAATAAAAGAGCAACTAAACAAAAAAAGAAGCATCTACTTATGAAGAATGGAAGAACGAAAGTTTTGATATAAATTATAAATTTAGTGTTTATGATTATTATGACAAAAAAGGATTAACATTATTAAATATAGAATGTCTATATAATCAAGGAAATGTAGTAAAAGCTCTATTAGCAGCACAAGGTATAGATGTTAATTTGCGAGATGGATCTGGAAACACTCCTGTGTGTATAGCTCTTGGTAAAGGTCATCACAAGATAGTAATAGCTCTATTAAAAGCTAATGCTGACATTGTACTAAAAGATTGTTTGGAAAAGCAGTAGACTTGGGTGCTCATATATTTATTATTACATCTTGTGTAGCTGCTATAGTAGTTACTTATGCATATTTTTTGGTGTTTCATTATCAGTAGGTGCTATGGCTGCTGCTGTACTCACAGGACTTGTTGCTGGTAGTATTACGTATGAAGTGTATAAGCCTTGTGATGAGTTAAAGGAGGCTATTGCTGAAAAACAACGTCAAGTCTTAGTCAGCCAGCTAAATGTAGTTAATGTACAATCAGAAGTGTATTAAGAGTTAGGCGCAACAGTGTAGTTAAGTAGGAGGAAGAAGTCCATTCTTCCTTTTCAAGTAGCTGACACTTGTTTCTTACCAAGAAAAACTTAGCATAACTTTTGTGCTCAAAAAAAAACTTCTGGATTCCAGCATCAAGTGCTGGAATGGCATGGTGAAATATTACTAAAGTAGCCTATGTCCAAGTGTCCATTTGGTGTCATTCAAGTCATCTCTCTTCTTGTCATATCAGTACTGGTATTTAGAAAACTGACCAGGTTGGTCACGCACTGGCTCTCAAAATTACTTTAGCTATAAATATTAAGAAATTTACTAAATAAAAAAAAAAGACAAAAAAATCCCCTTGTAACTAGTTTTAATAATGTAAATTGATAATGTGCTAACAAGCGCGATTTGGCTAAATGTAGAAAAAATAAAAAAAAGCCGCCATAATTCTATGTAATTTGCCAATAAATATCTGAGTCTTTTTGCTGAATTTTGTCGTTTAGACCGCGCGTATCAAAAAACAAGGATAAATACTCTTGTTGGTATGATAAGAAAAGTGGGAAAGTTTATCAAGTAATAAAACTAGAGAGCTCAAATGGAAGAAGGTAAACTCTAAAGTGTACGTTCAGTAGCTCTTTCTATAAGAGAGATTGTATTATCTATTCCATAGAGCTTGATAAAAGATCCCATTCTAGGACCGGTTTTTTGTCCAAGTAATGTTTCATATAAAAACTGAAACCAATCGCGTAAGTTGTTGTAATTATGTTTTTTTCCGATGGAGAAAACCTGAGATTGAATCTCTTCAGCAGTGGCTGTAATAGGCAGGGAATGTAGGTTGTTCTTTAAATCTAGTAACGCTTCTTTCTCTTTTCCGTTTGAAGCTTTATACGCTTTTGTTGGCTTTATAAAGTCGTGATAATACCTAACTGCAAAATCCGCAAGCCTATCTAGCATTTTATTGCTTTCTGGTGTGACGTTTGGTGCATAAGTTGATATAAAACCCCAAAGAATCTCTTTATTTTCAGCATTACAAGCTGCTGCCAGGTTTAAAAGTAACGAAAAATTTATTCCTGAAGTTTCTACGTTTGGAACTTTACCCTGGTGGATGTGCCATACAGGGCTATTTACATCCTTTTCTTCACTCTCATTGTAACGCTTAGCAAACTCTAAATACTCATCAGTTGATTTTGGTATCACATCAAAATATAAACGTTTAGCTTTTTTAGGACTCTGAAAGATGTATAATGCTAAACTCTCTGTGGGTGCGTAAGTTAGCCACTCCTCAATTGAAATACCATTTCCTTTTGATTTTGATATCTTCTTTCCTTCTTTATCAAGAAATAACTCATAGCAAAACAAAAGCGGTGGCTTTTCTCCAAGTATTTTACATATTTGACTTGAAAGCATAGAAGATGGAGTCAAATCCTTTCCATGAGCTTCGTAATTAACTCCGAATGCAGCCCACCTCATCCCCCAATCAGGTTTCCATTGCAGTTTACATTTTCCTTTTGTCACTGGAACTTCTATTTTTTCCCCGTTTCGGTCTTCATACGTGATTGTTCCTTTATCTTTATTTGTTTCAATTACTGGAACTTGTAAAACTTGGGAAGTTTTTGTGCATATCGGCAAGAATGGACTGTAAGTCTGCTGCCTTTCTTTCCGAAATGATGGAAGCATTACGTCCATCACTTTATCATAATTTTTCAGCAGGAGTAAAAGTTTTTCATCGTAAACTCCAGATTTATAACACTCTGTTGCACTCCTAAATTCATATTCAAATCCAAACAAATCAAGAAATTTACACAACAACGAATTCATGTGATGACCATAACTCTCATGAGTGCCAAATGGGTCAGGTATCATGGTTAATGGCTTGTTCAGATTCTCTCTTAGCATTTCCTGATTTGGTACATTATCTGGTATTTTTCGCAAACCATCCATATCGTCGGAAACTGCAATGATTTTGATTTTTATACTAGGAGCTATTTTTTTTAGAGCGTTTGCAATAACTGTGGTACGAAAAACTTCCCCAAAAGTACCAATATGTGGTAAGCCCGAGGGACCATAACCAGTCTCAAATATTATCTCTTTTTTATTAGGGAATCCTTGTAGTATTTTTTCTGCTTCTTGAAATGGCCAGCTTATAATCATTGAATTTAAACTAATTATCTTACCTAAAGTGCTATTCATTTCAATAGATTTTTAATTAATGATGTAGTATTAGTGTTAGAGCTCTTGTTGGGAGGTTAAAGATATGTCTACTGGCAGCATACAAACGAATCAATTATTTAAAGGTCTTACAAGACCTGCAATGCTCTTTGGTGTGAGTTATATGTTTGCAATATTAAACGTTCTAATTTGCATGCTAATTTTCATTAATACAAATGATCTTAGAGTAATTCTCCTGATGTTGCCAGGTATACATGGACTTGGCTATATTGCTTCTGCAAAGGAACCTTTGTTTATTGAGTTATTTGTGGTAAAGTTGGGAAAATGCTCCAAATGTTTAAATCGGTTTTACCATGGAGCAAATTCTTATGACATTACTTGATGTTATGCAATGTTGAAATTTAGAGCTATTCAATCAAAGAATAAATCTGTTCTAAGTAGAGAGGTTCACGCTGCCGAATTTATACCTTATTCTTGCTATTGGAATAGTACAACCTTGATAACAAAGCAGAATTGGTTAGTTAAATTTATAAAATTAAATGGCTTTGCGTTTGAAACAGCAGATGATGAAGACTTGGTAATACAAAATAATATCAGAAATCAGATGCTAAGAAGCATTTCATCTCCAGCATTTAGTTTGTACTTTCATACCATCAGACGTAAGAAAAATATTTTTTCTGATGAATTTGCAAATCAGAGTTTACCAAATTTTTTTGCTAACCATGTAAATCTAAAATGGAGAGAAAAACACGCAACTAGGCAATCTTTTATTAATGATTTATATATTACAATTATTCGTAGGGCAGATACAAAGGGAGTAGAATTTTTATCACATCTACTGAAAAAATTTGGGCATGTAACTTCAAAACATGCTTGGGAAAGTGATATGCGTGATACCTATGAAGATTTAGAGGAAACGACAAATCGTATAGTAACAAGCCTTAGGAATTATTCACCTAAAGTTCTTGGAGTAAAAGAAACTCCAAATGGACTATTTTGTGAAATAATGGAGTTTCTGTCTAGAATTGTAAATTGTGGCTTTGTTACAAATACGCTTTTTCCACTAAAAACTGAAATATCAAGATACTTACCAGTTCATAGGTTGTTTTTTGGCCATAAGATGATACAGGTTGTGACTCATAATGAAAGCAAATATGCTGGAATAGTTAGTATCAAAGAATATGGAAATAATACTTCTGCAGGAATGCTTGATTCTTTTTTACAACTTCCTTATGAGTTTATTATCACGCAGTCTTTTCAATTTACAAATAGGCAAATGGCAATTGCAAAAATGCAGATACAGCAAAATCGTATGATACAATCTGCAGATAAAGCTGTTTCTCAAATAGCAGAAATTTCTCATGCGCTTGATGATGCAATGAGTGGTAAAATTGCTTTTGGTGAACACCATTTAACTATCTTATGTATAGAAAAAAGTCCTAAATCATTGGACAATGCTTTATCATTGGTTGAATCGGAGCTTTCTAATTGTGGTGTTTATCCTGTTCGTGAGAGGGTTAATCTAGAACCAGCATTTTGGGCGCAAATTCCTGGTAATTTTGATTATATAGTAAGAAAAGGTACAATAAGTAGTCTTAATTTGGCTGGTTTTGCATCTCAACATAATTATCCTACTGGTAAAAAATTCAATAACCACTGGGGAGATGCTGTTACAGTTTTTGATACAACATCCGGCACTCCATTTTTCTTTAACTTTCATATAAGGGATGTTGGACATACTATGATAATTGGTCCAACAGGTGCTGGCAAAACTGTTTTAATGAATTTTTTATGTGCTCAAACAATGAAATTTTCTCCAAGAATATTCTTTTTTGATAAAGATCGCGGCGCAGAAATTTTTTTAAGAGCACTTGGTGGTATCTATACTATAATAGAACCAAGAACTAAGACAAATTTTAATCCTCTGCAACTTGACGGTACTCCTGATAATAAAACATTTTTGATGGAATGGATAAAATCTTTAATTTTAGTGTACAATGATAAATTTACTTCAGAAGATATTGCTAGAATTAATGATGCAATTGAGGGAAATTTTAAATTAAAAAAAGAAGACAGATTTTTGAGAAATCTTGTACCATTTTTAGGACTTGCGGGCCCTGCTACTCTAGCTGGAGCAATATCTATGTGGCATGGTGATGGCTCTCATGCTGCAATATTTGACAATAAAGAAGATTTGCTAGATTTTTCAAAAGCAAGAGTGTTTGGCTTTGAAATGGCTAGTTTGCTAAAAGATCCTGTTGCTCTTGGGCCGGTCTTGATTTATTTGTTTCATAGGATTAGTATATCGCTTGATGGCACTCCATCTATTATTGTTCTTGATGAAGCATGGGCGTTAATAGATAATCCAGTTTTTGCACCCAAGATAAAAGACTGGTTGAAAGTGCTGAGAAAGTTAAATGCTTTTGTGATTTTTGCTACTCAGAGCGTTGAAGATGCAAGTAAAAGTGCTATTAGTGATACGCTTGTACAGCAGACAGCAACACAAATTTTTTTGCCAAATCTGAAAGCTACTAGTGTCTATCGAGATGTTTTTATGTTAACTGAACGTGAGTATATACTGATCAAACACACAGATCCAAGTACTAGATTCTTTTTAGTAAAGCAGGGAGTTAATGCTGTAGTAGCTAGAATAGATCTGAAAGATTTGGATGATGTGGTCAACGTGTTATCTGGACGTGCAGAAAGTGTCCTATTGTTACATGATATATTGAAAGAACTAGGAGATGATCCAAAGATGTGGTTGCCTGTGTTTTATCAAAAGGTGAAAAATGTTTAAAACTAAACTGTCATTACTGTTAGTTGCGATATTTTTATTAAATATAGATTTTTTACTCTCATATCCAGTATTTGGAGATGTGATAAGTGGTACTGAAGAGGCGGGATTTGTTAGCAGGTTTAATTCTAATGGTAGTTTTAGCCGTGCCTCCGATCCTGACTGTAAGGCGTTTGAGACAGGTGCAGCATTTACTGGGATAGCAATTGCTATTGGTGCAATATTTACTGGTATTGTTTTGATTGTCTCTTCTGTTGGTTTATTTACTTCTCTTGTTATCACTGGAATGATAGCTGCAATTATTGGAGTTTGGAAGGCAATTGGGGGGCTTATTGTTTGTCAGCATAGTTTTGTTAGGCATCCAGTTGCATACCATAATGATGGGAGATATAAAAATTTTAAACTAAAAGATACAGATTATAGTGGTGATACAGATAAAAATTATCGAACAGAAGATGAATATTTTTCTGTATTACAGCAAAGATCAGGGAAAGATGGAAAACAAACAGAGAAAGATATTTTAAACTTTACTGATTGGGATGTTGTTAATGTTGATAGGGAACACTACTACTGGCCAAAAAATGGGGTGCAATATAGTGAATACATAGAAGTATGTCATCGCAATCCTTTAACATTTGGCAACCTTTTTAAGACGAATGACTTTAATTTCAGAGGGGAAGATGGATACATAGACTTTGATGTCAGAGAGAAAGATACTGGATATGAAAGTGGGTCATGGTCTCCGAAGGTTGATGGCGATCTAGAATGTAAAGTGCTTAAATCTGGACAGAGCGAAGACATATATGGATCAACGTTCAGGGCAGTGAGAAAAATGAGTAGGTTATGTGTAGAATTGGCTGGAGTTAGGGGAGCTGGAACTGCTTGGCCGCAAGGAATTGATATAGGATGTACGCAATTACCACCTGATCCGATTGCTCCTATGTGTGAACAATCTGTGATGTTATTCAAAAATAAAGATGGTACAGGTAGTGAAGAAAGGAGTTTTATCAACGGGGATGACGATTATAGAACTCTTATCAGGAAAAAAGAAAAAGAAGGAAAAATTTTTGTAGGTCATGACAATAAAAGATGTTTTAGCTCGTATGTCTCTGAAGCTTGCTACAATCAAGCGGGAAGTAAGTCATTATCTCCTATTCCTATAACTTCTATGATAGTGCAATGCATTAAGGAATCGTTAGATAATTTAGTTGCAGGTATTGACTCAAGTGGTGATAAGCTAAAATATGAATATGGAGAAAAAAAAGGACAGGAGAAGGGTAGTTTTTTATCTGTAGCACAAGGAAGGTTGAAAAATACTGTAACTGTTGTTCTAATTTTAGCTTTAATACTGTTCTCTATAAAAGTTATGTCTGGTGGAGTGCGTAGTCCGCAAGAAATGTACATGTTGATCATTAAATTCGCTTTAGTGATTTACTTTACGACAGGTAGCACTATGTCTCATTATTACGGGGAATTAACAAAGCTTTCAAATGGTTTGTCAGAAATAGTGCTTAAAGCGTCATCTGAAAGTAAAAATATATGTAATTATGAGTCAGGTACAGATTATGAATACGATCGTGCAGGAAAGAGGGTATCTTACAGTTATCTTGCACCTTGGGATAGGCTTGATTGCAGAATTTTATTTTATTTAGGTGCCCCTTTAGATGGAATTGGTGGCAAAATTGGTACTGGAAGTGTTGTAACGTTAGCGGTTTTGCTTGGCGCTGCTCCTGTCTTGTTAGTTGCAGGTTCGGTGATTGCTATTATTTTCGGTGGTGGGCAGATCTTAGTATCTCTTGTCTGTATATTTATGGCAATTTTGATGATGATGGTTATTTTGTGGATGTGCTATGTATTTATCTTATCTTTAGTTGCGCTTAGTGTAATTATCATCTTATCGCCTTTATTCATTCCTATGGTTTTGTTTCAACATACTAAGGGATATTTTGATGGTTGGCTAAAAGAGTTAATTACCTACAGTTTATACCCAGTTATCCTTTTTGCATTTCTATCTTTTATGTTCATAGCATGTGATAAAATCTATTTTAAAAATTTAAATTTTGAACTGGACGAGTCATATAAAAAGAAACAAGCAGAAATCTCATATAGTGAGAAAAAACGGTGGTTTAAATTGAAAGATGGGGAATGTGATAAAAATGAAACTACTCTCGCATGTATGATGCAAAATTATAGCTTTAAAAAGAGCAGCATACTTGGTCTATTCGACTTTACATACATGGAGTTTGGCAGCTCTCTAATCGGAGAATTATTAAAATTGTGTTTAGTATTATTCCTCTTTTACCACTTTTTAAACGTTCTTCCCGGCATGGCTGCTGAGCTTGCTGGCAATCACAGAGCAGCACTTGGTTCAGGTGGAACTCCTGCACAAATGGTGAATAAAGCTTTATCTGCTGCCAAAGCTGTTGCTGGAGGTGCTGGTCAAGCTGCTACTGCGGCTGTAAATAAGGCAAGAGGGGCTATTGGAGGAGGTGGAGATGATAATAAGGGATCGGGATCTTCCTCCGGAGGAGGTGGAGATGATAGTAAGGGATCTGGATCTTCCTCTAGTGAATCTATAAAATCAGGTAGAGAGTGAGTGCAGGTGAGTAACGGATGTTTGAACATTTGAGCAACCAAAACTTGGTTAAGCTATGCATAAGTTTTGTGGTACTCTTTTTATTATCTGGGTGCGGGTGTATTAAGCCAGAAGATCCATCAGGCTTGCGTGAGAAATTTGATATAGTGTCAACAGAGCAGAAATGGGTTGATTCTGGGGTCTATATTTCGGATAAAATAAAAGTAACAGAGATTAATATAGTACCTAATAAGGTTAATTTTTGTTCGCAATATAAAGATTTTGCAATTGAACAAGGAGTAACAAACGTTACATTGCCGTTTTCGCTTAAAGCTGGCGATGCGATAAGCTTTAGTATTGTTGGAAATAAAATGTGTAAAAACAGTAATGGCATGGTCACCTAC
Source organism: Wolbachia endosymbiont of Trichogramma pretiosum (assembly GCF_001439985.1). NCBI lineage: Bacteria > Pseudomonadati > Pseudomonadota > Alphaproteobacteria > Rickettsiales > Anaplasmataceae > Wolbachia > Wolbachia endosymbiont of Trichogramma pretiosum. The sequence continues at coordinate 1,017,823 of NZ_CM003641.1, forward strand.
AAAAAAATTGACGAAAATTGCGGTGAAGGGGAAAAGGAGTATTCTTCAAATATTTTAAATCAAGAGAAGTGTCAAGGTGGAATATGTCCTAATAAATATGAAGTAGGTAATTCACAATGGTTAAATGGAAAAGAGTACTGGTCTTCAGAATTAGATCAAAGTGAAATAGAGGAAATTAGAAATGCCATCGACTATATAAGACAGGAGAAGGTCGGTGTAGGTGCCTGTAGAAATCTTTCAGAGAGCATTGCAAGTAAGATAGATACGCGCATTTTAAATTTACTATGTTTAAGGGTGTGTAAATTTAACCCCATCGTTGAAGATGAAAATTGCGTATATACTGAATACAATAATGTAGAAGGTGGCACTAATGTTGCTAGAGTTATTGATGACTTATCAAAGGTAAAAACGGTAAAAACTTACATTAAAATTTTACGTGTTTACATGGATAATCGGGAACTTGAACGCGTTCCAGGAGGTGGTATATGCCTTAACTGTGATCATAAGATGGATCGTAACCATCCAAAACCAGAGTTAACTTTTAGTTTGGGTGATGATAAGGGTAGGGGTGGTTTTAACATAAGAGTAACAAGAATCCCTAATTTAGAAAAAAGCTTATATATAAGTGTTTCTGACGAATTTCCTGAGCGTGAGCCCGATGAAACTCAGGGAGATATACCTGTAGACATTAGCAAAGTTTATAATACTCAATATATGGAAGGCTTAAAAGAAAAGCTAAAGGACAAGAGTGGCACTATATATTACGGAATAAGAGATCATGGCTGTGATTATAAGAAAAATGAGGGTCATTTTAGCATTAACCTTACAACTAAAGAGCCACCTGTAAGAACTTTTAGTGCGATATATAATTTTTTTGATGAAAAAGTAAAAACTGCATTTTTCGGTTCTAGCTACAAAGACACTAACGCGATTCACTCTGATACTAGCCCTGTGAAGTCTCTTTATCAAAGTTTTGTAGCATCAAATAGAACAAATACCATCAGATCTACAATAGTGTCGTTATTAGTATTATATATAGTTTTATACACCCTTTATTACTTTTTTGGATTGTCTCATGCTTCTATATATGAATTTTTAATTATATGTGTAAAGATAGGAGTTATTACCCAATTGCTGAACGATAACAGTTGGAGTTTTTTTTATAACAATGCATTTTCTATTTTTGTTAATGCTCCAAAACAGTTAATAGAAATAGCAAATTTCAGAGGTACAACATCAAATGTTTTTGAATTTCTTGATTTACCGCTCAATAGGTTTTTATCAGCAAACTCAGTGTTACTAATAGTATCTCTTATATTCTCTGGTCCTTTGGGTATTGTATCGTTTTGCTTGGTGATTTGGGGTTTGATAACAGTGAGTTTATCGATATTTAACGCCTTATTTTCTTTTATCACATCTATAGCAATAGTTGCATTATTGCTTTCCTTGGCGCCTCTTTTTATTATTTGCCTTCTATTTGGATATACTAGACAGATGTTTCACAATTGGGTCAAAAATTTAGCAAGATTTGCAATTCATCCGGTAGTGCTTTTAATTTTTATATCATTAATAAGCCAGGCTATGGATTATATTGTGTATTCGATCTTTAATTTTGAGGTCTGCCCTACATGTATACTTAATCTTAACTTAAAGATTTTTAATCCTTGTATTATTTATGGTTATGCTTCCAAACATGCACCTAACATCACAGCTATGATGGCTTTTGTGATTTTGGGACATGCTATGAAAGCTTTGGTTGAGGCATCTTCAACAATATCTGATTCGTTGTTTGGTGTTTATGTGGCAAGCGAACCAGGAAGGCAATATCAGCAAAGCTTAATGGGAACAGTAGGTTTAGATGAACAAAGTATCCAAAGAAGAGCAGGTCAGCAATCTGGTACACCAAGTCAAAGACCTCAAATACCACAATCAGCTCAAAGATCAGCACCTAAAATACCAACAAACACAGGTAATCAATGATGAGCAGAAAATCATTATTGTTGATACTATGTCTTATAATTAGTGGCTGCACAATGGATTGTGTTGAACCTGGGATGCATAGCAGAAATACTAGTATCAGTATAGATGTTCCAGTTCGTGAAGCTGGCGAAGGAGTTAAAATTCATTGGGTTGATTCTGGTCAAGTAATTAGCAAGGATGAAAAAGTCAAATTTACTCTTGGTGGGTTGGTAAATTTTTGTCCTATTAAACAAGGGGAAAATCCAAAGAGAGTACTTGTACCCGCTGTATTTTGTGCTAATGATTTAATGCCGAATTACAGTGATAAGTTCATTGATAATGCTGGTCTTGATGAACGAGAAATATGTGGGAATATAGGCTTTGGAAATAATGAATTCTATAGCAATAGACGTTATGTAGATACTGGAATTAAAGCAAATCCTGGTGATAAGTTAAGCTTTAGCTTAGTTGCCAGAGAGGTAATGATTAATTATGACAATCCGGAAGGGGAAGGTATCAGCTTTGATGACAATTGCTATAAAGCTGAAGAAAATGATAAAAAAGACAAAGCTACAATAGAAGACCTCCTCAATGGAGGAACGTTCTTTTGTGGAGAAGGTAGTAAGAGGACTAAAGTAGAATTTCCTAAGATTAATAAAGAGAACATAGAAGAAAGAAGAGTGCTGGTTAGTAATGGCTATACTCCATATGATAATAAGGTACATTTTAATAAGGATTATATTCAAAATTCATGGATAAATGGTGCATTGTTAGATTTACGACGAACTAAAATAGGACTGGATAAATTATGTAATGGGAGAAAATGTAATTTTAATGAGATAAGCAAGTGCGGCTCTTATGAGCTTAATTGTTACTATCAGAAGATATGTTATAATAAACAAGGTATAGATTTTAATGGAAATTGTGTTTCTTCTGTAAGGTACAAAAATTATGATAAGAACAACAAATGTGATATGTATTCTCATCTTAAAGGAGTTGAAAATAAACTTAAAAAGATTGAAGAAAATAAAGATAACACTGATTTTATATCAAACATTGAAGAAGAAACTGGAGATATCTCCTGGGCCGAAGCTCTTGTTGCAAAAATTGGCGATCTTGATGATCAGAATACTGTTCAATGTTTTCCAAAAAGAAAAGAAACAAGTGATGGCCTACTATGCTCAAAAATAAGTAATGATTTTAGGGATTTTTCCTTAAAGTTAAATCATGACTATGAGATAAATAAAAAGGTGAAACCTGGTAGTAGTGTAATGCTTGCTATAGCAAGCAATGGCAATTACTTTCTTCATAGAGGTGGATATCATGTTGAAGTAACTAGATCATGTAACTTCGATAGTGGCAAAAAATTGTATATGTACTTGGGTGATAGCCCGCCAGAAGATCCATATGCTCTAGAGACTAATAATTTCAAAAAAGTAAAGGAATTAGTTAAAATAACAGAGGATAATGTAGACTATTACATAATAGATGGAAGTCATTTAAAGGATAAAGAGTCTAAAAAGATATACTTTGGTATTAATGTAGAAAACGTCAAGAAAGATGATATTACGGACAAAGAAGGCAAATATTATGAAGATAACAAATACACAGTAAATTTATTTTTAAAAAGAAAAATAAACGATTTTATTTCATCAACTGTAAACAAGATTTTTGATTTCATAAAAGACGGGGGTGAAGACGGAATTAAAATTCCATATGAAGGATATAGAAAGGGTCTTCTACAAGGAATAAGAGCTTTGCTTGTTCTATACGTTACATTTACTGTTATTGGCTATATGCTTGGAACAATACAATTAAGTAAATTCGATTTTATTATAAGAATACTCAAAGTAGTATTTATAGCTTTTGCTTTTAGTGATAGAAGTTGGGAATTCTTTGGTACAACTTTGTCTGGGCTTTTTGTTGATGGTAGCATTTATTTAATTGATAGTTTTTCTGGCTATGTAGGAGAAGGAGGTAAAAATTTTGCATTCTTAGATTTAACAGCGGGAGTATTATTTACAGGAGGAACATGGCTGAAATTTTTGTCTTTAATGCTATCAGGACCTTTTGGCTTTATTGCATTTTTGGCAATACTTTATGCTACTTTTGTGTTTTTAAGATGCATTATTAGTGCTACGTTTAAGTATGTAATATCTACTGTTTTAGTGGCATTTTTATTGTCATTAGCACCTTTATTTATCGTATTTATTTTATTTCAACAAACTAAAACATTATTTGATAATTGGATAAAAACTCTGGCTCATGTTTCATTGCAACCAGTCATTTTATTTTCATCCTTGTCTCTTTTAAACCAGTTAATGTATTCAGTTCTATATAACCTCACAAATTTTTCTGCATGCTATCAATGCTTAATTAGTGTAAATTTTTTATCGTATGATCTGTGTCTTATGAAATCAATATTACCTCTTGGGTATGATCCTGGTAATAGTGTTGATGTTGCGCTCAGTACTGGAGAAAGGGCTGTTGGGCACTTTGCAGCATTACCTATAGATCTAATACAGGCATTTATATATCTCATCGTTGCTAGTGCAATGGAAGCTTTTGTTTCTATATCAGAAACTATGGCGCAGTCGTTGTTCAGCTCTGGTTATGGAGTTGCTCAAAGTGTTAGTCATATTTCTAGGAGTGCATCACAAGCTATGCTGTCAACTGTTGGCCTTGATGATAGAACCCAAAATATGATACATAACATCAAGCAGGGAGTGAGTAAAGATCGTAGCAAAATTGAAGCTAAATTGCCTGATACACCAAAGCAAGTAGATGGGAAAGCGAGTACTGGCAGAGAAATGAGCAAATCTGAAACACTAAGCCAGCCAGATAAGAAAAAGGATTCTGATAAAACAAAAGGACAAGTCAAGAAAGATTGATGAGATAATGTAGTAACTAATTAAAAAGATATTTGAAGTAAGGTTTTAGCAATTTGTTCTGTATTGGAAAAAGTTTAGGTATGCAATCACGCTTAGGTAAATGTTGGTTTAGGTTATTAATTTTGGTAATCTGTGTGCTGGTTACAGGTTGTAGTAAGAATGATATGCCTTTTCCAAGATGTATATCTGCTGATTATTTTGGTCCTGAACCGGTTGCAGTTAGTGCTCATTTTTCAAGAGATCACGATGCCTTTGTTCCCGAAGATCAGGAAATTATTGACTATGATACTGGTAAAGTCAATTATGGTTTTCACCCTAATCAAGTGGTGAAATGGAAAGATACTGGATTTGAAACCAATGGAGATAGTTTGGTAGTACGAGTAAATGGTGCATGGACATCTTGGAGTAATGATAATCAGAAAGAATCTAAAGGTAGTTATAATTTGCAAAGCTTGGAACAGCTAAAATATGCGACTAAGTTTGAAGGTGAACAAGGCGATAATAGTTTGCCTGACTTTCCCTTAATTTGTAATGATTACAAATCTAGTACACAAAAAATTTCAAGTAATCCTAATGCAAGTTGTACTGTAAATTGCAAGTGTATTAGTGAAGATGATAACAGAGAAAAACGCGGTGCTCCATGTTGGTTTACTAACGGACATGGTGCTTATCTTTTATTTAAAAGGCCTAGAGATTCTAGTCCTAACGAAAATTTGAAATCCATGCGTAACCCTGAGTCTCCTACTGTACATCTAGGTTACAATTCCTTAGCGGAAGATGGAAGTGGGCTTTTTACTTTAGACAGAGATAAAGCCAAATTACAGGACAGGAATTGTAATACAGTGAGGTTAGAAAAAGGATGGAAAATATATGTAAAGATATTAGATAGATATTATCTAGATAATGCAGGTGGCTACTCTTTTGAATTTTTGAGCGGAGTGCAGAAACCAAGTAACTTTGGATTTTTTGATTACGTTTATAACTATCTAAAATGTGTATTGTTGATTAACGAAAATTGTAAAAAGCATTTTGATAGCAATGATCCTGCAGCTGCACAAGCGATATTTCAAAATATAGCTGAAAAAAGTACGAGCTTTCACAATTTTGTTCTTTCCTTGCTTGTTCTATTTATAGTGATTTCATCGCTTCTTTATCTTTTTGGAATGATAAGAGAAACTAAGCATGATATGCTCATCAGAATGATGAAAATCACCCTAGTAGTAGTTCTTATATCTCCTGGAAGTTTTAGATTTTTCTATGATCATTTTCTTGTTTTATTTGTTAAAGGTCTTGAACAATTGATAAGCATAATTACTAATTTTGCTCCCAACATGAACACCGGAGGTAATTCAAACGTTGCTCAAGGAAATGAAGATAAATTGTTTAGCTTCATCGAGGATATGTTTAATAAGTTTTTTGCTTACTCTGTTTGGAAAAAGTTTGCAGCATTTTTACATTATCAAATGTGGGCAAGTCTCCTTATGATACCGGCTATTTTTATAGGGATTATCTTATATTTCCTGCTGTGTATGTATGCTTACATAATATTCCTTTCTGGTTTTATGGGTATAGCTTTTCTTGTAGCTATAATGCCGCTATTCCTAATCTCTATTTTATTTTCACCACTGAAAAGTCTATTTGAGGGTTGGATAAAATTCTGTATTAGTTTCTGTTTGCAATCAATTATGATATTTACCCTGCTGTCATTACTTGGTGCGATGATAATGAATACCTTTTATAAACAGTTAGGCTTTACTGTGTGCTATAATAAATGGCTCGAAATAAAGTTATGTGCTCCAAAATGGGTATTTAGTGGTTTTTGTATAATTGATAAAGAATACTTTAGCTGGACTCCAGGGCAAATTTTTGTACCTTATGCTATTGGAGAGGCTTCTCCATTGAACGTAGATAAGAATATAGAAGGTATAGAAAAACTAAGCAGAATAGGTGGTACAGTAAAGTTTACTGGTGGCGCTGGATATATCCCTCTTCCACCAGATTACATTAATAAAGGTTTTCGTTATATAGATTATCCTTTCTTTAATCCAATTCCTGGAACTAAAGATAATCCAGCAGATTACTATATTGCGGAAAGTGATATTATAGTTAGTAATGGCTGTAGTGCAAAAGATCTAGTACGCTTAACAAATAGTTTATCTCATGCATCAGAGAGGGCAGACATTATATTACTGATCAACAATATAGAGAAAAGGATAGGTGATGTTAGTGAAATAATAAAACGCTACTGTCAAGACATAAATAAATGCAATAGTTATGGGGAAATAATTAATGAAATAAGATCTTTAGTGCGGAGTGCGATAAAAAAACAAGGTTGTAGAATACTTAAACTTGATGATTTATATAATGATCCCAACAGTGAATACTGTCAGAAATGTAAAGGTTGTGAGGATTGCAAAAATTATAAAGAAAATAGTGATTACCAAAGGGTGCAAGACATACAGGGAGGTTATTTAATCAACGCAGGAGAGATCTTTGTATTGTTCTTGCTGTCGTTTTTGATGTTTTCTTTGAAGGAGTTTGTACAGCAGATGGGCTCAAGCATTGCCGGTGGTGGGTTTGGTGTTTACAATATATCTAGTATGTATCAAGCATCACCTTTGACTGGTTTAATGCAGGGATTAAAACAACAGATGCAAGATAAAATTGGTGGAGGGCTAGAGTCTTTAGGTAATTGGGCTACTTATGTGCCGGACAGATTAGCTGGAGGTACAGCTAATTTGCTAGATAGAATACCAGGAGTTGGGGGTGTGCTGAAATATGCTATTAATGTGCCACGTAAGCTTGTAGGTGCTACTATTGAAGCAACAAAATTTGCAACATCACCTAAAAATGATGTTGATAAGCTTGAGGAAAAAATCTACAGGGCGTTTGGAATTGATAAAGAAGATATTGCACATAGAAGAATTGATAAATATTTAGAATATTATAAAGGATATGTAGGATCACATTTGGGCTATACAATAGAAGATGCTATGAAGTTCACTTGGGAACATGGTCTAGACTCTATAGGAATTAACCCTGCTACAGGAGAAAAGGATGGTTACCGGCATAATCTACTCTATAGAGCAAAAACATATAGACGGGAATTTCTTGAGAAGCTTCATGACTATACTATTGGCCGCAAGAGAGAACCGGAAGAAGATGAATCATCAAAAGAAAATAAGCCTAATCAATCAAATCGAAAATTAGGTACGGAACCAGAAACCCTAAAAAACACTACAGAAGTTATAAGTGCCGGAGAAGATAGAGAGCGTCAAGATAATGAAAGGAATGAGAACATAGAGAATGATGAAGAATCGTAATTTCAAAGGGCTAGGTTATTATGGTCTTCAGCAAGGCGAAGATGGTAATATTAAGTTAAACGATTACAATGATGTTTTAAATGCGCGCAGAGCGAGGGTGGATTTGTTACTAGATAGCACCAAGCAAGGTGATGTTAGTCTTTCAAAGCTAAATAAAGCTCTGAATGAGAGACTTATAAATGATAAAGGGCTATCGTCAGAATTTGACAAAGAAGACAAAGAAATTGCACAGAAAGAGCTTAAGATGTTCTCCATTTTAGACGATCTTGATAATCTTGCAAACATTGAAAATGAAGATCTATTAGAGGTTAGTTTGTTACTATCAGATCTTAGTTTTATAGAGAGAAATATTGTGTTGAATGCCGATCAGAGTTCTGATCTAATAGGGTTAAAAACTCTATTTATAGAAAAAAAAGCATCCGGTGAGGAATATAGTGATGAAGAGTGTCACAATTTCCTCGATAGTATAGAGAAAATCAATACTTTAATTAAGTTAGAGTTAGAAAGTAGAATTGAAGGGACGGGTCATGATGAAAAAAACAACCATGATGATCTACAAGACGAGATTGGTCGTGCAATCAGTATAGAAAATAAATCAAAGAAAAGCGATTGATCTTGCGTTTCTACACAAGCAACCTTCTTTCTATTATACTGCTGAAGCTATGTTGACATTAAATGTGTATTATAAATAATTAGTTAACTTCGAACTTGTTTTATATGTTACGTGTTATTGCGGGTAAATATCGTGGAAGAAAAATAACTACAGGCAAGAATTTATCTGCACGGCCCACTATGAGTAGTGTCCGAGAAGCAATATTTAGTATACTTTCTTCAAGAAAACCTATTTATAACCTAAATGTACTTGATTTATTCTGCGGAAGTGGCTCTTTTTCATTTGAAGCACTTTCTCGAGGTGCTAAACATGCATTCATGGTAGATTCAGATTATTACAATTTGCAACTGCCTAAAAAAACAGCAGAAGATCTTGGAATTACGAACGATATCACGTTAATTTGTTGCAATGCTAACGGATTACCAAGACCTATTTCAAAGTGCGATATAGTTTTTATGGACCCACCTTATAATATCAATCTGGTTAACTCTACTTTAGACGAGTTAGCTCACTCAGGCTGGTTAAATGATAATGCGTTAATAATTCTAGAAATGAGGAAAAATGAAGGTTTTGAGTGCAATAAAAACTTCAATATAGTTGTGGAGCGTACCTACGGTATTGCAAAAATAATTTTTCTTTCTTCACTTACTTGAATTTCTTTTGTAAACATCTATAGCTAAGCTAAATGAGATTTTTCCGGGGACTAAAAAAAAACATTCGTTTTGATGGGAATAGGGTGTGTAACAGCAAATCAATACGAGTTGATATTCTCGAAGAAGTATGGAAAGAAATGAAGATGGTACTCAAAGAACCAGAGGCGATGGCAAAGGTTAGATTTTTAAAATATGAAAATAAGCAGGCAAAGGATGAGATTGAAAAACGTGCAGATAAAATAGAACAAGGTATAGAAAGATTAGCTTATGTATATGCAAGGGGTAATATAACGAAGGAAAAGTATGACTTAGAAGTTGAGAGTATGGAAAAGGAGTTAAAGGAATCAGAGATCAAAGGGAAGAAGCTATCGATAAAAAGAGGCTATAGAGAGAATTAGATTTTATCACAAACAGTGTAGAAAGTTTTTCCTCTGAGAGAGCTTAATCAGGCAGATTGGGAAACTAAACTTAAGATAATAAGAAAATTAGTTCAACGCATTGAAATTGATGATGATAATGTGCATATAGTGTTTCGGTTGCAAGAACTCGCTCTCGAAAGGCAAAAAAAATGTTCAACACTCTATCGGGATGCCAGTGTCACGCACTGGCATGACATCCTCTTGCTTCTATAGGTGTCTTTATCTCGTCTACTTTATTTTGCCACAGGGATACAATGGTTTCACATGTACTTGGTAGGCTATCTATTTTGAAAAAAAGGACCACCACCTTCACTTTTTGCATCACTAAACTTACTTGCTACTTTATCACTAGTCCAAACTAGTGGTGTAATAACAAGCGCAGCAGGCCAAATGACAGTACTAACAGCATAACTCAAAACTGCGTTAACAAATGTAGCTAATGTATCACTGTGATTACATGCCTTATTTGATAACATAGATGAATAATCTATCAATGATCTTGCATTGCACTTAAGATCATAACTATATGTTACTTTCGCTAACCCTTTTGCCTGCCAGTATAACAGATACGCCAATGCTAGATATAAAGGTTGCAGAATGACACTAGCTAATGCAAAAGTAATAATCAAATTATGGGAATTTTTTTTGTAACTACCAAGAGATACATTCTTCACTGGCCCAATAACACTATTAATACAATGAACGGACTTATAAAAATTACTTTGTGGAACTTGGTTACCTAGAACCCTTTTGGTAGGAACATCTCCTAATTTAACATGTTTCTTAAAATTACCATATGAACTCGAAATATTACCCCTACAAAATAGTAACATAGTTATCTTACTAGTATCGCTTGTTTTAGAATAAATGCAATCACTACTTAACTAAATTATCTATTGCGCAAAAGCACATATTACCATACCATCGAAAATAAAGAGGTCAGCATGAGTTTTACTTTACCTGAGTTGCCGTACGATAAAACAGCTTTAGAGCCTTATATATCTGCAAAGACATTAGATTTTCATTATGATAAGCACCATAAGGGGTACTTAAATAAACTCAACGAACTGGTTGAAAATACAGATTATCAACATATGGAAATTGAGGAGTTAGTAACGAAAGTTCATGGAAATAATAATAAAGTTCCTATTTTTAACAATGCAGCACAAGTTTGGAACCACACTTTTTATTGGAATTCAATAAAAAAAAATGGTGGTGGTAAACCTAAAGATGATGGTCTGCTAGCAAAAAAAATTCAAGATGACATTGGTGGCTTTGACAAATTTTGTGAAGAATTTTCACATTATGGAGTAAGCCAATTTGGTAGTGGATGGGTGTGGTTAGTGCTTGAAAAAGGAAAACTCAAAATCACTAAAACTCCAAATGCGGATCTACCGCTAATTTATGGTCAGGTGCCACTACTTACTATGGATGTATGGGAGCATGCATACTATTTGGATTGCCAAAATCGCAGAATTGACTACATAAAAGTTTTTCTTGATCATTTGATCAATTGGGATTTTGTAGAAGAGAATTTAAGGAAGAATATATAAGATGAATATACCACAAGTAACAAAACTAGATAATGGTCTACGTATAATAACTGAGCGAGTGCATGAAGTTGATTCCGTAGCTTTAAATATACGAGTTGGTGTTGGCAGTAGAGCTGAAAGTGCAAGTCAAAATGGAATATCTCATTTCCTAGAGCACATGGCTTTCAAAGGAACAAAGACAAGAACTGCTTTTGAAATTGCAAAAGCTTTTGACGACATAGGTGGAGATTTCAATGCTTGCACCGGTAGAGAAAGTACAAGTTACTATGCAAAGGTTCTTAAAAAAGATATAAAGACTGGTATTGATATATTAATAGATATATTAATGAATTCTACATTTCCAGAGGATGAATTGGAACGCGAAAAGAGTGTTGTAATACAAGAGATTTTTCAAACTAATGATTCGCCAAGCGATATCATTTTTGATAAGTATTTTGAAGTAGCTTATAAAGATCAACCATTTGGTAGATCAATCTTGGGTACGCAAGATACTGTCAAATCTCTTACTCGAGCTAATCTAGATAACTACATAAATGATCATTACTTCGGCGAGAACATTATATTTGCTGTTGCAGGAAATGTTGAACATGAGGAAGTTGTTCAATTAATCAAAGACTTTCTCTCAAAGATTCATTCAAAAGAGCTAAAAAAAAGCGAGAATGCAAGTTATACAGGTGGTGAGTATTTAGAACATCGTAAATTAGATCAAGTACATTTATTAATTGGTCTACCTAGTGTTTCTCGTGATGATAGCAGATATCACACATTCAAAGTTCTTGATGCCATACTGGGAAGTGGTATGTCATCACGCCTGTTTCAGGAAGTAAGAGAAAAGCGTGGGCTTGCTTATTCCATTTACTCATTCAACTCTAGCTATGCTGATACAGGAATGATTTCGATTTTTGCTGGTACAGATAGCAGTAATCTAGATAAGCTTTTGAAAGCTATAACGACAGAGTTGAACAAATTGTCTACAGATGATTTAAAGGAAGAAGAAGTAAATAGAGTAAAAGAACGGGTAAAATCTCAAATTTTAATGTCACGCGAAAGTGTTAGCTCGCGTGCTGAAACGTTAGGACACTACTACGGTAACTATAATAAATACATCAGTAAAAACGAATTAATAGAAAAAATTAGTGCTACTACTATTTACGATATAAAAAAAGCAGCAGAAGAATTGCTATCTCAGCGTGAAAGGATTACTTTATCTGCGATTGGAGAAATTAATTCATTGCCAAGTTACGATAAAGTGGTTTCTATGCTTAGTGTACTTTAGTTACGTTGCTTATACTCACTAACAAGTTCAATGAATGGTTGCAAAATCCTTTCTATAAAAAGTTTGCTTTCTGGTTCATTCCGTATACCACTAATTATTTTATTGAAGTTTTTTTTGCTGTTTTGTAAAAATAAATAGCTTTCTACTGACTGCACAATAGACAAGGCAGTTAAAATTCCTCCTATCACTAAACAAGAAGCTATAGCAGGTACAGCAGTTGCTGCGATTCCAGTTGTGATCAATAATAAACCAGCTGAGAGTGTAAAGACTGAAGCGCAGAACGCCATTTGATGTTTTTCTTTATTTTTAACCATAAATGCACAACAAAATTACATTCCCACTATGCCCGTATATATAAGGTACTGTCAAGTTTTTAAAGAAGATTAAAAAATGCAACGCACATGTACAAAATATGAACTAGGTATATAATTCACAATGTAGCGGTATTTCACTAATCCAATTGTTTTTTTCCTGATCTAGCTTATCATTCAATATTGCTTGTCTTATTGATTCCATCAACTTATTCATGAAGAAAATATTGTGAATGGTAACGAGTGTGTAAGCCAGCAATTCCTTCGCTTTTATTAAATGGTGTATATAGGCTCTTGAATGTTTTCTGCAAGTAAAGCATAAACAGTCATTTTCAATTGGGTTATCATCTAGTTCGAATCGTTGATTTCGCAAATTAATATGCTCTTTACACTTTGAAGAAATAGAATCTCTGTTTTTTACTTTAACAAGTGCGCCACCATGTCTTGCGAGGCGAGTTGGATGCACACAATCAAATGTGTCAACACCAAGCTCTACTCCACGAAAAATGTCCATAATTCCACCAATACCAAGCAAATGAGTAGGCTTCTCTTTTTTTAAACGTTTCATAGTAAGGGAAACTACGTCATACATCTGCTCTTTACTCTGACCAAGCGATCCACCTATTGCTTGACCAAAAAATGGCAAATTTTTGATAAAGTCACAACTTTCCCTACGTAAATCTTGATACACTCCGCCTTGGCTAATTCCATACAGCGCCTGTTTTCCATCATTATTTTTTTCAAACTCATTTAAAGAACGTTCAGCCCATCTATGGCTCATGAGCATTGATTTTCTTGTGTATTCTTTACTGACATGGAATGGAGTACATTCATCTAAAACTAGGATTAAATCTGCACCTAATTTTTGTTGAATCTGTATAGATTTTTCAGGAGTTAGGCAATAAGTTTTACCATTTATGTAAGAACGAAAAATTGCCCCATCTTCGTTAATTTTGATCAGAGTTTTTTGCTTCTGTCTTATTCCCTTTATTTCTTCCGAAACTGACCCGTGTCCTAAACTAAATATCTGGTATCCACCAGAATCAGTGAGCATTGGTCCACTCCATCCCATCATCTTGTGCAAGCCACCAAGTTTTTCCACAGTATCCTCTCCAGGTTGAAGCATTAGGTGATAAGTGTTGGAAAGTATTATCTGAGTACCTGCTTCTCTGATTCTTTCGATATCTGCAGCTTTAATGGCAGCTTTGGTTGCACAAAATATAAATGCTGGTGTTTCTATGTTTCCATTTGGAGTCTTAATTGTGCCAACTCTTGCAGAACCTGATTGCTTGGTTATCCTAAACGAAAAATTTTCCATCTATTTGCTTGAAAGCTCTGCTATGATATTTTCCACCTTTTTAGGAGTGAGGTTCTCATAAAAGTCATTATTGATCTGTATCACAGGGGCATTAACGCATGCACCAAGACATTCAACTTCCTTTAAAGTAAATAGGTTATCTTTAGTAGTTTCACCAATGTTGATTCCTAGTTTCTTTTTAAAGGTATTTAACACTTCTTCACTATTGCACAACCAGCAAGGAGTTGTTCTACAAATTTGTATGAGATGTTTACCTACTGGTTTTAAATTATACATGGTGTAAAAATTTGCCACTTCATATACACGAATATGTGGAATATGAAGCATGTCAGCAACGCAGCGCATAGCAGATTCAGGAACCCATCCGCATTGTTCTTGAACCAGGTATAGTAAAGGCATGACGGCACTACCTTCTCTACCTTTAGGATACATCTCTATAGACTTTTTCGCTTTTCTGAGGTTGTCTGATGTAAAACTAAACTGTTCTTCTTTCTCTTTCATCTAATAAGGTTCTTGTAAATCTCAACAAATTATACTTGAAGAGTCAACAATTGCAATTGTTGGTTTTTTTTGAGCTCTACAATATTATATTTGTAGATTGGATGAATTCAATTTGTGAATTCTTTACTGCTACTCATTTTCCATATTTCGCCTTGCAGATTATAAAGGTATTAATTTCTTATACCATTAGTCTGTGGAGAATAAGCTTTGGTTCTAGAATGATCAATATTTTCTACTCTCAAACATAACAGGTACGCATGATTCCCTAGTTTACCACAATACTATGTACCAAGATCAGTTAAAATGCGTAGCAATGGAACTTTCTGTTTATCAAAAAATGGTATAACTCTATCATTGAGAAGATCTGCAGCTGTGATAGCAGTTTTCTCCGTATAAAGCTTAGCGAAGGCCACTATAGAGTAGGTGTCAATAAAAGTTTGTTGATAAATTCTTCCAATACCTTTGATATTGCCTACATAATAGGCATCTTGATTACCTAAGTATCCAGGGTGTTGTTTCTAACATTGGCTTCTTTTTGTTCCTTAGTTTTTTTCTAAAGCAGCAACTTGCTCCTCTGTTAAAATTATACCGTCTTGGACCACCTTTGCTTCCAGGGCTTTCAATCTCTTTTTAAAATTTTCGAGATCGTTTCTTTGCCATATTGACCTTATACCACTAGCAGATATTAGAATTCCTTTTTTCTTTAATTCATTAGCTGCTCTTTCTTGTCCATATGCTGGAAACTCTACTGCTATTTTAACTACTGCTTCTTCTGTATCCTTTGGTACTCTATTGGTAAGTAATGGTTTGCTTTTGTTTATCTCATATAATGCTTTTCCCCTCCTGTTTCATATAGCTCTTTGAAGCGGTAAAATGTATCCCTTGCATATCCCATTACTTTACACGCTTGGGATACATCTCCTAATTGCTTTGCAAGTTCTAGTAACCCCAACTTTGGTTCTAGTGTTTTTCTTGTGTTGTACTCATTTCTGACACTCATTTATAATTTATTTATATTTTTATCTTGCTTCATTAGTCTGTTAGATCAGGTCTAAACTGTTACATATTTAAGGATGAGTAGTTAATTCAGTCGGTAACTTTTAACTATAGCGCTGCACCCAAAGAAAAAATCAGTTCCAGATATAAAGGATATTAAAGGTCAAATTGTTGCAAAAAGGGCAGCTGAAATTGCAGCAGAAGGTGGATACAATATGCTTCTTGTTGGACCTCCTAGTACTGGAAAGTCAATGCTTACTAAGCGATTTATAGAGCTATTACCCGATTTGACTGAACAAGAGATGATTGATATTAATATTATCTATAGCATAACAAAAGCCGGTAACGAAACATTTAAAGTAACTCTTCCCTTTCGTGAACCTCATCACTCATGCTCGATGTTAGCGATGATAGGAGGAGGAAAAATGCAAAGCCTGGGGAAATCACCATGGCTCACAATGGTGTGTTATTTCTTGATAAGCTACCTGAATTTCCAAGGCTTGTACTTGATTCTCTACGTCAACCACTTAAAGATAGAAAAGTTACTATTGCAAGTGCAAATGCTCACATTACTTATCCAGCTAATTTTCAACTTATAGCTGCAATGAATCCCTGCAGGTGCGGTTACTTAGGTGATGCAAGTAGATCGTGCAACAAAGCTCCAAATGCGGCACAGATTATAGAAATAAAATATCATGCCCTTGCTTGATAGAATAGATATAAGCATTGAAATGATAAACGTTAGCATACTTTCTTCTTAAATCTCTGTGGAGGGAGAAAGTACCGAGGTTATAAGAGGAAGGGTGATAGCAGCGAGAAAAATTCAAACTGAGCGTTATAGTAAATTTAATATTCGTTGCAATGCAGAAGTCAGTGGTGAAGAATTAAATAAATTCACTGAACCAGATCAGGAAGGGTTAGAATTGCTAAAATACGTATTGAAAGAAAATTATATTTCTAATCGAGGATACACACTCGTATTAAGAGTAGCAAGAACCATTGCAGATCTTGTAAAAAGTGAAGAGGTAAAGAAAGTACACATTGCAGAAGTGCTGAATTACAGAATAAGAATGTATAAATAAATTAATCTACTTGACAGAAAACTTTTTTTTGACGTATACTACTATTAGTTAAATTTTAATATTTTAGGAGTATAATTATGGCGACAGTAGAAACAATTAAATGTGAAGTTGAGGGGTTTTATGATAACGCTTATGCTCTTGTAGCAAAACATCCGTATAGAACGGCTGCCACTTTTGTAGCAATTGCGACAGTAACTTCGCTTACGGCTGCTTATTTCTTAAGTCCGGCTTATGCAACTTTTGTTGGTATAGTTGGAACAAAAGCTGCAGCACTTGTTAGTACTGCGATTACTGCAATGTCTGTATTTGCAGTTGCTCATCCATTCATTGCTAGTTTGGTGGTTCTTGCTGCAGTAGCAGCTTTAATAACTGCACCTATTTATGTATATAAAAAAAGTGATAAGGCAAGTCAAATTGATGCAGTAAAAGAAGTATTCAACAAGTGTGAAAAAGATGGTGATAAACCTGCAATGGACGATAGCACTAAAGAAGTATTCAACAAGTGTGAAAAAGATGGTGATAAACCTGCAATGGACGATAGCACTAATGAGTTAAAAGATAGTAATCGATCAGCGCTCTTGACTGAAGTTCGAGCAGTAGATGGATTAGTTCAACAACCAGAGAAGTAGGTAACTTCAACAAAGCAAAAGGGATAGGTTTCTGTCCCTTTTTTACAATCTTTTTTTGCATTCTAAGTAGTGCTATTTGAAAGACCGCAACTATTATACCTACTGATTAGTAATGTTAAGAAAGTGAATTCACTAATATTTGAGTAAAGTTTAAATGTCAATTGACCTTAGTTTACCAGAGCTGCCTATATTACACCCAAGGATTACAGTTGTAGGAGTTGGTGGTGCTGGCGGAAATGCTGTGAACAACATGATTCAATCCAATTTACAAGGAGTAAATTTTGTTGTAGCAAACACCGATGCTCAAGCGTTAGAGAAGTCATTATGTGATAAAAAAATTCAGCTTGGTATTAACTTAACTAAGGGCCTTGGCGCCGGCGCTTTGCCTGATGTTGGTAAAGGTGCAGCAGAAGAATCAATTGATGAAATTATGGAGCATATAAGGGATAGCCATATGCTCTTTATCACAGCAGGGATGGGTGGTGGTACTGGAACAGGTGCTGCACCGGTAATTGCAAAAGCAGCCAGAGAAGCAAGAGCGGTGGTTAAAGATAAAGGAGCAAAAGAAAAAAAGATACTGACTGTTGGAGTTGTAACTAAGCCGTTCGGTTTTGAAGGTGTGCGACGTATGCGCATTGCAGAGCTTGGACTTGAAGAGTTGCAAAAATACGTAGATACACTTATTGTCATTCCCAATCAAAATTTATTTAGAATTGCTAACGAGAAAACTACATTTGCTGATGCATTTCAACTCGCTGATAATGTTCTGCATATTGGCATAAGAGGAGTAACTGATTTAATGGTCATGCCAGGACTGATTAATCTTGATTTTGCTGATATAGAAACGGTAATGAGTGAGATGGGTAAAGCAATGATTGGTACTGGGGAGGCGGAAGGAGAAGATAGGGCAATTAGTGCTGCAGAGGCTGCGATATCTAATCCATTGCTTGATAATGTATCAATGAAAGGTGCGCAAGGAATATTGATTAATATTACTGGTGGTGGAGATATGACTCTATTTGAAGTTGATGCTGCAGCCAATAGAGTGCGTGAAGAAGTGGATGAAAATGCAAATATAATATTTGGTGCCACTTTTGATCAGGCGATGGAGGGAAGAGTTAGAGTTTCTGTTCTTGCAACTGGCATTGATAGCTGTAACGACAATTCATCTGTGAATCAAAACAATATCCCAGCAGAGGAAAAAAATTTTAAATGGCCTTATAATCAAATTCCAACATTAGAAACAAAAGAGTATGCTTCAACTGAGCAAACAAACGAAAGAGTTAAGTGGGGTAGCAATGTTTATGATATACCAGCTTATTTAAGAAGAAAAAAATAATGCGATTTTGGCTACTCAAGTCAGAGCCAAGTGGATACTCGTGGCAAAAAATGGAGAAGGAGCAGGTGACGCAGTGGGATGGTGTATGCAATTATCAAGCTCAAAATTACATGAGAGCTATGAAATTAGGTGATCTTGCGTTTTTTTATCATACAGGTAAAGAGAGAGTTATACTTGGAATAGTTGAAGTATTAAAGGAGTACTATCATTTTTATAATTCTAAATTTGGACTAGTGAATGTAAAACTTTTGAAACCTTTAAGTAAACAAGTGACGTTAAACAGTATAAAACGAAACCCACTTTTGAAAAATATGGTTATATTAAAACAATCACGTTTATCAGTTTCTCCAGTTTTAGAGACTGAGTGGAATGAAATAATAAGGATGAGTGATGTGTAATACCTGTTGCCAAACAATATTACCTCAGCACACAACATACAGCTGTATGAGTGTTTGTTTCGAAGTAGCCGATTTTTCATCAAACACAAAGCAGTGCTTGACGCTGGGATCCAGATGTAATGGAACCACGTTAAAAATGTTGTGTTTTAATATAGCTTTTATATTTACTCACCTGATGTCTAATCAGAATTCCTGGATCCCAGTATCGGGGCACTGGGATGACGTACTTCTAGTGTATAGTATTCGTATAGTTGTGTGTATGATACGATGGTCTATAACTCTTCTTTTTTTTGGTTCAAATGTTAAGTGATGGGTTAATGTCCTTTCTGGTGCTTTATTCATGTTAGAAGTAAATATTCTTGATAAGAGGTGGCATAGTATTACGAAGGACCCACAGAGTTTTGTATTAAATATTATTAATGCTTCTCTAAAAGAATTGAAAATAGATCATTATAAACCAAATATATCAATAGCTCTCGCTGATGATAGCTTGCTACATCAACTTAATCTCAAGTTTAGAGAAATAGATAAGCCAACTAATGTACTATCATTTCCATGCGAACAGTTATCTATTGAATGTGATCTAGGAGACATAGCAATTGCAGTAGATACAATAGAAAGAGAGTCTCATGAGTACTGTATATCTATCCTCACTCACACTGCACACATGTTAGTTCATGGATTGCTTCATTTACTTGGCTATGATCATCAAAAAGAAGATGAAGAAATTATAATGAAAAGTTTAGAGAGCAAGATTTTAGCTTTGCTTGAATTTAAAAAGGAAAAGTATGGTAGATAATACCAAAATATGTTATTTACAAAAAAGGGGTTTTAGCTGTAAAAGGTAAGCAATATGGTTCAGTTTTCTTTACCAAAAAATTCTAAAGTTAATAAAAAGGGCAAGGTTTATCCTACTCCTACTGGAGCAAAAAATATTAGAAGATTTCAAATTTATCGTTGGTCTGCTGATGATGATAAAAATCCAAGAATAGACACATTTTTTATCGATATGGATAATTGTGGCCCTATGGTACTTGATGTATTAATAAAAATAAAGGATGAAATAGATTCAACCTTAACTTTTAGACGCTCTTGCAGAGAAGGAATATGCGGATCTTGTGCAATGAATATTGATGGTACCAACACTCTTGCATGCACTAAATCTATACATGATATAAAAGGTGAAGTAAAAATATATCCACTACCTCATATGTATATAGTAAAGGATCTAGTTCCAGATCTAAGCCAATTTTATGAGCAATACAAATCGATTAAACCTTGGTTACAAACAGATAAGTCTGCCTTACAAAATAAAGAATACTTTCAATCTCCTGAAGATAGGAAAAAATTGGATGGTCTATCTGATTGTATACTATGTGCTTGCTGTTCGACTGGTTGCCCAAGCTATTGGTGGAATAGTGATAAATTTTTAGGGCCAGCGGTATTACTGCAAGCTTATAGGTGGATTGCTGACAGTCGCGATAATAAGAAAGAAGAAAGACTTGCTTCTTTAAACGACCCATTTAAGTTGTATCGTTGTCATACAATAATGAATTGTACAAAAACCTGCCCGAAAGGTCTTAACCCAGCAAAAGCGATAGCGAAAGTAAAACAGCTTATGGTAGAGAGAGAAGGAGTTTGAGTGTTATTTCTGGCACTCTTCGTAAGAAAATAGTAGACTCTCTGAAGCATAGGGTATTGTTAATACTCTAAACGTTCTTCCGTTGATGAAGTGTATTGCTTCACCATATGATTCCAGTAATCTTTTAAACAACTCATGTCTTTGATTATTAATAGTTTGAAAATCCTTTTTTCCTAAAAGCTTTTTAGATTCAAATAGGTGAAGCATAATCTCGTGATAAGTTGGATAAGACTCCAAAAATTCTGGATCAAACTGAAAAGTTTTTATAAAAGCATTATTATAAAATTTTAGCTTTTGATTCTTACTATATATTGCTACAGCAATCGATATCTTCTCAAGCAAACTTTCTTGTGCAGCTAAACAATTGCTTAGCTCAGTATGTAATTTCTTTTCATCACTAATATCTTTTCCATACATTACTATGCTATTAGAATTTTGCATTGGAACTTCAACAAAATTAAAAACCTTAGGTTCATTCTTGTAAGTTATTACACACTCTCCTGGTTTTATGTTATGGGAGCCACTCGCAACAGTAAATTTTTTAGAGCTGCCTATATATTTATCATAAAATAAGTTATAAAACCTTACTTTTTTATTCTTATTGTGCTTCAGTATTGGAAATGGTAAAGAGTCAAAAATTTTTTTATAGTTCTCCAATTCTCGCACAAGCTTACTATTTTCTAACTCAAGTTCATTAGCTTTTATCTTATAATCGGAGATATTCCTTATCCATAACAACACACCAATCACATTATTAGAATAATCTATTATGCTTTTACCATAACATGTGCAATAAATCTCACTGTCTTTTGACTTTAAATCTAGAGTGAAAGATTTATTTATTTCCTTTGCCTCAGCAAAACTTTTAATTAAGCTTTCTGATTGCTCAAAAAAATTTACAAACTCATTAAATGAATAAAAAACAGTATTAAGCAAAATTAGTAAATTGGGAGAAAATTTTTCTATACGTTTTTTTGCGTCCCAAATATAAAATCCATCATTTACAGTATCTATTAGATTATTTATGATAACATTTTGATGTTCTAAGTCCTTAATTTTATTACTAATTTTTAATTTAGAATATGAGAAAAAGAAGAATACTAGAATTAGTAGTAAAACTATTTCATACAAAAAAAACATAGTATTCCAAAAATAAATATAAAAATTTATAACCTCTCAGCAAAGAGATTATACTGAAGAGGTATGTAAGTGAAGATTGCCCAATACCCTAAAGCCTAATCTCTTATAAAGGTTTACAGAAGGTTTCATGCAATGTGCTACTATGTATTTGCATTCAAATCGCCTAGCTATCTTTATTCTTTCTAAAACCATTTGAGTTCCTATTCCACGACCCCTATAAATTGGTAAGACTCCATCGCTATAAAAACCAGCTATGCTGTCTTGAATATAAAGACCGCATGTTCCAACAATTTCGTTATTTAGCATTACAAGAAAAAATCTTAACCTTGAGCTCTTATCATCATAATTCGATAATTGGCGAAAAAATGTGCTAACAATACTAATTCTGTGATAAAAAATTTTAGAAGTGTGTAAATCTAATTGCTCTAAGAGCTCACTACTATTTACAACATTGAACTTCAAATTTGGAACAGCATCATTAGGCAAAAAATAATCTTTTATATTGAGTAAAACTTTTTTTGGTGTGCTAACGTGTTTTATTTCCCATTTTTCTAAAATACCCCCTGTTTTTATACGTGGACTTATTATCCATGTTGCTTCTATATTTCGTGCTTTGAGATAATCTAGAGTTCTGCATATGGAAAGCTCAGTACATTGATCTTCACAAAACACAAAATTAAATAACGACTCTCTGGTGCCATTTACTGTAAATATAACATTATCAAATTCGTTATGTATTTCCCACTTGGACAAATTCGTTGCATAAAGTATATAATCCTTTAGGTTCTGAATAATTAAGCTTGAATAACAAATTTTTTTATTCTGCATAAATCAACAATAAACAATAAAAGGCTCCTACAAAAATAAAGGCGAAAATTGCAGCTACAACATCATCTATCATAATACCTAAAGGACCTTTTGTATTTTTATCAATCAAATTTATAGGCCACACTTTTATTGTATCAAAAAACCTAAAGGAGAGAAAGCACACCAACAATACAGAGCTATTCATTTCTTGTTCTAATAATATTGAAACTAGAAGTACTGTCAGCAATTGACCAACCACTTCATCAATTACTACCTCTTTTGGATCATGCGGAGTTTTGTAATATTGTATATAATTGCCCGTAGACCATAATCCAACTAAGAATAAAAAAAAAATAATTGCTGTACCTAAAATTATGTTATTGAGTAATATAGGAACAATTGGGTAAGCAGCCAAGCTTCCTATAGTACCTGGCATGTGTTTTACCGTCCCAGATAGCCACCATGTTGATATTAATTTATATAAAAATTTCATAATATACCGAAATATAAAACTAATTTACAAGAACAGAAATAGTATCTTCTATAGAAGTATTTTCATATAGCAATCTATAGATCGCTTCACATACGGGCATTTTTATCTTTAGCTTTTCTGCTAAATCAAATGCGGACTTAGCAGTGTTAAAACCTTCAATTACCGACTTACCTTCTGATAAAATCTGCTGAGCACTAGAACCATTACTATTAGCTACTTTAGATCCAAAAGATAGATTTCTTGAATTTAATGATGTGCATGTCACAACCAAATCGCCTAAGCATGCTGGTCCAAGTAGTGTATTTATATCTACATTGCCTTCACCCACTTTTGCTGAGTATAAAGCCTTAATTTCACTCATACTTTTCGTAATTAATGCTGCATGAGCATTAAACCCAAACCTACCTAAAACAACCCCACATGCTATAGCAAAAACATTCTTTAACGCTGCACAAACCTGTATTCCTATAACATCTCTACTAAGGTACAATTTAATATTTTCTTGCTGTAGCTCTGATGCTAATTTTAAACCTAATACTTCATTTTGACATGCAAGAACCATCGAATATGGTAATTTTCTTGCAACTTCTATAGCAAAGCTAGGACCAGAAAAAACAGCAAGAGGATTATTAGGTAAAACTTCATTGACTACTTCACTAGGTAATTTTAATGTAGATTTTTCTATTCCCTTACAAGCCAAAATTATTGCTACATTTTTTTTTAGGTTACAATCATTCAATTGATGACATATCTCCCTTAGAGACTGAGTGGGAACAGCTAGAATTATTACTGAAGCATTCACTGCATCTTCAATAGCTAATTTTACTGATACCTTATCAGGAATTGGACAATCAGGTAGCTTGTCACTTTCTCTTTTCTCTTTAATTGATTCAAACATGGCCTTATTGCGAGTCCACAAAATTACATTTTTCTTACTACTTAATGAAATAGCAATTGCTGTACCCCATGCGCCAGCACCTAAAACTGATATTACCACTCAATATTCCTGAAAGTATTACTTATAATTTAAAACTGTAGAATAAGTAAACTAAAAATGTAACATAAATATATAAAATAGTTTAAATATCTATTAACCTAAGTATTCTTTTAATAAAAATAGCTTCTATTCAATTTTTACTAGAAATAGTATATCTACTGTATTTTAGATCTATTTGTATAATTTTGGAACGACACATTAACTATTAATTAATAAGTGTAATTTCTATTATTCATTAATAAAAATTTGATTTGTTACTTTCCTTGGTTATATATATTACTAAAATTATAGATTATTTATGGGGTGTAAAATATGCGTATATTATTAGTTGAAGATGATCAAGTAAGTGCAAGTACTGTAGTTAATGCCTTAACTTCTGATGGACATTTTTGCGACGTTGTTACTTCTGCAGAAGATTATAACAATAATATGGTTTCCTCGGGTGGAGACTATTACGATCTAGTTATTCTAGATATACACCTGCCTGGTGATATTGATGGATATGATATACTGTTAAGATTAAGAAGTGCAAAAATCAAAGTTCCTGTTTTAATACTTTCGTGTATCTCCGCTGCCAACCATAAAGCTAAAGGACTTGGGTATGGTGCCGACGATTACTTAACCAAGCCATTTCACAAGAGCGAATTATTAGCTAGAATTAAGGCCATAGTCCGACGTACTAAAGGTCATCCCGAATCAGTGATAAAAATTGGTAATATGAATATCAATTTTGATCACAGGATTGTTGAGGTAAAAGGCAAAACAGTTCACCTTACTAACAAAGAGTATTCCATGATAGAATTGCTGGCATTGCGTAAAGGAGCAGTGTTGACAAAAGAAATGTTTTTAAACCATCTTTACAATGGCTTGGACGAACCTTCAGACAACAAAATAGTTGATGTTTTTATGTGTAAATTACGTAAAAAACTTGAAAGTGCAAATGATGGAATAAGCCACATAGAGACCGTTTGGGGTAGAGGATATGTTCTAAAAGAGTATGTTGACGATGAAGAATACTCTAGTGCTAATATAAGTGAAAGCAGTAGTGACTATCAAGCAGAACAAGTGAAGGACAGCGCATGAAATTTTATGCTTGTTGATTGAAGAAGCGAAAAGGTAGATTTGGTAAGATAAAAACTAATCCTAAAAGTGAGGTAACGTGGTCAGTCTTTTAGAACTTTACAAAGATTTGCAACACAAGATAGAAAGGTTGGAAGCGGAGCTAAAAAGTTATAGGTAAGGAAGTAAGACTTTAGAGATAGAGAATGACGAGTTAAAGGAAAAGCTCGGTTAAATTCAAGCTTTGTTAAGTTCAAAAGGAAATAAAAAAAAAAGAGATAAGCCAAGAAGTAAAAGGAATATAGGTGGTCAAATTGATCGTACAGGGTATGTGAAATATTTGACACATTTACATAGTATTGCTGACATTCATGCATTGCCTAGGTGAAATATAAGCCGAGTTCTGTTTATGTAGCTATTTATCTGGAGTAAATGTTACCATTTACTTCATGCGATTTACCCGAGTAGATATGAGAAAAACATAAAACCTACTTCTATTTAATCTTGCTCCTAGTGTTGGTTACTTGACTACCAATGTTGCCATTGTCATGGTGTGCTCTTACCACACCTTTTCACCCTTACCTAATAATATTTAGGCGGTAATTTTCTGTAGCCCTATAACTGGAGTTACCTCCGGCGGGCGTTACCCGTCACTACCTTCTCTTGGAGCTCGGACTTTCCTCTGCTGTGTTTATCACACAACAGCAGCTACTTATCTCACCTAGAAATTATACTTTAACATTAAAATCACAAAAGCAAAAGAAAATTTCCTAACAGTCTACATACTAAAAACATTCAGACAAATAGCTAAAGGTGATATTCCGGTATATCATCGCTATCCCAAGATAAGCTTTTTTCACTTTTAGACTCTAGCTCAGTCAGTTAAGATCCTGGTCCACCGTTTGAAGACGATGAGCTGCTTCTTGAACGACTACTACTCTCCACCGCTATACTATTTAGCACTGTTTCAGATTGATCCATAGTTCGCATAGATATATGTCTCATTCTGTTATTAGCGATAAAAATTTCTTCATCGCTATTGCCACTTAAAGATGATCGCCTTCTATCATTGAAGTTAGTTAGTTCTAAAACAAGGGCAGAATTACGACCCTTAACATATTTGTATGCTATGAATCCTATAATTCCAGCAATACTTATTATCTCTCCAACCAAAGACCCATCTATCATTCCTGCCCTATTAGACTCTATAGCAAGCTGAGTGGGCTGTGGTGAAGGAGTAGTTTTAGGAAGTAAAGTTGTAGTGAACTATAACAGTTTAGACTTGACCTGACAGAAGAATCGAAGAAGTCAAAACCGACATCAGAATCTATTTTAATGTTATCAATATTTTTTTTTTGGTAAGCAATATGAATACTATCAAAAAAGGTCTGCATAGGAATAGCAATACTTACTGGAATGAGGTCTATCTCTGTTATAAGAATGCAACCAATGATCGACATCTAATTGAAGCTCCTCCAAAGTACTATAAATCTTTTTCCTAAAGATAATATTGTAACATTCATCTTGCATAGTTCTATGAAACCTTTCACATATACCATTAGTCTGTGGAGAATAAGCTTTGGTTCTAGAATGATCAATATTTTCTACTCTCAAACATAACAGGTACGCATGATTCCCTAGTTTACCACAATACTATGTACCAAGATCAGTTAAAATGCGTAGCAATGGAACTTTCTGTTTATCAAAAAATGGTATAACTCTATCATTGAGAAGATCTGCAGCTGTGATAGCAGTTTTCTCCGTATAAAGCTTAGCGAAGGCCACTATAGAGTAGGTGTCAATAAAAGTTTGTTGATAAATTCTTCCAATACCTTTGATATTGCCTACATAATAGGCATCTTGATTACCTAAGTATCCAGGGTGTTGTTTCTAACATTGGCTTCTTTTTGTTCCTTAGTTTTTTTTCTAAAGCAGCAACTTGCTCCTCTGTTAAAATTATACCGTCTTGGACCACCTTTGCTTCCAGGGCTTTCAATCTCTTTTTAAAATTTTCGAGATCGTTTCTTTGCCATATTGACCTTATACCACTAGCAGATATTAGAATTCCTTTTTTCTTTAATTCATTAGCTGCTCTTTCTTGTCCATATGCTGGAAACTCTACTGCTATTTTAACTACTGCTTCTTCTGTATCCTTTGGTACTCTATTGGTAAGTAATGGTTTGCTTTTGTTTATCTCATATAATGCTTTTCCCCTCCTGTTTCATATAGCTCTTTGAAGCGGTAAAATGTATCCCTTGCATACCCCATTACTTTACACGCTTGGGATACATCTCCTAATTGCTTTGCAAGTTCTAGTAACCCCAACTTTGGTTCTAGTGTTTTTCTTGTGTTGTACTCATTTCTGACACTCATTTATAATTTATTTATATTTTTATCTTGCTTCATTAAGCTGTTAGATCAGGTCTAAACTGTTACACCAAAATTCTAAAAGTAGTGAGACCTTTTCTTGGGTGAATAAATTAAAAGACAACAAAACGACATCCGTAGGACGTTCTTGAGGACGTTCTTGATTGGAGACAAGTGGCTATGTTTCACATAGCTACTTGTATATCATAAATAAATGGTTAACTATTACAAAGTAAAGTTCTTTTTACCATAAATAATTTGCTTTAATTAGTATTGCTCGTAGAAGTGTTTTATATTACAAAAAATACTTGAACTTTAAAAGTTGTACTATTTGTTAGCAAGAGCCTTTATCACTGAATCCACAGTATCACGCAATGTTTCATCTTTAATTTTTCTATATTCTCTTACTAATTTGATATTTCTTCGCTGCCCACATCGCTACGGAAGGCCTTATTATGCAAGTCTTCAGAGCCTTGGTAAAAAATATGACATATCAACAGACAAAGCTTCTGCCAAATTATACAATCTATCAACTACAAGCCTTACCTCTCCAGTTTCATATCCCTGTATATGCTGAAATGAAATTCCAAGATTTTTTCCTAAGTCCCTTTGGCTAAAACCACATATTAGCCTTCTTTTCCTTATCCTTTCACCTATTTGCTTATCGATAGGATGTTGTACGGTCGTTTTACGTACCGGATAGTATACTTTGAGAAAAAGATTTTACCAATATATAAACTGCACTACTTAACCTTTTGCTCTTAATTTTGTTATATCCTTTGACTAGTTTTAGTATTTCTTCATCATAAGCTTCATGTGAGTCAGTACGTATACCAGTAAGGAAATCAGCAACATCAATTGATAGGGCTTTTGCTAAGTCATATAGCCCACTGACTAAAATGCAATTTGAACCATTTTCGTACCTTTGTATCTGTCTATATGAAACACCTGTTCTTTTTCCTAGTTCAGTTTGTGTAAAACCACAGTATAACCTAAGTTCCTTTATTTTTTTACCTAATTCCACCTTTTACTACTAATTCTAGCTGTTCAAGCTTATATTGAATTTTTTAATTTATGAAGTGAAAAAAAAAGAAGGAAAGCTAGAGAACTTTCCTTCCGGTCTACAGATTACAATAAACCACTTTCATAAAAACTAAAGTGGCTTTTCTGTGTTACGATTATATGATCTATCAATTTCATTCCTACATTTTCACAAGTTGCAGCTAATGTAAGTGTGTTATCCTCATCCTCCTTTGACGGTTCTATATCTCCACTTGGATGAGTGTGTGAAGTTGCAACAGATGCTGCGTCAATCAGTAACCACTGCTTTATTATTTCCCTCACATATAATAGAGGTACTCTGTCTATAGTTCCATAATCTTGAATCTACTCATATATTAAATGACCACTTCGATCTAAGTATACCACTCGTAAGCTTTCCTTTCGTGACTGCCCTATTGCTGCTTTAAAGTATTTTAGCAGCTCTTCTCTATTATCAAGAATCGACAGCTTTTTTAACTTACCTTTCAGTATCATATCAAAAATCTCTTTTAGACAAAAGATACTTGCTATTGCTCCATCGTTCATTCCTGTAACATTTTTTAGCTCATAAAAATCAGAATTAATTACCCTTCCCAAACTACTAAAAAGCTCCATTAGCCTTTTGGCGACTTCTCTTCCTTCTGTACAAGCAGATAGATTACGTTCCAATAGCTCATGGTCAAGTAAAGATCTTCCTCTACTTGATAGAATACGAGTTTCCAATTTTTCTTTTTTCTCACTATTATTCATAAAAACCTCCAAGATCAAAATTATATACAAATTCAGCGCCAGCTTTCTGACTTAGTAGTTCTCGAGGAATAACCCTTTTGAACTCTAAATTTGCAATGTTGTCCTTGTTGCTTTAAAAGCTGGAATACCATTTGCCATGTGAATTTGTGCATTAACATTTACTGAGCTGGTTCCCTGAAGTGCAACGGTATTTATATTTGCAATCATACTATATTATATAAAGTTATTAATATAGTATATTGACAAAGTAACGAAGTAAATAGTAGCTGTTAAAAGTGGTTTAATTTAGCAAAAAAGTGTAGTACTCTACCACTCTACTGATTATATATTTTTATGAGGACAATCGCTCTTCTTTTGCTATATTCAAGCGCAGTTTTCTGTAGTGATTGTAACTTTAACTTACCATATCGTGGGCTCAGTTGTGATTTGGATCTATCATATAGAAGTTTAAGTAATATAAAGAAATTATTGAATAACAAAGATAAGTTCGTTGCACTTACGTTTGATGATGGACCTTCTTATAATAGAGCAGGAGATATTATTAATATTCTGGAGAGCAATAAAGCAAAAGCGACATTTTTTGTGCTTGGTGAGCGTATAAATAAAAAAACATCTGAAATAGTAAACAAAATCCATAAAGCAGGTCATGAATTAGGTAATCATTCTTGGTCGCATAGGAAGTTGACATCACTTTCAAGTGAGGAGCAATTGCAAGAACTGGAAAAGACAAATGTGGCAATTAAAAATGCAACAGAACAGAATGTAAAATGGTTTCGTCCACCATATGGATGTTACAATGATAATTTAATCGAAAATACTAATCGATTAAATATATATTCCATAATGTGGACAGTTGATTCTCTGGACTGGCAAGGCGATAAATCAGAGATTCTGGTTGAAAGAGTTTTAAGCAATGTACATAATGGAGCAATTATATTGTTGCATGATCACGATAACAAATCAAATACAGTTGAAGCTTTACCTCAGATTATTAAAATACTAAAAAAATGGGGTTATGAGCTTGTTACCTTAAGTGATTGGGAAAAGAGGATTTGTGATGTGGTTAAATCTACAAATATGCCAATAAGGAGAGGAAATGCATTCTAAAGGAATTCTATGTGGACAAAAAACAAGGTCTTCAACCGCAGGGCATTCATATTAGGTGGTATTCAGCTTACTATTTCTGCTATTTTTAGTTATAGGTTGTATACTTTACAAGTACGAGATAGACAAAAATATGAAGTGCTATCCGATAATAATAGGATAAAAGTTGTTACTATTGTGCCTAAACGAGGTAGGATTTTGGATAGGAATAGTGTTGAACTCGCAGTAAACAAAATTTCGTATATTGTCTTATTTGATGGGCAGAAAACCTTTACTAGGGAAGTTGATTTGCAGATGTTATCAGAAATTAAACCTGATTTAACAAAATCATCAGATACAAAAATAACTGCTCTTTATAAACGTTATTACCCGTTTGGTTCGATATGTTCTCATATAATAGGATATACAAAAAGACAGCAAGACATAAATGAAGCAGGGGTTAGTGGAATTGAATATACATATGATCATGTATTAAAAGGCAAGACCGGAAAATCTGAGCAGGAAATAAATTCTAAGAAGCGTATCATGAGAGAGTTATCTAGCATACCGCAGCAGGACGGACAAGATATACAGTTGACAATTGATATTGATTTACAGGAGAAAATTGCAGAGATATTTAAAGACCACCAAGGTTCCACAGTGGTAATTGATGTAAATAACGGAGAAATTTTAGCATTATATAATTCACCTTCTTACGATAATAATCTTTTCACTAGCAGATTATCAAATGAAACTTGGAAAAATTTAAACAATCCTTCATTACCGCTTGTAAACCGTGCATTATCATATCAAATTCCACCTGGTTCAATATTTAAAATAATAGATGCGCTTGCGGGTTTAAAAGATGGAATAATAACACCAGAAGAAAGGTTCTCGTGTAGGGGATATATGAAAATAGGTGAACGAAAATTTCGTTGCCTAAAAAGCAAAGTCCATGGATATGTATCTTTAAACGAGGCAATGGCCTTATCATGCAACACTTACTTTTATAATATAGGAAAAAAAATAAATGTAGATTCTCTACTAGAAATGGCTAGCAAATTTGGTATAGGAAGTGGACCATTCATTGGAATGTTTAAGGAAGAAGCTCCTGGATTGTTGCCTGATGTGGATTGGCGTGCACGCAAGCTATATTCAGAGTGGTATTTAGGTGACACCATTAACTTAGTTATAGGACAAGGGTATTTACTTACAACACCACTACAGCTTGCGGTTCTTGCAGCGAGGGTTGCAACAGGAAAGGAGGTAATTCCCCACATTGAGATGAGTAAACCAGGGCAAGACTTTCTTGATATTGATGTGAATCATGAGCATCTTAGTGTGGTTCGAAAAGCTATGCTTGACGTGGTGAATGCTAACTATAGAAAAGGACTAGGCAGTATACAAATTGCTGGCAAAACCGGTACACCAGAGATAAACTCTAAAGGTGAAAGTCATAAATTATTTATCGCTTATGGCCCCTACCATGATCCGCGCTATGCAATCTCAGTGTTTATAGAACATGGCAAAACCCCACGCCAAGATATTGCAATTGCTAGTGAGATATTGCAATATATGCTTGAAAAATGAACTTATGAAATTGCCGTATATGTTACTTGTAATTGATGTATTCAAACCAGAGCTTTGAGGTTGAAAAAAAAGAAACGAAAATTGCATAAAACTTTTCAATTTAGTGCTTTAATGTTTCTAACTCAGAGAAGCTACTATCTTTATTTTCTATGGAGGAAGGTAGAATATTTTGACTATCACCATCAATTGAAGTAATAGGGCGAGTTAAAGCAATTTTTATAACTTCATCAATATTCTTAACAAAAATTACGTTGATCCCTTCTTTAATATTTGCGGGAATCTCCTGTATATCTTTCTCATTTTCACTTGGTATAATCACAGTTTTGATTGATCCTCTTAGCGCAGCAAGCAATTTTTCTCTCAAGCCCCCGATAGCCAAAACTCTACCGCGCAATGTTACTTCGCCTGTCATAGCAACACTTTTGTTAACTGGTATATTTGTCATGAGAGAAACAATAGATGTACATACTGCACTGCCAGCAGAGGGACCATCTTTTGGCACAGCACCTTCAGGTACATGCAAATGTATATCATTATTTTGGAATTTTTTGGGCTTTATACCGAAAAATAAACAATTTGATCGCACATAACTATACGCAGCTTTTATAGACTCTTGCATAACTTCTCCAAGCTTTCCTGTATATTTTATCTCCCCCTTACCAGGAATTAGGACTGACTCTATCATCAAAATATCACCACCTGTTTCAGTATAGGCAAGACCAGTTACTATCCCTACCAAACTCTCATTTTCTGCAATGCCAAAGGTATACTTACGTACCCCTAGATAATCCTGTAAATTACCAATCTCTACGGATATTTTCTTATTTTTATCAGTTAATATTGCTTTAACTGCTTTTCTCATTAGTTTTTCAAGTTCCCTTTCCATGCTTCGCACGCCGCTTTCACGTGTATATAAACGTATCAACTCGTACAATGCTTCATTGGTTATTTCCCACTCCTTCTGATGCAAACCATGCTCTTTTTTTAATTTTGGAATAAGGTGATGTATAGCAATACTGATCTTCTCGTCTTCGGTATACCCAGATAATTGTATAATTTCCATCCTATCACGCAAAGGATGCGGTAAATTTAAGCTATTTGCTGTTGCTACAAACATTACACTTGAAAGATCAAACTCAACCTCCAAGTAATGATCTGTAAAATGTTTATTGTGCTCAGTATCCAAAACCTCAAGTAATGCAGATGCAGGATCACCACGCGAGTCAGAACCCATCTTATCTATTTCATCAAGAAGGAAAAGCGGGTTACATGAATTAGCTTTTTTCATGTGTTGAATGATTTTACCAGGCATTGAGCCAATATAAGTTTTCCTGTGTCCTCGTATTTCAGACTCATCACGTATACCACCAAGAGATATGCGAACAAAATCTCTTCCTACTGCTTTTGCCATAGACTTAGCTAAAGAAGTTTTACCAACACCAGGTGGTCCAACTAAGCAAAGTATAGGACCCCTTATCTCTTTTACTCTCTTTAATACTGCTAAAAATTCTATTATTCTATCTTTTACTTTCTCTATGCCATAATGATTCTCATCTAAGATTTTTTTAGCGGCATTTAAGTTAATTTTTGCATCTTTGTACTTTCTCCATGGTAAATCAAGCAACCAATGCAAGTAACTAGATATAACTGTTGCCTCAGGAGAAATAGGATTCATTTTCTTATATCTCTTTAAGTCAGTTATGGCTTTCTCTTTTGCTTCCTCAGAAAGCTTTGTTTCATTTATCTTTTTTTCAAATTCATTGAGTATATTCCCTTCATCTCCATTTTCAAACTCACCTAATTCTTTCTGTATAGCTTTTAATTGCTCATTAAGGTAGTAAACTCTTTGAGTACTTTCAATCTGTGATTTGATTGTCTTATACAAGCGGTTTTGTGCACTCAAAATACTTATTTCTCTCTCAATAAGAGCAAAAACTTTTTTTAAACGCTCTTTTGGGTTATAAACTTCAAGTATGTTTTGCTTGTCTGATACCTTTATATTTAAGTGCGAAGCTATCATATCCACAATTTGATTAACCTCTTTAACTTGATCAATGGGGTCAATAATAATCTCGGACCGACTTTTCTTGCTTAGTTTACACCAATTGTCGAATGCATCTATAACAGAACGCCTTAAGGCTTCTAAATCAATATTATCTTCATTTTCTCCATACTCATAATGACTATCCAACTCTACTCTGGCCTCTAAGAAAGTGTGAGAGCTAATATATTCTATAACTCTTCCCCTTCTTACCCCGTGAACCATGACTTTTACCGCATTGTCAGGCAGTTTTATTAATGGTTGTATAATATTTGCTAACACGCCTACTTCATAAAGATTCTCTGGCTCTGGATTATCAACAGAACCATCTTTTTGTGCTATGAGAAAAATCTCGTTTTGGTGACTACTGCTACTTATTGCATACTCTAATGCATGAACAGATTTTTCTCTACCTACGAATAAAGGCAACATTATATTTGGAAAAATTACTACGTCTCTTAGAGGTAATACTGGTAATACAGCAGAATTAAAGTTTACAGCACGTCCAATACTCATAATATATGCCTCAAATTAATCATTAACCGTTATAACACTACCCTTATTATGATGATTAATCGTCGCTTTGCCTAATTCTACCATTTTCTTAGTAACCGTTATAGTGCTACCTTCAAAACCTCCGTTGCCGGATATATACATAACATCAAGCAAAAGTGACTCTAAGATAGCACGTAACATCCTTGCACCTGTTTTATAGCTTATAGCTTTTTTAGCAATAGCTGATATTGCTTCATCTGAAAACTCAAGGTTTACTTTACTAAATGCAAGCAATGCTTTATATTGTTTTACTAGCGCATTTCTTGGTTCTGTCAACACATGTATTAAATCCTCGTGATCCAGCTCATCTAGAACAGCAGTTATTGGAACCCGTCCTACAAATTCGGGTATCAAACCGAATTTGATTAAGTCCTCAGGTTGAGTGTCGTGTAAAGCATTTTTTTTCTTTTGTGCTTTAGACTGACTTATATCCGCGCCAAAGCCAACTGATGTGCCCTTTTTTCTTGCCTCAATAATTTTATTTAGGCCTTCAAAAGCTCCTCCACAAATAAATAGTATTTTACTAGTGTCTACTTGTACAAACTCTTGTTGCGGATGTTTTCTCCCTCCTTGTGGAGGAACATAAGCAACCGTACCTTCCATGATTTTTAGCAGAGCTTGTTGGACCCCTTCACCTGAAACATCACGGGTTATTGAAGAGCTTTCAGACTTTTTTGTGATCTTGTCTATTTCATCGATAAATACTATACCATGCTGTGCCTTTGCAACATCATAATTTGCAGCTTGTAATAGACGTGACAACACGCTTTCTACATCATCACCCACATAACCTGCCTCAGTCAAAGTTGTCGCATCGGCCATAGCAAATGGCACATCTGAAACTTTAGCAAGTGTTTTTGCTAGCAAAGTCTTACCAGAACCAGTAGGGCCAATAAGCATTATATTTGACTTCTCAATTTCAATATCACTTATAGAATGAAGTTGCACCATGGATTGACAATGGTTATACATAGCCACAGATAAAACGTGTTGCGCATGTTCCTGACCTACAACATGCTTACTAAGAAAATTTTTTATATCTTCAGGTTTCTTTAGTAATAGCTTCATATCAGATATGTGATCTGAATTAAAAGCTCTCTCTTTCTTTTGACTTATTGCTTTATGGGATAACTCTATGCATTCATTACAAATGAACACCTTTAAACCATCTGAAGAGTTAGTAATCAATTTATCTACTTCGTTTTGTGCCTTGTTACAAAAAGAACAGTAGTGTAAATCATTATTGTTATCCATTAAACTACCTTTTGTTTAACTTTAATATTTTCAATCTTCATATCTTTACGCTCAGCTATTACTCTGTCAATTAAGCCAGTTTTCATTGCTTCTTCAGGATCCATGAATTTATCTCTTTCCATCATTTCTTCAATTTTCTTTAGTGAATTTCCTGTATGTTTTTCATAAATTTGATTTAATTTTTTCTTAACTCGCAAAATTTCATTAGCATGTATTTCTATATCAGTTGCTTGCCCATGATAACCACCAGATGGCTGATGTATCATAATTCTTGAATGAGGTAGCGAGTAACGTTTACCCTCTGCACCAGCTGTAAGCAATAAAGAACCCATAGATGCAGCTTGACCTATACACAAAGTTGAAACGTCTGGATTTATATACTGCATTGTATCGTAGATCGATAAACCAGCAGTTACAACACCACCTGGTGAGTTAATATACATACAAATGTCTTTATCGGGATTTTCCGATTCTAAAAATAAAAGCTGTGCTACTATTACGCTGGCCATGTTGTCTTCAATAGGGCCAGTTACGAAAATTATTCTTTCTTTTACTAGCCTTGAATATATGTCATAAGACCGCTCACCGCGACTAGTTTGTTCAACTACAATTGGTATAAGAGTCATACCTTTTCCTATCAAATATTATCAAATAATTCCTTTAATTCTTTCACAGAAACAATCTGTTCCTCTTTACTAGCTTTTTCTATCATATAATCTGTAACTTTATACTCAAGCGCTTGCCCTCTAACTAATTCCTGAAATTGTCTGTCTGATTTAAAATGTTTGAATACTCTGTCAAATGATACATCTTTACTGACATATTGATTTACAATAACATTCATAATATCACTTTGAGTTAATGATATTTTATGTTCTTTACTGAACTCCATAAATAGCATTGCAAGCTTTACGCGTCTTTCAGCTTTTTTACAAGAATCATCTTTAGCATTTAACTCTCTTTCCACTCTCTGCTGTTCCTGTTCTACTACTTCTACAGGCAAATCAAAACTATAACTAGTATCCAAACAATCAAATAGCTCTTTCTTGATTAAGAGATCTCCCATTTCTTTACACTGATTATCAATTACTTCTTTTACATGATTTATTAGCAAAGAATGATCTTCAAAACCAATTCTCCTAGCTATTTCATCATCACTTTGAAAATCTTTGGCAATCTGAATATCATTGATTCGAACAGAAAAAGCAGCCTCCTGCCCCGCAAGGGAAATTACCTGATAATCTTCAGGAAATCTCAACTTAAAGCTCTTTATTTCCCCTTTTTTCATGCCAATTAATTGATCTTCAAAACCATTTATAAATGTTCCAGAACCTAAATTAACAGTAAAATTTTTGCCACTTCCACCTTGAAAGAGCTTATTTCTAATTCGCCCTTCAAAGTCAATTATCAGTTTATCCTCGTTTTTTGCTTGATAAGAGGCATCGTTAACAGAGACAAAGTTAGGAAATTTTGTTTTTATAGAATCAATAAATTCTTTTATGTCTCCTTCTTTGATTTTTGACCTAACTTTCTTCAATTTTATTTTATCAAGATCTATTACTGGCACTTTTGGCATCGATTCAAAAGATAATTTGTACAGAAAGTCGACTTTTTCATCCTTTTTATCCAAGTTTGGTAATGACATAACATCAACTTTGGGATGGATGTGAGACTTAACTTCGATTTTTTTCATTAAATCACTTGAGCAGTAGTCAATCGTATCTTTTATCACATATTCCAAAGCTTCGTTTTTATAATTTGTAACAACAAGATCGTAAGGAATCTTTCCGGATCTAAATCCTGGCAGTTTTGCATCCTTCGCTATTTCTTGTAATCTAGAGTTTACTTTTTGTTCTATATAATCACTACTAACTGTGATTTCATACTTGTACTTTAGTTTATCTACACTAAGTTCCTTATAGGTATATACACTACTTAATGTATCTGCTTCAACTGCATTTTGAGTTATATTACTAGACATTACAACCTGTTATCAATATTTTATTTATGTTTTAATAAAGCCATTTTACCAGAATTTAAGTTAAATACAATCCTTAAGAACAGGTTCTTATACAAACAAAAGTGCACCTAGTAATTATAAATTTTCTCTTAAAACCTGAGTTACATGACTTTAAGTGCGGATAGAGGGACTTGAACCCCCACGAGCAAGCTCACCAGGACCTAAACCTGGCGCGTCTACCAATTTCGCCATATCCGCAAGAACCCTTCATTAACTTATAGATAACCACTTCTGTCATCTTATGCAATTTAAAGATTAGATACTACAGACCGAACTTATAATACTTGTTAGCTCCACTATGGGTCTAAGCCTGAATTACTTTAGCTAATATTATTAGGATAAGTACTGTCTTAGAAATATTCAAGGCTTATTCAATTTATAGTATTTACACAATCAAAAAAGCTTATTAACATTCTTTAATAAAAGCTCTAAACTCTGGAGATTAATAGTGAGATTAATAGCAAGCTTCTTACTCGCAATTTTTCTGATTACACAGAGTGGCTGTACGACTCTTGTGAGTGGTATAGTGGTAACAGCAACTGCAGCGGCTACAGCAATAACAATGCAAGATAAATCCTTGGGAAACGTTATTGATGATACAACTATAGTAATAAGAATCAATAAGGGTCTCTTAAAACACGGACTATTCTCATCTATAAAAGTTAAAGTGAGTGAAGGAAGAGTATTACTCATTGGAAATGTTGATAATCATGAAAAGCAACTCATGGCAGAGAAAATAGCTTGGCAGCAAAAGGAGATTAAAGAAGTGATAAATGAAATAAGAGTCACACCAATTAAAATGTCTTCTATGCTAGATGTTGCTGTGGATGGTATGATAACAGCAGAGATAAGCACGAGGCTTCTAGGAAAAAGAAATATTAAATCAATTAATTATAGCGTTAATACAGTTGATAGAGTCGTTTATTTGATGGGTATAGCTCAAAATAAGGCGGAGTTAAGAGCTGTAATAGCAATTGCAAGAAAAGTAAAAGGAGTAAAGCAGGTTGTAAGCTATGTGAGATATAGGCATAGCAAATTGCGTCATTGATGAAAATTACTTGAGTGTCAGTATCATGTAGCTAAGCCATAAAACTCCTTTACAAATTTCGTCAGTTCACTCTTGTGGTATGTATAACAATGTTACAAAAGACAGTATCATAGAATTCAATAGAATAATTCCTAGAAAATCTCTATATACTAAAAAAAAGTAGAATGCTATTTAAATAATCTTAAGAATAAATAGCAAACATCTATATCTTGTGCAATATGGCATTTTATTCCTGAGATTTTTTTACCAGATTCGTAGCCTTTTCTTCATTAGTGTCTGCGTTCTTTACACTCTGAGCGTCAATTATGCAAAAGCTGGTTTTTTCTTTCCAAACATTGTTTTGTCGGACTACACTAACTATTTTTTAATATGCACTCCAAAATACTTTTTTTTATTTCCTTTTACTTTTTCACTCCATTTTTAAAATAATCATAACAATTGCGCCGTCTTGGAAACTCTTTTGGTAGCATCATCCACTGATAACCCCTTTTTAGGGCGTACAACACTCCGCAAAATATATCATGCAAATCAAGTTTGCTTGGTTTTGTTTTTTGTCACAAGACTCCAGATCTGGTGAAATAATCTCAAACTTCTCTCGACTTATGTCACTTGGGTATACCATATGTGTAAAGTTAAGAAGAAGTGAGGTAAAGTTGGTGTAAAGAAAAGAAAAAGAAGATATAAATTCTTCTAAATTTAACAAACAAAATGGAGAACTTATACAATGAAAAGAATAGTTTGCATCTCAAAAAAGCTCAAAGAATTTTTTAATGAAAAAGCAGATAAAATCTCAACCACAACAGGATTCATAAAAAGAAAGAGGAAGCTAAAAGGCTCATCGTTTGTAAAAGCCATAGTCTTGGGTAATATAGGGATTGATAATTGTAGTATAGAGATAATTTGTTAATTATTGAGTGGAGACTCGATAAATATAACAAAGCAAGTTCTGGACTTTAGATTTACCAAGGAAGCAGTGGAATTTATGAAAAGAATGTATAATGAGTCTTTAGTTTTATTTAAAAATAGCTTAAAAGGTTGATTGCAGAACTTTGAAGCACTTTAGAAGTGTTAAGCTATTGGATAGTAGCTATATCAGCCATACCTAATGGTATGGAAAATATATATAAAGGTTATGGTAATAGCTACAGTAGTTATGAAAGTAATACTAAGTATGGAATAAAGTTACAATTAGTTTTTGACTACCTAACCCAGACATTAGAGCAGCTTAATATAACTGAGGGAATAAGGTCAGATCAGTTGTATAGAAGACATTTAAGCAATATATCGAGCAACGATTGACTAATATCTGATTTGGGTTATTTTGTGCCAAGTTCCTTTAAACAAATCAATGAAGCCGGAGCTTATTTTATAAGTCGTTATAAATCTGATACCACCATATATGGTATATAAACAAATCAAAAAATAGAGTTATTAGAATGTTTAGAGGATAAATTGTTTCTAGAAAATGAGGTGCTGTTAGGAAAAGAAATAAAAATTAAAGTGAGAATTATATGTCAAAAATTAACTGAAGAACAGTCTATAATTAGAAGAAGTGCTAATAGGTTAGCAAAATCAAATGGATATACATCTTCTCAAAAGAATCAAAAATTGCTGGATTGGTTAATATTCATAACTAACGTTCTAGAAAATAAAATTAGTGCTGAGCAGGTATTAATAATTTACCGAGTAAGATGGCAGATTGAATTATTATTTAAATTGTATAAGAGTCACATCAGGCTTGACGAATTTAAAGGAAAACCATACAGAGTATTATGTAAACTATACGCTAAATTGCGCGCAATTATTATATTTCATGGAATGGTTGGTTGTACAGAACTAAAAAAGGGTACAGAACTTAGTCTAATAAAGGAATTTATTGAGCTTAAAAGGCAAGTTAGAGAGCTATTCTTAACATTAAATTGTGTAGTCAGTAAGATACAAATTTTCCTCAAAAAAAAACTCGCCTCAACCTGGTCAAAATTCTCCTTAAAAGACAAATATAGAAAAACAAGAATATCAAATTTGAGT
Organism: Wolbachia endosymbiont of Trichogramma pretiosum; assembly: GCF_001439985.1. Classification (NCBI taxonomy): domain Bacteria; kingdom Pseudomonadati; phylum Pseudomonadota; class Alphaproteobacteria; order Rickettsiales; family Anaplasmataceae; genus Wolbachia; species Wolbachia endosymbiont of Trichogramma pretiosum. Next base: position 1,058,999 of record NZ_CM003641.1, read on the forward strand.
GCACTAAATTTGCTCATTTTCCCTTAACTTGACGCGTATGGTTGGGTATACACTCCTCATATATCCTAATTTATACACTCTATTTCTTACTTTATACTTTTCTTAGTATTATGAACAGGTTCTTAGAAAGCTAGCGTTCTACTAGTCATGTTCTTTATCTTGCTTTACAACAATGCATCTTTTTATTCCAGCCAAGTCGTATACGTATTCCTGAAAAGCCAGTCCATGTAAGGGTATTATTTTGTCAATATTGCTTTGATCTTCGCCTATTTCCAGTATCGCAAACCCATCTTTTTTAAGGCACTTTTTCAATATTGGAAAAATACTCAGGTAACAGCTCAATCCATCGATACCACCATCAAGAGCAATTCTTGGCTCTTTTTGTACTTCAGCTTGCAGATCTTTTAACTTGCTTCTTTTGATATATGGAGGATTGCTTATTATGAGATCAAATAAATCTCTACATTCTGTCCACGAATTTGGAAATATTCTAGCTCTGTTGAGAAGATTATGCTTCTTTGTATTCTGGTAGGTAATTTTATATGCTTCCAGGCTTTTTTCAAAACCAACTCCAATAGCATATTCATACTCACTAAGTATGGAGATCAACAAACAGCCTGTACCTGTGCCAAAATCTGCAATTTTTATTTTTTGCTTCTTATTTTGGTAATATTTTAACACTGTTGAAATTACTGTCTCACTATCTGGTCTTGGATCTAGAACATGTTGGTTAACTATAAAATTTTTACTCCAGAATTCACGATTACCTATTATTTGCGATATTGGATATCTTTCTGCTCTTTTTTTTGTTAAATTCCAGAATAGAAGTTCTTTGTTTCTTGGTACATGATTGGTGTGATTCATGATTGTAAATGATCTTTCTACTCCAAGTACGTACTGCATGATTATTTCACAATCCAAATATGGCGATTCAATTCCGTGTGGTGATAGCAGCTTTGACCCTTCTTTAATTAAGGCTCCGATTGTTTTCATTATTCTAAGAACGTATTCCTTGTATACAAGAACAGCAAAATTGAGTATAGACTTTTGAAGCTAGGGTAGCTGCATTAAATCTAAGTGTCAAGAGTAGGATTGTAAAAATCATCTGGCTTTACCGGTATTCGGTTGGTATTTTTGCATTAATGTTAGAAGCTCTTGGCTCCATTATAAGGATTATTTTCTGCATATTCTTTGATAGCTATCACAGTATATTACTTGTTCCATATCTATATTAATTCGACCACAGCAAGTGATAATTTCTTAATATTAAAACCAATATGCGCTTTAGCATATAATTATCGGTAGCCTTTAAAGTAATTAGGCTGAGATTATTAGAGTAGTAATGTTTATTTTTATATTGACTATTGAGGTTTATTATTTTATAACTAGGACTTGTTTGTTTTCAGAGTTTGAAATTTACAGTATATGCCTACGATAAATCAATTAATATGTAAGGGTAGATCAAGGTTAACTCGCAAGAAGAAGGTGCCGGCTTTGGGAAAATGCAATCCTCAAAGAAGGGGTGTTTGCACTAAGGTATATACTACAACTCCTAGAAAGCCTAATTCAGCACTACGCAAGGTAGCTAGAGTGAAGATTAGTGGATACGGTGAAGTGACGGCTTATATACCTGGCGAAGGTCATAATTTACAAGAGCATTCCGTTGTTTTAATACGTGGTGGGCGAGTTAAGGATTTGCCGGGTGTACGTTATCACATAATAAGAGGTGCTCTTGATCTGCGTGGTGTGCAAAATCGAAAGAAAGCTCGTTCAAAATATGGTGTAAAGAAATCTGGTTAAAATTTATGGCGCGTCGTAATAAAGCAAAAAAAAGAACATGCCCTGACTCTCGTTATGGTAGTGTCTTGCTTATGCGTTTTATTAATATAATTATGAAATGTGGTAAAAAATCTGTTGCAGAAAGGATTGCTTATAGTGCTTTATCCTTAGCTGAAAAGAAAATAGGCGAAGATGCCTTATCAATCTTCGAAACAGCGGTGGAAAATGTTACCCCTTCTATAGAAGTACGCTCCCGGCGTATTGGCGGTGCAACTTATCAAGTTCCTGTTGAAATTCGTCAAGATAGAGCAATTTCTTTGGCATTAAGGTGGATTGCTAGAGCAACTTCTGCTACTCGAAAAAAGAGCGGTAGAACTACTATTTATTGTTTGCAGTCTGAAATATTAGATGCTTATAATAAATGTGGTGGTGCGTTTAAGATGTGTGAAGAAAAGTATAGAATGGCTGAAGCTAATAAGGCATTTTCTCACCTTCGTTTTTAATATTAGCTGGTTGACTGTGGTATGGAAGTTTTAATATCTAGGTATAGAAATATAGGAATAATGGCTCATATAGATGCTGGCAAGACCACCACAACAGAGCGTATTTTATTTTATACTGGTAAACAGAATAGGATTGGTGAAGTGCACGATGGTGCGGCTTCTATGGATTGGATGGAGCAAGAGAAGGAGCGTGGCATTACAATTACCTCTGCTGCAACAACATGTTTTTGGAATGATCATAGGATTAATATAATAGATACTCCTGGTCATGTTGATTTCACTATTGAGGTTGAGAGATCTTTGAGGGTTTTGGATGGTGCGGTTGCTGTATTTGATGGAGTTGCTGGAGTTGAGCCTCAGTCTGAGACGGTTTGGCGTCAAGCTGATAAATATACCGTTCCTCGTATATGTTTTGTTAATAAAATGGATAGAATCGGGGCAAATTTTTATCGATGTGTCGATATGATAAAAACAAAGCTTGGCGCATCACCTTTGGTTATTCAGTTGCCAATAGGAAGTGAGAAAGATTTTAAAGGCATAATCGATCTTATTTCTATGAAGGCTATTATATGGCAAGAAGAAACATTAGGCGCTAAATTTTCTTATGAAGATATTCCTTCTGATTTGCTTGATAAGGCTCAAGAGTATCGAAATCTTTTATTAGATGCTGCAGCTGAAATGGATGATGAGGCGATAAATACTTACTTTGAATCTAACGATCTGCCGATTGATTTATTGAAAAAATGTGTGAGAAATGGGACCATTAAAGGGAGGTTTGTTCCTGTATTGTGTGGTTCAGCTTTTAAAAACAAAGGAGTGCAATCTCTTTTAGATGGTGTGGTTGATTTTTTACCCTCTCCTATTGATGTTGATGTAATTATTGGAACTGATCCTAAAGATTCAGAAAAGAAGATTGAGGTCAAGCCTTCAGAAAAAGAGAGATTCGTTGCTCTTGCATTCAAAGTGATGACGGATAAATTTGTGGGTAGCTTGACGTTTATTCGTATTTATTCTGGTAAGTTAAAATCTAAATCTGCTGTGTTAAATGCTGGAAAGAATGAAACCGAAGGAATTGGTAGAATGTTGCTTATGCATGCAAATAACAGAGAAGATATAAACGAGGCTAAAGTTGGCGATATAGTTGCCTTAGTTGGGTTAAAGAAAACAATTACTGGTGATACTTTATGTTCATCTGATTTTCCTATACTATTAGAGCGTATGGAATTTCCTGATCCTGTTATTGAAACTGCTATAGAACCGAAAACTACCTCAGATCAGGAAAAATTGGGTGTTGCTTTGAATAGATTGGTTGCAGAAGACCCTTCTTTAAGGATGTCAGTAAATGCGGAGAGTGGGCAGACTATATTGAAAGGTATGGGTGAGCTGCATCTTGAGATTATTATTGATAGAATGAAGCGCGAGTTTAATGTTGAAGCTAACGTTGGTGCGCCTCAAGTTGCATATCGTGAAACTATTACTAAATCTGTTGAAATTGATTACACTCATAAAAAACAATCAGGTGGTGCTGGTCAGTTTGCTAAAGTTAAAATAAAATTCGAACCTCTTGAGCCTGGTCTTGGTTTTCAGTTTGAAAGTAAAATTGTAGGCGGTGCTATTCCAAAAGAGTATATACCTGGAGTACAAAATGGCTTAGAGTTGATAAAGGAAGGTGGTATAATTTCTGGCTTTCCATTGATTGATTTTAAGGCTACTCTTCTTGATGGTGCTTTTCATGATGTTGATTCTAGTCCTTTGGCTTTTGAACTTGCTGCCAAGGGTGCTTTTAAGGAAATGGCAAATAAAGCTGGTCCAAAAATGCTAGAACCTATAATGAAAGTAGAAATCATTACTCCTGAAGAATATATGGGTGATGTTATGGGTGATATAAATAGTAGAAGAGGTAGTATTGTTGATATGCTGGATTTAGGTAATAATAGCAAAATAATTACTGCTTCGGTTCCTCTTGCAAATATGTTTGGTTATATAAATGTTTTGCGTTCTATATCTCAGGGAAGAGCTCAGTATAGTATGCATTTTTCTTGTTATGAACAGGTGCCACAATATGTGGTTGATGAGTTAAAGTTAAAGTATAATTAAAGGTTAATAATTATGACAGCGATAGTAGAAGCATTTGGAAAGCCGCATGTAAACGTGGGAACGATAGGACATGTGGATCATGGGAAGACAACGTTAACGGCGGCGATAACAAAGCATTATGGTAATTTTGTAGCATATGATCAAATAGATAAAGCGCCAGAAGAAAGAAAGAGAGGGATAACAATAGCAACAGCGCATGTTGAATATCAAACAGAAAAGAGACACTATGCGCACGTTGATTGTCCTGGACATGCTGATTATGTAAAGAATATGATAGTAGGTGCAGCACAGATGGATGCAGCGATATTAGTGGTGTCAGGGGTTGATGGGCCGATGCCACAAACGAGAGAGCATATATTGCTGGCAAAACAGGTGGGTGTTGGATATATCGTGGTATATATAAATAAAGCTGATGTTGCTGATGCTGATATGATAGATTTGGTAGAAATGGAAGTGAGAGAGTTGCTGAGTAAGTATGGATTTCCAGGTGATGAAGTCCCTATGATAGTTGGGTCTGCGTTAAAAGCATTAGAGGATGACGGTAGTGAATATGGAAAGAAATCAATAGATAAATTGATGGAGAAGTTAGATGAGTATGTGGCGGTACCTCCAAGGCCTATAGATTTGCCGTTTTTGTTACCAATAGAAGATGTATTTTCAATATCGGGCCGAGGGACGGTAGTAACAGGAAGAATAGAGAAGGGGGAGATAAAGACGGGCGATGAGATAGAGATAATAGGTCTGAGAGGGACGCAAAAGACGATATGTACTGGTGTTGAGATGTTTAAGAAGTTGCTAGATAAGGGTAGTGCAGGACTCAATGTAGGGATACTCCTAAGAGGAACAAAGAGAGAGGAAGTGGAGAGAGGGCAAGTACTGGCAAAACCAGGGACAATAACCCCGCATAAGAGATTTAATGCGGAGGTGTATATATTGAAGAAAGAAGAAGGAGGAAGGCATACGCCATTTTTTGGAAATTATCAGCCACAGTTTTACTTAAGGACAACGGATGTAACTGGCAGCATAAAATTGCTAGATGGAAAGGAGATGGTAATGCCAGGGGACAATGTAAGTATAGAAGTGGAGTTGCAAGTACCAATAGCAATGGATAAAGGATTGCGTTTTGCGATAAGAGAAGGTGGTAGAACTGTTGGTTCTGGCGTTGTTTCGGAAATTTTAGAGTAAACTTTGAATTATAGGAGTGTAGCTCAATTGGTAGAGCACTGGTCTCCAAAACCAGAGGTTGTAGGTTCAATTCCTATCGCTCCTGCATTAGTATTATGGTAGAAATGTTAAAAAACCTGTATGTTTTTTTTTGCGATATAAAGCAAGAAATAAGAAGAATTGCTTGGATAAAAAAACAGCAAGTGTTGTCATCTCTGTTTATTGTAATAATTGTTATATTATGCTTTTCGATTTTCTTTTGCTTCGTGGATTTTATGTCTCTTTGCATAATTAAGACTTTATTTGGAATTATTTATGGAATATAGGTATAAATGGTATATCATTAAAGTCGATTACGGGTATGAGAAGGATATATGCGAGTTGGCAACTAATACTCTTTACTTTAGGGAGGTGTTTATTCCTTATCAGACAGTATGTGATGTAAAATCTAATATAAAAGAGTTGCGTGAAGTATATATATGTATGCATCTGTGTGATGAAAGTAGAGATATTTTGAATCAAACGACTGGGTTTTGTGGTGATGAGTCTGGTCGTTTTGAGATGATTTCAGATGATGAGGTGATTTTAAAACGCAAGGAATTTAATCGGTATAAGTGGTACATTTTAAGAGTTGCCTCTAATTATGAAGAGAAAGTGCGCCAATATATACTAGAAAATTCTATGAGATTAAATATTAATAATTATTTTAATAGTGTTTTTATTCCTTGTGAAGAATTAAGTGAGATAGATTTAAAATCTAAAAAAAATGCTAAACGAAGGAAGTCCTTTCCCGGTTATGTCTTTTTATACATGGATTTATGCGATGAGGTATTAAATTTTGTTAATAATATACCAAAATCTCTTAAGGTTTATGGATTTTTGAAGAATGGTAATGTTCCAAAGGTGATTGAGGATAATGAGATTCGCTTGATGTGTAGTGCGCTTTATAATGCTCAGGAAACGAAGAAGTTGAGCTATGGTTATGAGAAAGGTGAAAAAGTAAAAATTAATGATGGTCTTTTTCAAAATTTTACTGGTAAGGTAGATATGGTAAATGACGAGAAAAAAAATATTAGTGTTGAAGTATCAATCTTAGGTAAGCCAACAATAATAGAGCTTGATTTGGCTCAAGTAGAGAAAATAGAGGATTAATTATGAGTAATATAGTTGCTAAGATTAACTTACTTATGGAAGCTGGGAAAGCAGTTCCAGGACCGAAAATTGCTTCAGTACTTGGCCCGCGTGGTATACCTGTTCCTAAATTTTGTGAAGCTTTTAATAAAGCTACTAGTGCTGCTAACGCTAGTCATAGAGTAGGTGATTTAGTAACAGTAAGAATTACCATAAAGGAAGATCGCTCTCATGACTTTACTGTCAGTGGTCCTCCTGTATCTTATTTGCTTAAGCAGGAAGCTAAATTAAGTAAAGGTTCTGGTAATTCTGGTAAAGAATTGGTAGCTAAATTGTCTATGTCTGCTATCATTAAAGTGGCAAAGTGTAAGATGGTTGATATGAAAGTGGATAATGAAGATTCAGCAGTGAAAATGGTTATAGGCACTGCAAAATCTATGGGTATAGAAGTTGTGGAAGGTTAGGTAAATGAGTACATATAATGATAATCCTAAGCAGTGTTTGGAGAAGATTGTTGAGTCTGCTTCAGCAAAATTTAATGAATCAGTTGATATCGCAGTCAATTTGGGTGTGGATTCACGTAAATCTGAGGAGCAAGTGCGTGGTACGGTAGTTTTGCCCAAAGGTATCGGGAAGAATATTAAAGTAGCTGTTTTTGCTCAAGATAAACATTTATTAGAAGCTGAGAAAGCTGGTGCTGATATTACAGGAGGAGAAGATTTAGTTGAAGAGATAAAAAAAGGTAAAAAGTTGAATGTTGATTGGTGCATCACCACTCCTGATTTCATGGCAAAAATCACTCCTATTGCAAAAGTATTGGGTGCTAAAGGGCTGATGCCTAACCCTAAATTTGGTACTGTGACTTCTGATATTGTGGAAGCTACTAAAACCATTAAGTCTGGTCAAATAAAATTCAGGACGGATAAAAATGGGGTTATTCACGGTAAATTAGGAAGTATTAAATTTGATGTTGATGATTTGCTGGAAAATTTAAAAGCCTTTCTTAAAGTAATCAGAGACAATAAACCTGCTTCTGTGAAAGGAGTTTACTTTAAAAGCGTTTTTTTAAATTCAACTATGGGTAAAGCTCATAAAATAAACAAAGTAGAAGATATAATTTAAGGGAGCGAAATTGTGAAGCGTAAAGATAAGGATGAATTTATACAAAACATAATGAATGTGTTTGTAAATAATGATTTCTTAATTTTGGTAAATTTCAAGTCTATGAATGTTAGCGATTCATTAATTCTTAGGAGTAGTCTAAAATCTGTAATGGGTGGGATGTTAGTAGTTAAAAATACTCTAGCTTGCTTGGCTTTGGAAAGGACTGGTAAATTTTCTTATTTATCAGGTAAATTTTCTGGTTCTGTTGCTATTATATATTCTAGTGCTATAGTGGAAGCTGCAAAGTTAATAGTTGATTTTATTAATGCCAACAAAGAAAAAATGTCTGTGATTTGTGCGGCGCATATAAATGAATTATTAACAGTGGAAGATGTTAACAAATTGGCTAAGCTTCCCTCTCTGGATGAATTGCGTGTTAAAATTATGCGTTTAATATCTTATGACATTCCTGCTAGGTTAGCATTGTCTATTAATTCATCTTCTATGAGGCTTATGAGAGTTTTGGATTACTATAGTTCTAAAAAATAAATTTGTTGTTAAATGGTGGTAAGTATGAATAATGTAACAAGTGATTTGGTTGATAAAATATTATCTTTAAATCTATTGGAAGCTTCTGAACTTGTAAAAGTGCTAGAAGAAAAAATAGGGTTGCCTAGTGGTTCTTTTTTTGGTGGGGCTATTAGTGCTGGGGTATCTATTAGTGATAATGCTAATGCTCCTGTTGCTCAGGAAAAAGCTGAATATAAAGTTGTAATCAAGGAGATTGATGCAAGCAAAAAAATAGGAGTGATTAAAGCTATTAGGGAAGTTAATTCTACATTGAATTTAAAAGAAGCGAAAGAATTAGTTGAGTCTTTACCTAAAGATTTGACTGCTAATTTTTCTAAAGATGAAGCAGAAAAGATAAAGCAAAAACTTATTGAAGCAGGAGCGACTAAAGTTGAGCTTGAATAAAATGTTAGTATATTAATTTTATGTTGATATAGCTCTTTTAATTAGTGAAGGTGTTTTAATGGTTGATTCTTCTCATATGTGTGCTTCTGGTGCTTTTGTTCCTAGGGTTTCTTATTCCAGGTCGATTGATTTAAAAGATTCTTTGTTGGATTTGGTCAAAGTCCAAAAGGGGTCATATGATTCTTTTACTCCTAATAATGAAGGTAATGAAAGACTTGAGGCTATCTTTCATACAATTTTTCCAATATCTGATCCTTTGCATAGGGCTACTATCGAATTTTTGAATTGTAGGGTAGATGATCTTAAGTATAGTGAATCTGAATGTATAAAACGTGGTATAACTTTTTCTGCTCAGGTTATTGCTTCTATACGTCTTGTTATTATGCAGGATGGTGTTTCTCTTGAAAAATATCAAGAGATTAAAGAAGATGATGATCATTCTAAGCTTGCAACTGTTATAAAATCTGCTGAAGAGCAGGAGGTTCGCTTTTGTGAACTACCTATGATGACTGATAAAGGTACTTTCATCATCAATGGCGTAGAGAAAGTTATCGTTTCACAAATGCATAGATCCCCTGGAGTGTTTTTTGATAGTGATAAGGGAAAAACTTACAATTCTGGCAAATTGATCTATTCTGCCAGAGTTATTCCTTATAGAGGTTCTTGGCTTGATATTGAGTTTGATGTTAAAGATCATTTGTATTTTCGTGTTGATAGAAAGAGAAAGTTGCCAATATCAGTTTTATTAAAGGCTTTGGGCTTATCAAACAATGACATACTTAATAAATTTTATGAAAAAATAGAGTATATAAAACATAAAAGTGGCTGGAGAGTGCCTTTTTCCCCTGATAAATTCAAGGGAGTGAGGCTTCCTTTCGATTTAAAGAATGTTGAAGGCAATGTGTTACTTAAAGCTAATGTTCGTATTACTTCAAAAGTAGCTAAAAATCTATATGATAACGGATTGAAAGAGTATCTAATTCCTTATGATTCTATATGTGGTTTATTTCTTGCAGAAGATTTAATAGATAGTACCAGTTCTACAAAAGTCTTATCTGCTGGTGAATCTATAAAATTAGAGGATATAAAAAAGCTTGAATTATTGTCTATAGATAAAATATCAGTTCTGAACATAGATAATGTTTCTGTTGGACCTTACATATTAAACACTCTTTTCTTAGATGAAAATATCTCTTATGAGAACGCTCTATATGAAATATATAAGGTTTTGCGTCCTGGTGAAGTTCCTGTTTTAAAGATAGTAGAGGAGTTTTTTCGTAATCTTTTCTTCAGTCCGGAGTATTATGATTTGTCTAACATTGGTAGATTAAAACTTAATTCTTGCCTTGGGTTAAATTATGAGGAAAATTTAACTACTTTAACACATGAAGACATTATCGAAATTATAAGAAAAATAGTGTTGTTACGTGATGGTCAAGGATCTGTAGATGATATTGATCATTTAGCAAATAGAAGAGTACGTTCAGTTGGGGAGTTTATAGAAAATCAATTTAGAACTGGATTATTAAAACTGGGACGGGCAGTAGTTGATTCTATGTCTACTTCTAGTTTGGATAAAGTCTCTCCATCTGATTTTATAAATCCAAAAGTGTTAACTAATGTCTTAAGAGATTTTTTCAACTCTTCCCAACTATCTCAATTTATGGATCAGACTAATCCATTATCTGAAGTAACACATAAAAGAAGGTTGTCAGCGTTAGGTCCTGGTGGTTTGACAAGAGAGAGGGCGGGATTTGAAGTGCGTGATGTTCATCCAACTCATTATGGAAGAATTTGCCCTATTGAAACTCCTGAGGGGCAGAATATAGGCTTAATTAACAGCTTAGCTATATACGCTCGTATTAATAAATATGGTTTCATTGAAAGTCCTTATAGGAAAGTAGTTAATAAGGTTGTTACTGATCAAATTGAGTATCTGTCTGCTATGGATGAAGGTTTATATTATATAGCCGATACCAGTGCAAAGCTTGATGAGGACAACTGCTTTGTTGATGATATGTTATACTGTAGGTATGCTGGTACCTTTGTAATGGTAAATAGTAATCAGGTAAGTTACATTGATTTATCTCCTAAGCAGGTAATATCGGTTGCTGCTTCTTTAATTCCATTTTTAGAAAATGATGATGCTAATAGAGCGTTAATGGGTTCAAATATGCAGCGTCAAGCTGTGCCTTTATTGAAGCCTAATGCTCCTTTGGTTGCTACTGGCATGGAGTCTTTCGTAGCTTCTGGCTCTGGTGCTGTAGTTTTAGCAAAACGTGGTGGCATAGTTGACAGCTCAGATAGTAACTCCATAGTTATACGTGCTTTTGACAAAGGAGGAATTAACTACTTGGATGTAGATATTTATCATCTAAGGAAATTTCAGCGTTCTAACCATAATACTTGTATTAACCAGAAACCACTGGTGCATGTAGGTGATTGTGTTAAGGAAGGTGATGTGATAGCTGATGGTCCTGCTATTAATAACGGTGAATTGGCGCTTGGCCAAAACTTGCTAGTCGCTTTTATGTCTTGGCAAGGTTATAATTTTGAAGACTCGATCATTATTTCTAGTGAAGTTGTTAAAAAGGATCTATTTACTTCTATTCATATAGAAGAATTTGAATGTGTTGTACATGACACTCCTTTAGGGTCAGAAAAAATAACTCGTGCCATACCCGGTGTTAGTGAAGAAAATCTTTATCACTTGGATGATAGTGGTATAGTGAAGGTTGGTACGAGAGTGGGTCCAGGTTGTATTTTGGTGGGGAAAGTTACACCTAAGCATTCTCTTTCATTGCCTCCTGAGACAAAATTGTTAATGACAATTTTTGGTGAAAAGTCATTTGATTGTGTGGATTCCTCTTTATGTACATCTCCAGATGTTGAAGGGATAGTGATTGATGTGCAGGTCTTTACACGCAGAGGGGAAGAAGAAAACGAAAGGGCATTTCTTATTAAACAAAAAGAGGTAAACGACTTTGAGAAAGAACGAGACCATATAATTAATGTTATTAATCAATATTTCTATGATGAATTAAGAAAAATTCTTATTAGTTCTGGCTCTCGAGATCGAGAAAGTATTAATTTTATTGAACGTGAGGGATGGTGGGATATAGGATTGAAGAATCAATCTATTTCTAAGCAAGTTGAGAGCTTAAAAAAAGATTTTGATGAAAAAGTATCACGTGCAATAGCAAGCTTTAAGAAAAAAATAGAAAAATTACATGAAGGTTATGATCTTCCTCAAGGTGTGTCGATGTCAGTAAAAGTTTTTATTGCTGTAAAACATAGTTTGCAGCCAGGGGATAAAATGGCTGGTAGACATGGAAATAAAGGTGTGATTTCTCGAGTTGTTCCAGTAGAAGATATGCCTTATTTAGAAGATGGTACTCCTATTGATATTATTCTTAACCCTCTTGGCGTTCCTTCACGAATGAATGTAGGGCAAATATTGGAAACGCATATAGGTTGGGCTTGTAAAAAATTAGGAGAAAGAGTGGGCAATATTCTTGATGAGATCAATCAAATCAAACGTGCTTTTTGTGAGGAAATTAGATCTCTTAGTGATGATGATTTTGTAAAATTTGCGGCAGTATATCTTGGTAATAAAAAATTTGAGGATATTAATGATGATGAAATAACGGCTTCTATTTTAGATAAGCCTAATAAGGGTGAATTAAATGATGAATTGACTACATTAGTAGAGAATTATTTTAACTCTTGTAAAGGTGTATACAGTAGTTTACGTCACTTCCTGATTGAGGTTTATAGTTGTGGCAGTAATTTGTCTATTTGTAATAGTATTCGTGATATTAATGATAATCACCTCATTGAATTTGCGCGTAAGTTGCGTGATGGCATTCCTGTTACTGCGCCTGTATTTGAAGGTCCAAAAGATGAACAAATAGTAAAGCTATTTGAACTTGCTGGATTGGATAGCTCTGGGCAAGTTGTATTATATGATGGTTGCTCGGGTGAGAAGTTTGATCGCAAAGTTACAGTTGGTTACATGTACATGCTTAAGTTGCATCACTTGGTAGATGGTAAAATTCATGCACGTTCAGTGGGTCCTTATAGTTTGGTTACTCAACAACCGCTTGGAGGAAAGTCTCATTTCGGTGGTCAGCGTTTTGGTGAAATGGAATGTTGGGCATTGCAAGCCTACGGTGCTGCTTACACTTTGCAGGAAATGTTAACTGTGAAGTCTGATGACATTAATGGCAGGGTTAAGATTTATGAATCGGTAATAAAAGGTGACAGTAACTTTGAATGTGGAATTCCTGAATCCTTCAATGTCATGATAAAAGAGTTGCGTTCCTTGTGTTTTAATGTGAATTTGAAGCAAAATAACATAGTAATTGAAGATATGTCTCACACTAATATCGCACAATCTTTTAATGAGGTTAGCATTTCCATTGCTAGCCCTGAAAGTATTAAACGTATGTCTTATGGAGAGATAACAGATGTTTCAACTGCAAACTACCGTACATTCAAAGTTGAGAAAGGTGGATTATTTTGTCCTAAAATTTTTGGTCCTGTCAATGATGATGAATGTTTATGTGGAAAGTACAAAAAAAGAAGACATAGGGGCCGTATATGCGAAAAATGTGGAGTAGAAGTTACATCTTCTAAAGTAAGAAGAGAAAGGATGGGTCATATAGAGCTTGCATCTCCTGTTGCTCATATATGGTTTCTGAAGTCACTTCCTTCAAGAATTGGAGCACTATTAGATGTGTCTCTTAGAGATATCGAAAGTATTTTATATAGCGATAATTATGTTGTAATAGATCCCCTTGTTTCCTCTTTTGAAAAAGGTGAAATTATTAGTGAGAGAGCTTATAATGAAGCTAAAGATAGCTATGGGGTCGATAGCTTTATAGCTATGCAAGGTGTTGAAGCTATAAGAGAATTGCTAACACGCCTTGATTTACATGAAATTAGGAGGAATTTAAGACAGGAGTTAGAGTCTGTTGCTTCTGAAGTGAGAAGAAAGAAAATTATAAAGAGATTACGTATTGTTGAAAATTTTATCAAGTCTGGAAACAGACCTGAGTGGATGGTACTTACAGCTATACCTATTTTACCACCTGACTTGCGTCCCTTGGTATCGCTTGAAAGTGGTCGACCTGCAGTTTCTGATTTAAATCATCATTATAGAACTATTATTAATAGAAATAATAGATTGAGAAAGTTGTTAAGTTTAAATCCTCCTGAGATTATGATTCGTAATGAGAAAAGAATGTTACAAGAGGCAGTTGACTCTCTTTTTGATAATAGTCGTCGTAATGCTCTGGTAAATAAAGCTGGTGCTACTGGATATAAAAAGTCTATTAGCGATATGCTAAAAGGAAAGCAAGGTCGTTTCCGTCAGAATCTTTTAGGAAAAAGGGTAGATTACTCTGGACGTTCTGTAATAGTTGTTGGTCCAACTTTGAAACTAAATCAGTGTGGATTACCGAAAAGAATGGCTCTTGAGTTATTCAAACCTTTTGTTTACTCAAGGCTTAAAATATATGGAATGGCTCCAACTATTAAATTTGCTAGTAGGTTAATAAGAGCAGAAAAGCCAGAAGTTTGGGATATGCTTGAAGAAGTAATAAAAGAGCATCCTGTTTTGCTAAATAGAGCACCTACGCTACATAGGCTTGGTATTCAGGCTTTTGAGCCAGTCCTTATTGAAGGTAAAGCAATACAGCTTCATCCACTTGTTTGTACAGCATTTAACGCTGACTTTGATGGTGATCAAATGGCGGTACATGTGCCAATTTCATTGGAAGCTCAACTTGAAGCTAGAGTGTTGATGATGTCAATTAATAACGTTTTAAGTCCTTCTAATGGAAGACCGATTATAGTTCCTAGTAAAGATATAGTGCTAGGTATATACTACCTAACTTTACAGCAACTTAAGGATGATGATGATTTACCACTTTTCTGTGCTTTTTGTGAAGTTGAGCATTCCTTAGACAACGGTGCTCTACATATTCATTCTCATATAAAGTACAAAATGGAATATATCAATAGCGATGGAAACACTCAGTATAAAACTATTTCTACAACTCCTGGACGTTTAATATTATGGCAGATTTTTCCTAAGCATGAGAATCTAAGCTTCAATTTAATAAATCAGGTATTAACAGTTAAGGAAATAACTAGCATTGTTGATTTAGTATATCGTAGCTGCGGTCAAAGTGCTACAGTGGTATTTTCTGATAAATTGATGACACTTGGCTTTGAGTATGCTACATTTTCCGGTACTTCTTTTAGTCGTTGCGATATGGTCATACCTGAAACTAAAGCTACACACGTTGATTATACAAGGGGTGAAATTAAGAAATTTTCTGCACAGTATCAAGACGGACTAATCACTAAAAGTGAGAGGTATAATAAAGTTATAGATGAGTGGTCTAAGTGTACAGATATAATAGCGAATGATATGTTAAAAGCAATATCTCTGTATGATGAAAATAGTAAATACAATTCAATATATATGATGGTTAGCTCTGGTGCAAGAGGTTCTACTTCCCAGATGAAGCAGTTAGCAGGAATGCGAGGGTTAATGACCAAACCTTCTGGTGAAATTATAGAAACACCTATAATTTCTAATTTTCGCGAAGGATTAAATGTATTTGAATACTTTAATTCTACTCACGGTGCGCGTAAAGGTTTAGCTGATACTGCACTTAAAACTGCAAACTCTGGATACTTAACTCGTCGTTTGGTTGATGTATCTCAAAATTGCATAGTTACAAAACGTGACTGTAAAACGAAAAATGGCCTTATTGTAAGAGCTATAGTTGAAGGTAGTACTATAGTTGCATCTCTAGAGAGTGTTGTACTGGGTAGAACAGCTGCAAATGATATATATAACCCAGTAACCAAAGAGTTATTATTAAAAGCAGGGGAACTAATTGATGAAGATAAAGTAAAGCAAATCAACATTGCAGGTCTTGATGCTATAAAAATTAGATCGCCTTTAACTTGTGAAATAAGTCCTGGTGTGTGTTCTTTGTGTTATGGAAGAGACCTTGCAACTGGTAAAATTGTTTCAATAGGTGAAGCAGTTGGTATTATCGCTGCTCAATCTGTCGGAGAGCCAGGTACTCAATTAACGATGCGTACTTTCCATATAGGTGGGGTAATGACTAGAGGTGTTGAATCCTCAAATATTATAGCTTCTATGAATGCTAGAATAAAACTAAACAATAGTAATATAATTATAGATAAAAACGGAAATAAAATTGTGATAAGCCGTTCCTGTGAAGTCGTTTTAATTGATAGCCTTGGTAGTGAAAAATTGAAGCACAGTGTGCCTTACGGTGCTAAACTTTATGTAAATGAAGGTGAGTTAGTAAAAATTGGTGATAAAGTTGCGGAATGGGATCCGTATACACTGCCTATTATTACGGAAAAGAGTGGTACAATATCTTACCAGGATTTAAAAGATGGAATTTCAATCACTGAAGTGATGGATGAATCTACAGGAATATCAAATAGAATAGTAAAAGATTGGAAGTTGCACTCTGGTGTAGCTAATTTACGTCCTCGTATTGCACTGCTTGATGATAATGGAAAAGTAATAACACTTTCAAGTGGTGTGGAAGCATGTTACTTTATACCAGTTGGTGCAGTGCTTAATGTACAGGATGGCCAAGAGGTTCATGCAGGTGATGTTATCACAAGAACGCCGAGAGAGTCAGTTAGAACTCGTGATATTACTGGTGGCTTGCCTAGGGTTATAGAATTATTTGAAGCACGTCGTCCTAAAGAGCATGCTATCGTTGGTGAAATAGATGGCTATGTAACGTTCTCTGAAAAAGACCGTAGAGGAAAACGCAGTATAGTAATTAAACCTGTGGATGAGAAAGCTTCTCCAGTTGAGTATTTAGTATCAAGGAGTAAGCATGTAATAGTCAATGAAGGTGATTTTGTGCGTAAAGGTGATTTATTGATGGATGGCGATCCTGATCTTCATGATATTCTACGTGTGCTTGGGTTAGAAGCGTTAGCACACTATATGATTTCTGAAATACAGCAAGTTTATAGATTGCAAGGTGTGCGCATAGATAACAAGCATTTAGAAGTGATCTTAAAGCAAATGCTACAAAAAGTAGAAATTACCGATCCTGGTGATACTATGTACTTAATTGGAGAAAATATCGACAGGTTGGAAATTGATAGAGAAAATGATGCTATGAATAACTCTGGAAAACGACCTGCTCATTATCTTCCTATTCTGCAGGGAATTACTAGAGCAAGCCTTGAAACCAATTCCTTTATTTCTGCTGCCTCTTTCCAAGAAACAACAAAAGTACTTACGGAAGCAGCGTTTTGTGGAAAGAGTGATCCTTTGAGTGGGTTAAAAGAAAATGTTATAGTAGGAAGGTTAATTCCTGCTGGTACGGGTTTGATTATGAATAAGGTGAAAGCACTTTCCCTTTGTGAAAATATAGATAAATATGAAAAATATTTTGATATTGAGACTTATGACGAAAAATTGCTAAGTGATAATAGTTATCAATTACATTCTGATGAAGAAGAGAGTGTGGTGGTATCGCACTATGATCAGTCAAGTTGAATATAGCTAATGAGGTAGTATGTTTAATCTGTTTTTAACTAAAAAAATCAATTATGCTTTCTTTCACCTCTGTGCTGTCTATTATGTTATTTACTCTTACACGAAATTCAGATGAGTTGTGAAGCCCGCTACTGTACCATCCTATATGTTTGCGGGCCATCTTTATTCCTGTATCGCTTCCATAGTACTCAAGAATACTGTCATAATGCTTGAGTATTATGCTTAATCTCTCTGGGGCTGTTGGCTCACAAACTTTATTTCCACTCAAAAAGTTTATTACTTGATTAATCAGCCAAGGTTTGCCGTAAGCACCACGACCTATCATTACTCCATCTGCTCCAGAGTCTTTAAGTGCACTTTGAACATCATTCAAACTCTTAATATCTCCATTTACTATAACTGGAATTTTTACCTGCTCTTTAACATTTCTAACGAATTTCCAATCTGCTTGACCATTATAAAGCTGTGCTCTTGTCCTTCCATGTACAGTAATCATCTTTGCTCCCAAATCTTCTGCAATTTTTGCCAAGCGCGGAGCATTACGATTTTCGTCATTCCATCCAGTACGCATTTTTACTGTAACTGGCACACTCACCGCCTTGACTACAGCTTCTATTATCTCAGCAGCCTTTTTTTCATTACGCATAAGTGCTGACCCTGCGTAACCGTTTACAACTTTTTTAACTGGACAACCAAAATTTATATCTATGATTTTTGCACCCATGCCCTCATTTAACTTTGCAGCTTCCGCCATAACATCAGGCTCACAGCCAGCAAGTTGTACAGCGGTTAGTTCATCGACTTTTGCTTTTTGCATGCTCTGGCGAGTTTGCATGATCATAGCTCTGCTTGCAATCATTTCTGAGACTAGCAAACTCGCACCAAGTTTCTTTACAATACTCCTAAATGGATAGTCATTCACTCCAGACATTGGCGCTAAAATAACTGGAGAATCAATAGTTAGATTTCCTACTTGGAGAGACATAGGCTTTCTAGTTGCTAAAAAATGCATTTTTGACATGGTTATAAGATGTTATCATAATATCTTGCACAAATGAACTTGTGGCAGGTTGTGTTTTCTCTTTCTCACTATCTTCAAGATTAATCTGCTGTAGAGCATCATGTAAAATTCCACCTTCAGCAATAGCTTTTTTCCACTCTTCGTCCTTCATAAGTACTTCTGTAAAATCTATTCTTTTTTTTCGCAATTGTTTTGGAATAGGTTTGTATTTTGATAACTCTCTGTCAATTTCATCAAATGATTCATCCTCTTTGAACATTTTCGTAATCGTATGAGCATTTTCTAAAGCAAACACTCCACAATTATAGCCATCTTCTTGCTGCCTAGTTGGTGAGCTTCTTATGTTGTCATCATTTCCTATCTCCAACGTTTCCTGCAATATACCCACTATATAATTTTCATCAATTTGCTTACTAACTAATTTGTTTTTGTGTTCTCTTGCGCAATTTAATGTTTCTTGAACATCATCTTTTTTTTCCTTAAGGATGACATTGTCTGGATTATTTTCTTTTTCCCTTATCAACCCTACGAGTTCATTGTCTAAAGGCTCCATACATTCCGTAGTAATCTCATTAGCAAGACTTATATCACCTTTTATTTTTCCATCAATCTTATTTGGTAATTGAGTGCCAAATGAGTCACAATAGTAAGCTATAAATTGTTTATTTTTTGATTCATATCTACCGACTAATGTTACCCAATGATAATTCCCTATATTAATAACTGCAGTAAATATTTTTTTTGAGTTTTTCCCCTTTACTTCATTTTTGTACTCTTTTAACTTTTCATTTAATGAGTTTACATCTCCAGGAATAAAGAAAAATACATTATCCTTGGAGGATTCTGAATATTGATATTTCACTCTTGCAATATGTGCAATATCATGCTGCCGCAACAAGTAATTATATTTTTTGAGATTTGTCTGATGCATAAGAGTTTGTAAATCTCCATGAAACTCTTTGCCACCCAAACCACTATCTCCTGAAGAATTAGAATTTCTACGACTATTGTTACTTGAGTCAGGTTCACTTTCTGGTGCGATATCACTATCTGTAGATGAAGAATAGGAATTTATACTTACCCTCTTATCAGAATCATTTGTTTGTCTTGATATAGTATCTAGTCCACTATCTAGTGATTTACTTACTGTGAATTTTTGCTCTTTTGGACTCTTTTCTTCCTTTATAGTTCCTTTTTCATCAACACAACCTTTTACCAAGTAAAATAAAGGTTCAATAACCATCTTGTATGTCGCTGCAAGCACTATTCCCATTAAGATCCAAGCTATAGGGTTGGAGATGAACATAGCAAGTGGTAAGGTTAAGAGGAAAGATTCCATTATCAATCCCAAATAGCCAATGGTAAATGTAGTCGCCAAATATATACAAAAAGCGTAGACAGCAAATCTTCCACTAGCCTTAAGTTTAGCGAAGTGAGTACTCTCTTTAGATTTATTGTATCTTTCCATGATGGCCAACATATTATAGATCAAATTTATCAATTCTAGCAAATTATAAAGGTAAAATCAATATTTGCATTTATATGTAAAAATATTGAGCATTCAAAGCTTTTGAAGTAGAGTAATGATGTTAGTAATAGCACAACATATGCATGATATAGAACATATACGTAAAAACCCTAAAGGATTTGAAAAAGCAATAAAAAGCAGAGGGGTGAAAGAATTTACTACAGAAGAAATATTAGAGATAGACCATAAAAAAAGATTACTGACTACTAAATTGCAAGCTTTAAATAAGCAACGAAATGAGGTCACGGAAGAAATCAAGAAGCTTAAAATGAACAAAATCCCATGTGAAGAACAAGTAAAATTATCAAAAAGTATCACAAGTGAGATAGAGACAATCAGCTTCAAGGAGCAAACAGAAAAAAATAAGTTAGTGGGTATTTTATCTAACTTACCAAATATTTCTGCACAAAATGTACCAATAGGTGAAGATGAGAGCTCCAACGTAGAAATCAGAAAATATGGAGAAAAAAGGCAATTTAGTTTTATGCCAAAATTTCATTATGAACTCGGAGAAAGGTTAGGTTTGATGGATTTTGAGCAAGTAGCAAAAATTTCTGGATCAAGGTTTACAATATTAAAAGGACAGTTAGCTAAGCTTGGACGAGCATTAATAAATTTTATGCTGGAAACACATGTTAATGAACTTGCCTATACTGAGGTTTATCACCCAGCCTTGGTGAAAAACGAGGCGATGTATAACGTTGGTCAGCTACCAAAATTTTCTGATGACTCATATTTAACTACCGATAAATTAAGATTAATTCCCACAAGTGAAGTAGTTTTAACAAATTTAGTTGCTGACAAAATAATAGAAGAAAAAGAACTACCTATTCGTTTTACTGCATATTCAGAATGTTTTCGTAAAGAAGCTGGAAGTGCAGGACGAGATACAAGAGGTATGATAAGGCAACACCAATTTGGTAAAGTGGAATTAGTAAGCATCACAACTGAAGACCAGTCAAATGATGAGCTTGAACGCATGACAAATGCTGCTGAGGAAATATTAAAAAAATTAGAACTACCGTATAGAATAATGCTGCTTTGTAGTGGTGATATGGGCTTTGCTGCACAAAAGACTTATGATATAGAGGTATGGTTACCTGAGCAAAATAACTACAGAGAAATATCAAGCTGCTCAAATTGTGGTACGTTCCAGGCAAGAAGAATGAACACTAAATACTTCTTAGAAGCTGATAGAAAAACAAAAAAATACGTTCACACTTTAAACGGCTCAGCTTTAGCCATAGGAAGAACAATTGTCGCCATAATGGAGAACTATCAAAATTCCGATGGGTCAGTTACAATACCAAACGTGTTGCAAAGATACATGAGTAATGATACTGTTATAGGCAAACAATAATTTTGACATATAGAAAAGCGAGGAAGTAAAGATGAAGGTTTTGGTTATAGGTTCTGGTGGGCGTGAGCATGCTTTACTTTGGGCTTTAAAGAAGTCTCCTACTTTGACTAAGTTATATGTTACTCCTGGTCGCCAAGCCATGGAGAATTTTGGAGTTCTTGTGGATATAAATATTCAAGATTCAGTCGATGTTACACAATTTTGTAAGAAAGAAAATATAGACCTAGTGATTATTGGTCCAGAGCAGCCGATAATTAATGGGCTTGCTGATGATTTAACTGCGGAGGGGATAAACGTTTTTGCTCCAAGTAAAGCAGCTGCAAAACTTGAGGCATCAAAGTCTTTTACGAAGGAACTATGTAAACAATACGGTATACCTACCGCCAAGTATGAACCTTTTATTGATGAAAGGTTAGCTAAAAAATTTGTCCGTAGTAATAAAATAAAATTTCCTCTTGTAATTAAAGCAAATGGAATTGCAGCAGGGAAAGGTGTCATAATATGCCACACAGAAAATGAAGCTTTTTCAGCAATAGATTCAATGCTAGTGGAGAAAAATCTTGGTGAGTCAGGTGAAGAAATAATCATAGAAGAGTTTTTAATTGGAGAGGAAGTAAGTTTTTTTGCTCTTATTGATGGGTTGAAGGTAGTCCCCCTTGGGTGTGCAAGAGATTACAAGAGAGTTGGTGAAAATCACGAGGGACAAAATACTGGAGGAATGGGGTCATACTCATCACCTTCGATTATAAGTAAGGAGATGGAGCAAAAAATTATACAAAAAATAATATATCCTACAATTCAAGCACTGACTAACATGGGAACATCCTATAAGGGCGTACTCTTCGCTGGTTTAATGATTTGCAAAGATAGTCCAAAGCTCGTTGAGTATAATGTTAGGTTTGGGGATCCGGAAATACAATCTATTTTACCTAGACTTGATCCAAATTGTGATTTGTTAAAGTTGATGTTGTCAGTTGCAGAAGGCAAGTTAAATACAAAAATGGTGGAGTTTAATCACAAAACTACAGTTTGTGTAGTTGTTGCAAGTAAAGGCTATCCTGGTGATTATCAAAAAGGAGAGGTAATTAAAGGATTGGATAAAATTGAAAACATTCCTGGTGTGCTAGTTTTTCATGCTGGTACTAAGTTGGATGAAAGTGGTGATTGGATTTCCGATGGCGGAAGAGTGCTAAATATAGTAGGAGAAGGAAACACTGTGGAAGAAGCTAAAAGTCAAGTGTACTCAGCGTTAAATTTTCTAGAATGGTCAGGTGGGTTCTTCAGGTATGATATTGGTAGTTAATTTAGCTCATGCAGAAACAAAAAAAGTCACTTTGTAAGCAGTAAACTAAAGAAAAACATGATATCTGTTCAGATTCATGTTAAACCAGTGCCTCTTTTTTTGTCATGAAAGTAGCTGACAACGGGATTCAGGTTGATGAAAGTACACTAGCATAGAAAGTGGTTACAACGCTTTTAACGAGATCGTATGGAAAACTGGATTCCAGTGTCAAGCACTGGAACGAAACCCTCTATTATGCAAATTATCTGCTAATTGCAATGTTCGTACAGATGTGGGTCACGCGTTGGAATAGCACCCTTGGTGGTAATAACTAAAGAAAAATATCAACTAGGTTTATAGTCTATTACTACTTTTTTTGCAATTTTGTCGTGAAGAAATTGTTTACGCTGGTCAAGGATCTTAAATAATATGATTAAGATTGATACAACTATGAATAGACTAGAAATATCGAATAGTGTATAGCAGATTATAAAATATAATACTCCAGAAACTGCTGTTCTTCTTATTGCTTGTATTAGAGTGATTTTTTCAAGTGTATTTTCGCCTTTTACACGCATGCGAAGTAACAATTGTCCTAGAGTATCACCAAATTCTATTATCGTAAATACATAAAATATTAGTTCCAATATCAACCCTATTACTTGCATAGCTACTGCTTTATCTAAAATCATTTCAGTTACATTGAGTGATAGAGAATATGCCAAAGTAAATCCAATGATAAATCCTATAACAAACCCCATTCCCTGTACTAAAATATAATCGATTGCAAATGCAAAAATACGTCTTGTGATCCCTGCATAACTTATTTTAGTATCCATACACTTTCCATATTTTGTTATGCTATAACCAGTATAAAAGTTCATTATTAAATAACCGTAAATATGCTATTTTAGCAACGTTGACCCGCTTTATTATTTGAATTAACATTAAATCATTTACAGTTAAGGAAGTTATGTCAACATCAGTCACAGTTGCGTATGGTGATGGTATCGGACCAGAAATTATGGAAGCGGTGCTGTCGATACTGCGTGAAGCGAAAGCAAAGATCTCAATAGATATTATTGAAATAGGGGAGCGTGTTTATAGTAAGGAATGGTCTCATGGAATTTCTCCGGGTGGTTGGGAATCTATCGAAAGGACAAAGATATTACTCAAATCTCCAACAACAACCCCTCAAGGTAAAGGGCACAAAAGCTTAAATGTTGCACTCAGAAAGAACCTAGGGCTGTATGCAAATATTAGACCATGCATTTCGTATCACCCTGTTATAGAAAATAAATTCGATAAATTTGATGTTGTTGTAATACGTGAAAATGAAGAGGACGTTTACACCGGAATAGAGTATAGGCTCACTGGTGACTCGTACCAATGCACTAAAATTATTACTAGATCTGGCTCAGAAAAAATATGCAGGTACGCTTTTGAATATGCGAAAAAACATAACAGAAAGAAAGTAACTTGCCTGACTAAAGACAATATAATGAAAATGACTGACGGCGCTTTTCATGCAGCGTTTGATCGTATTGCAAAAGAATATCCGGATATAAAGGCGGAACATTATATAGTTGATATTGGAATGGCATGTGTTGCCACAGAACCCGAGAATTTCGATGTTATAGTAACTGAAAATCTATATGGCGACATATTATCAGATATAGTGGCACAAACCTCAGGTTCTGTAGGGCTTGCAGGAAGTAGCAATATAGGTAATGAATATGCAATGTTTGAAGCGGTTCACGGTTCTGCTCCTGATATTGCAGGAAAAAACATTTCTAATCCTTCAGGGCTTTTAAATGCTGCAGTGCATATGCTAATTTACATGGGTCAAGTAGATACTGCAAAACTAATTTACGATGCGTGGCTGAAGACTTTAGAGGATGGAATACACACTGCCGATTTATATAAGAAGAAAAGGAGTAAGCAGAAAGTTGGTACCAAAGAATTTGCAAAAGCTGTTATAAATAATCTAGGGAAAAAACCCACAACGTTATCTGAGCTTATAATTAGCAGTGATTCGGATAGTAAAATAAATAAAGTACAAGATAATTACGAACAAGATTATAAAGTTAAAAAGCTAGTGGGTAGTGATATAACGCTTGCCTGGGATAAATCCAACAATGTTGATCAAATAGTAGGATTATTAGAATCGAGTAATCTGCGGATGATAGCAATATACTCAAAGGGTCTTGCAGTTTGGCCAGGAAGGTCAAAATCTTTAAGTGACCAAACAACTTGTAGGTTTATTGCGAATAGTGAAAAGAAGACTATTACAAATAGTGACGTGAATAATTTACTAATCAAACTCGAAGAAAATAACTTTAATGTAGTGAGAATGGATAAGTTGTATTTATATGATGAAAAAGAAGGTTTTTTCTCTTAATGATTGCTTAAAATATACTAAGGATATAGCTTGTTTATTCGAGATATAGTCATGGGTCAACATTTTAAGTTAACTAGTCGGGAGTTTAATGATAACGCTGACTTGTTTAAAGTATTAGAAATAAAGGCTAAGAAAGTTGTAGACAAGAATTGTGAAGAGCTTAGTTTAATTTTGAAGAAACAGAATAAGAAGTTGATTCTTGTAAATCATCCTTACAAGGGTGGAGATAAAAATAGATTTGATCAAATTTATAAAGCCTATTAAGAGCTAAAAATATATTGAACCTTTGGAATTATGAAATCCTTGTGTTAAAGTTAGTGTTGGTGCTGAAAGTGATGTTAGTTTAACAGCGCTTGAATTTTATTATAGGAAGAAATTATTTGAAAAGTTAAATATCACTAAAGAGGAAGTGATAGGAAAGAATTTTGTTGAGCTTACTTCTGTATTGAAAAAGAAAAATAGCTCACTAGAAGACTTGGAACGCAAAGATAAATTAATTAATAATATAAATTATTGCACAATATATGGCTCACTTTTCGATTCTGAAGTCAGAAAGCTAAGAAATGAGCTTGATAAGCACTTATTGAAGCTTAACATGCAACTGTTTAGTTATATTTCTCCTTTAGAAAAGTGTAGGAATCCAGTAAGGGAAGACAAACAAGCACTAATGCAAAAGTTTATAAAGCTTAGAGACGATTTGCTATCTATTATTTTTAAGGCTAAAGTATATACTTTGCTTCCTTTAGCTCTTGCTGAAGCAATTTATTGTTATTATTTCTTGCCTATTTGGTTAATTTCCAGTAGCACCTTGATGTATTTATGCTTGCCACTATTAGCATTAAATTATATTATGATGCAGTTTTTGGCTTTGTTAACAGAACATTACGAAAAAAAATACAAAAACTATGAGATTTCTACTGACAAGTATATAAGTAGAATGAATTGTATTTACTTATGCTATAGTCTTTGTGTTTTTTACCCTTTGCCTATCTTTTTTACTTCTAAGAGCCTATAAGTGATCTCTGAATATGGTAAGATGAGGTATAGTTGACATGGGGTAAAGTATGAGGAATACATATCCAAGTGACATAAGTTGTGAAAAATTTGAAAAGATTAGACTAATTTTAGAAAGCGTGGGAAAGAAAACAAAGCCAAGAAGATTAGGTTTATACGAGTTATTTTATGGTGTGCTTTACGTACTAAAAAGTGGCTGTCAGTGGCGAATACTTCCAAAATAGTTTCCAAGATGGCGAAATTGTTACGATTACCTCAAGAAATGGAGTAAAAAAACGAATGAAGATGGAGAAAGTGTTTTAGAAATTGTCTTAAAAAATTGATTGGAGAGAACAGTGGTAGGAATACCAAAACAAGCTTCTGCATCATTGATGCCCAAAGTGTAAAAATACCGGTACTGCTGAAGAAAAAGGTTATGATGCTGGCAAAAAAAATTCAGTAATAAAGCGTCATATCGCAGTTGATACACAAGGTTTGACACACGCAATTCATATAACAACGTCAGAAATAACTGATCGTAGCAGTGCTTTAACAATGGTTAAAAATGCTAAAAAGTCTCTCTGAAGTTAAAAACATACTGGTTGATGCATGCTACACTGGAGAAAATTTTGCAACACAGATGAAAGTAACTATTGGTGCAACTGTCGAGGTGAAGCGAATTACACACCTTTGCTGTATTGCCAAAAAGATGGGTTGTTGAGAGATCTTCTTTTCCTGGTCGGAAAAATGTAGGCGACTTTGGAAAAATTGCGAGCGTAAACTTAATACTAGCCTACAAATTTGCTTTTACTTCTTTCCTCCTCAAAAGATTATGAACAGATTATAAGAGATAAGAAATATAAACCAAAAAGCTATTGGATGACAAAGTTAATGCTTTTTTAGTTTTAATGGTTTATACTTTATTTCTGTAATGGTAAAGGAATATTAAAATGGGGGATGTTTTTTCGATGTCGATGGAATCTTCTAAAGACAATAAAGATAGAAATGAACAATTTCTCATGCAAGTAGCTGCTTGGTTGGTTGATAACACTGGCTTAACTTTTGATCAAATAGCACAATGTTGCAAGTTATCCCTTAAAAAAGTGCAAGACATAGCTGATGAGGAAATAGAAGTTAAAAAGTATGACCCTATTCTTTCTGAAATAATTACTGAAAAAGAAATCGATAATTGCAAAAAAAATCCAAATCGTGTACCAAATTTGATTATAAAAAATATAAAAAAAAGGGCAAAGCCGGTTGGCTTTCTTGCCTTTACTTCTACAGCAAGACGTAGAGATAAACCTAATGCGATTTATTATTTGGTAAAAAATTTTCCTATCTTGAACAATAATGTGATAGCTAAGCTAGTTGGTACAACAAATTACACAGTTGAGCAGGTAAGAGATAGGTCTCATCATAACATAATCAATATCAAACCTCAAGATCCTGTACTACTTGGTTTGTGTAGCCAGGAAAATTTAGAAGCGGAAGTAGAAAAAGCAAAAGTAGAAGAGGAGAAGAAACAAAGATTAAAAAATATAAATAATAGCTATTGATGATTCTCAAATTCTTGTGCTTTGTTAATATTAAATTGACTTATTAGTTTTTATCAGTATGATGCAGGTAAAGTATCTAGTTTAATAATAATTGATTCTAAATACGCATTAAAAACTAGCTCAGCCTAATTTATTGTTTTATATTCACATTTTAGGTTAGTAAGCATCAATTAAAATTTTTGGAGGATTATGACAACAATCAATGAAGATGTCTTAGCAAAAGGAGAGGTTGTAGGTCAACCTGAAAAAAGCGAACAAATTCATAATGCTGACGAAGTAAAACAAATGACCAGTGAAGCTGCTGAAAAGAACAAGAAAACGTTGGACCTGAGCGAATTGAAAGAGAAAACAGCAGAAGAGTTGTTAGAGCTAGCTGAAGAAAGAAAAATTTCAACCAGTGGTAAAGGCAATGGCAGGATGCTAAAACAGGAAATGATATTCAGTTTAATGAAGAAAATAAGTGAAGAAGGAGGCATAACCACAGGAAGTGGAGTAGTGGAAATACTACCTGATGGTTTTGGTTTCTTACGTTCATCAAGTGCAAATTATGCTCCAAGTACCGATGATGTTTATATTTCCAATGGCCAAATAAAGAAGTTTAATTTACGTACAGGAGATATGGCATGTGGAGAAATAAGGCCACCTGGTGACAAGGAAAGATATTTTACTTTAACTAAGGTTCATAGTATAAACTCTACTGAAATCAGTGAATTAAGAAAGTACGTACATTTTGATAATTTGCTTCCACTTTATCCTGAAAAAAGCCTCATCCTTGAAAACAACAGTAGCGGAGATAATAAAAAAGATATAAACATGCGTGCTGTAGATATAGTTACACCTCTTGGAAAAGGACAAAGAGCATTGATAGTTGCTCCACCTCGTACAGGAAAAACGATATTGCTTCAGCAAATGGCTCACTCTATAGCTACAAATCATCCTGAAATAGAACTAATAGTATTACTTATAGATGAAAGACCCGAAGAGGTGACAGATATGATACGCTCTGTCAAGGGTGAAGTGGTAAGCTCTACATTTGATGAACCTGCTTACCGTCATGTCCAACTTGCTGAGATAGTAATAGAAAAAGCTAAAAGAATGGTTGAACATAAAAAAGATGTAGTGATTTTGCTTGATTCTATAACTCGCCTTGCACGTGCTTATAATGCAGTCATTCCTTCGTCTGGAAAGGTTCTAACCGGTGGTGTAGATTCAAATGCGCTGCAAAGACCAAAACGCTTTTTTGGAGCAGCTCGTAATATTGAAAATGGTGGTTCTTTGACAATCATCGCTACAGCCCTTATAGAAACTGGTTCAAAAATGGATGATGTTATTTTTGAAGAGTTTAAAGGCACAGGTAATGCTGAAATTATACTAGATAGAAAACTTGCTGATAAACGTATATTCCCTGCTATTGATATTACAAAATCCGGAACAAGGAAGGAAGAGCTATTAGTTGATAAGGCTATACTAAATAAAATATGGGTATTGCGTAGGATACTTAACCCTATGGGATCTGTTGAAGCAATGGAGTTTTTACGTGACAAATTACTTGTAACAAAGAGCAATGCTGACTTTTTTAACTCCATGAATCACTAAAAGTAAGCCAATTCTAATGGAGCAAAAAAGCAAAGCTCTCTTATAGCTAAAATAATTTGGATTTATCAAAATATATTGAGCTGGCAATCTACCTTAAGTTGCTATTCCAACTTATAGCACTGATTTTGATCAAAAATTTTATGTAGTCAGTTTATTTACAATCGATTTTCCAGTGTCAGCCACTTACATGACGTCTTTTTGACTCTTAATATTAATATGTTTATACAATTGCGTACCAGTGTTGAAATGACACACTCAAAAGGGGATTGTATTTACTCTGAATCAGATGACAAATTAGATGCTTGGTAAGCGTAATTTGGAGCTTCCTGTGTGATAATTATATCATGAGCGTGACTTTCTCTTAACCCTGATGAAGTAATAGTGACAAATTTGCAGTTTTTTTTCATCTCTTCTATATTATGGTTGCCAGTGTAACCCATTGCAGCTTGCAACCCACCAATTAACTGACAGATCACTCCTGAAGCTGGACCTTTAAAAGGCACTCTTGCTTCTACTCCTTGTGGGACTAAATCAAGTTTTGAATCTTGAAAATAACGGCTAGCTGAACCTCGTTTCATTGCACTAATAGATCCCATTCCTCGATATTCCTTATATGCTCTACCCTTATACATAATAATCTCACCTGGGCTTTCCTCAGTACCAGCAAAGATTGAACCTATCATCACAGTATCAGCACCAGCTGCAATAGCTTTTGCAACATCTCCCGAATATTTTATTCCACCATCAGCAATTAGTCTGACGTTTTTTGTTTTACAAACCTCTGCAATATTCTTGATCGCAGAGAACTGTGGCATACCAACGCCTGTAACTATTCTGGTAGTACAAATTGATCCTGGCCCTATTCCAACTTTCACTGTATCAACACCAGCATCAATCAACGCTTCAGCAGCTTGTGTTGTTGTGATATTTCCGCCGATTAATTGAGTATTCGGATACATCTTTTTTATTTCCTTAATAGTGCTGATAACGTTCTGGGAATGACCGTGAGCGGTATCTACAATAACCACATCAACTTCTTCTTCGATCAACGCTTCACATCTTTCTATACCGTCTTTTTTACCAGTACCAATTGCAGCGGCAACTCTGAGTCGACCTTTACTGTCTTTACATGAATTTGGATATCTATTGTATTTTTCGATGTCTTTAACTGTGATTAGACCTATGCAACAAGAATTTTCATCAACAACCAAAAGCTTCTCTATTCTGTTTGCATGCAACAATTTCATTGCTGAGGCGCTGTTTACTGCCTGCTCTCGAACCGTTACTAACTTATCCTTTGTCATTACCTCGGAAACTTTTATATTCATGTTCTGGTCTTCAATAAACCTCACATCTCGATTAGTTAAAATTCCCACCAACTTGCGTTGATCAACTACAGGAATGCCGGAATAATTATACTCTCTCATTAATGCAACTGCTTCTGCAACTGTTTTATCTGGGGAAATTGTAATCGGGTTATACACGATCCAGCTTTCATATTTTTTCACTCTTCTTACTTCTAACACTTGTTCATCTATTGATAAATTCTTATGTATGCAACCTATTCCACCATGTTGGGCAATAGCTATTGCAAAGCCTGATTCAGTGACAGTGTCCATTGCAGAGGATATGAGAGGAATATTTAGTTCTACATTATTTGTTAAATAAGTTCTTGTGTCTGCATCACGAGGTAATACATCAGAATAGGACGGTAAGAGAAGTACATCGTCAAACGAATAACAAGCTTCCATTTTTTTTCATATGCTTTATTTAAAGCCTATACGCCAATTAATGAAATTGCAATAGAGCTTTTGCAAAATTAGCCTGGATCCAGCTATTTTTAGATCAAAATAGGATAGAAGAGATATAAAGCTCCTAACATATTTATCGCATAATTACATTATTTGCTAGCAAACAGAACTGCTCAATATTTAAGCTTTCTGGACGTTCATCTCCACTCAGTTTAGCATTCTCAAGAGTAGTTGAGACATCACTAGTTATACTTTGCAAGCTATTTCTCAGCATCTTTCTTCTTTGAGCGAACACAGTACGTGTTAGCTTTGTTAAGGTTTCTAAATTTACTGCAAATCTTGGAGAGGGTAAAGGTTTTACTGTAATTACTGAAGAATATACTTTTGGTTTTGGAAAAAATTCCTTAGGTTCAATATCAAATTCCTTTTTTATGTCGCATAGTAACTGGCTTAGCACTGATAGGGAACCATAATCTTTAGAATTAGATTCTGCTGTAATACGCTCTGCTACCTCCTTTTGGAACATTAACGTCAAATTCGTAAAAAATTTTATATTATTTAACCACTTTAAAAATAATGCTACTGAGATATTGTAAGGCAAGTTAGCAATGACTTTGACTGGACATTCTACCAGCTCTTTTTCTACAACATTAAGTGCATCTGCTTCTATAATTCTATATTTTCCCTGATGCTCATTTAGAAATTGTTCGTGATGTTTCACTAAACTACTATCTTTTTCTATAGAAAGTAGAAAATTTGGATTATACGCCAATATTTCTCTTGTTAACGCACCATACCCAGGACCAATTTCAATAACATTAAAATCTTTCAGGCTACCAGCTAAGGCAACTATTCT
The DNA here is from genome assembly GCF_001439985.1 of Wolbachia endosymbiont of Trichogramma pretiosum. Taxonomy (NCBI): domain Bacteria; kingdom Pseudomonadati; phylum Pseudomonadota; class Alphaproteobacteria; order Rickettsiales; family Anaplasmataceae; genus Wolbachia; species Wolbachia endosymbiont of Trichogramma pretiosum. Next base: position 1,090,677 of record NZ_CM003641.1, read on the forward strand.
TTTTGTTATCTCATTCGATAAAATAAAATTTTGCCCTAGACTCTTTTTTGGCTTCAGTGAAAATTTTTTCATATGATCTTAGTATGCAGTATTTTAAAAATTAGTTGACGAAAATTCATCAATAATTGTATATTGTCAGTGTATTTAATGCCGGCTTAGCTCAATTGGTAGAGCAACTGACTTGTAATCAGTAGGTTGTTAGTTCAAGTCCGACAGCCGGCACTCTTATCCATACAAGTAAAGTTGATGTCCTTTTTAATAGTAGCAAATTGGAAAATGAATGGAACACGTTCTTCATTTGTTAACTTTATAGGCGAACTTAACAACAAGAGCAACGAAATTACCTCTAAATTGGTAATTTGCCCTCCTTTTACATCATTTCCAAGCAGTATAGAGTTGAACAATAATATTAAAATAGGAGGACAGAATTGCCATCATAGAGAGTCCGGTTCTTACACAGGTGAAATTAGTGCAGGAATGTTGAAGGAACTAGGATGTAGTTACGTAATACTTGGACATTCTGAAAGGGATCATGAAAAAGATAGTGAAATAAAACTTAAATCGAAAACAGCAATAGAATCAGGATTACACCCAATCATCTGTGTAGGTGAAAACTCAGAGGATTATAAAAATAAAAAAACAAAAGAAGTAATAGAATATCAATGCAAAAACCGTTTGCCAACACAAGGTGAATATACCATAGCATACGAACCGATATGGGCAATAGGAACAGGAAATGTGCCAAATAATGACGCAATTGCTGAGGTGATAGAGATAATAAAATTATGTGCTGGTAAAAAACACATTATATATGGTGGCTCAGTCAGCTCAGAAAATATAGGAAGCTTGCTCAGTATTCCAAATCTATTAGGAGTTTTAATTGGTAGTGCAAGCTTAGATTTTGATCACTTTTATCAAATTACACAACAAGTCGAGAAAAAACTTTCTCTCAATCAATTCTAAAGGATAAACACTCTTATTATAATGACGTCCAGTACAATGTTGCAAATTAATAATCTCTCCATCCTGTGCTGGTTATTCGATTCTAAACGCCACTTCTACCTGGTCATAATCAATCTGAATTCGTTCTACTAATGCTTTAATGATGCCACGCTTAGTTTGCCAATCTAGCTGTTCCAAATTAGATTTTACACTGTAATAAAGACTCTTTATACTGTTGATGATAAGGTTCATTCCCTTCTCTATTGCTTTTTGATCAACTACCTTTTTCTTCTCTTCTTCTATCCCTCTTAAGCGCTCCCTCATTCTTTTCATCGTCTGTTTAAATTCTTCCTCACTTATATATCTTTTATCTCCTACATTTTCTTGACTATAATAGTCTTCCATTAACTTTTCGATGCCTTGTTTTATTTGATTTTCCCTTCTTGCAAGCTTCTTATCTGATGATTCATCATTTTTATTTTCTGCAATTCTACGGCGATACTCATTTTTTACTATCTCTGGGTTTTTTAGTAAATTTTTCACCTTTTCCCATATAGCTGTTTCTAACATATCTGTACGGACCAATTTATTAGTACACTTCTTCCTACCATCAGTAATACGTATAGTACTACTACAGCGATAATAGCTAAACTTTTTTCCCTCAACTCCACATTGTGCACCACTATACGCATATCCACAGTTTTGACACACAACTAGACCTTGTAATAGATATTTCTTTTTCCTCCTTCTCTCTGCATCCTTGCTCTTTTTCTATTTTCATCCAGTTGCTTTTGTACTTTATTAAATAACCCTTCATCAACTATTTTTGGTGCTGGTATATAAATCCAGCTGTCCTCATCTGTGCGACAGATAGAAACCTTTTGTTTATTTCTTTCTCTTCTTTCAACCCTCTTTAATTTACCAAACGCTGCTTGTCCTCTATATGCTGTATTTCTTAATACCTTCCAAATTATTATTGGACACCACACCTTCTTTCCAGTTCTTGTTCTAATTGACTTATCTCTTAGTCTACGTATCACTTCCCTTATACTTATTCTTTCTTGCCCTACCCACATGAATAGCTGCTTTAATATTTTGCTTCCTCTTCATTTATTTCAAACTTTGTCTTTTCTCTATCTACATGCTTTATACTATTATAACCAAAAGGTGTAATGCCAATTACACTTACACAGCCTTTTTTGCTCTATGGAGTTTTCCCCTACGACTACGTTCCATAATCTTTGTACACTCATATTCTGCCACTAATCATTGCATTCCCAATAACAATTTAGACTCTGGATTATTTTCAGTCTTATGATTTAAGAATATTACTTCTACTCCTACTTTTTCAAATTCATCAAGTAATATCATTTGATGTGCAGATTTTCTTGATAGTTGGTCAGGTGAATGAATATAAATTTTATCAATTTGATCTTCTCCTACTTTATCACGTAATGCATCTAAACCTTCACGTTCTAAACTCCACCCACTAAGCCCATCATCCTTAAATTCATACTCATTCAATAACTCATGCTTATCTGCAGCAATTCTATGCTTGAGCTCGGCAATTTGACTCTCTATTGTATTGTTCTGCTCTTGACTCTTCGATGAAACTCTTGCATATAAGGCCACTATTATCATTTTTCTTTATCTCTTTTTCATTGTTTCTTTTTTCCGCATACCTTAGTAACAGCTCATAGGCGTCTGCTAGATGTTGTTCCGCTAATTCATCTTGCTCGTATCGGCAAGTTAATGTTCTTTTTCTCATAGTTTCTCCTGCAAATGTTTTTGTAGTGCAAGGAGCCTTACCACTCCTTTTTTCCATCAATCCATTTACTCTTATGAAAAAGACCAACTTTTATCAGCTACAGCCTTCAAATTTGGTCTAGCCCTTCCTTTGCCAACTGCTGTTGCGCTTTCTGATACGACTCTTATTTTTTTTAACAAACTTTCCATTTTCTCTGTTTCTTTCTTTAATACCTCGGCTATTTCTTTGCTATTTTTCGCATAATCCATCTCTGTTATTCCAAATTTATCTGCTTGCTCTATTTCAGCCCCTGCTTTTACTAGCTCCTCCACTATTTTTTCTCCTACCATACATGCAAGATGCAGCGGAGTGCATTTATTGCCATACTCTTCAGCATTTACATTCCCTCCTGATTTTATCAATTCTCTAACTGTTTCTAGACGTTTCTCCGTTATCGCTAGATGCAGTGCTGTATGTCCTCTTACATCTTCTGTATTCACATCTACTCCTTTTTCGGTTAATAACCTCACTGTTTTTACCTCTACTGCATAATGTAGAGATGTTCTTCCTTTTTCGTCTCTTTCATAAATATTTTTAAACGAGTTCTCTCATAGTGACTCCTCTTTTTTACCGATCTTTACCATAACTTACCCCACCTTTTCTTTAAATTTTAAGCCTTCCTTCTCACCATCTCATCTATCATTTCGTTCACTTTGCTCATTATCTTGCTTGCTAAATTTTGACATTCTTTCTTTATTAGCGATTTGTCTCTCTTCCTTATTTCTCCTATCTCTATTATTTTTAGCTCCGGCATGTAGCTTCCATTCAACATGTCTACTATTTCTCCCACTAGCCCCTCTATTCCATAGCACGTCAGTTCTCTACTTTTTGTTATTCCTCCTTTTTCTCTCAAAAATTTACTCGCCTTTTCACTTTCTTTGCTATCACATAGACGATACTTTTCACTTTCCCAGATGTAATACATTGGCGTTGTGCCGTACTTATTCAGTTGATTAACTTCAGCTACAGCTTTTACCAGCTCTTTTATTATTTCAACTCCTGTTCCTCCCATCTTACACCCAGAGTGGAGTGGCATACATCCATTGACATATTGAGTGGAATTTACTTCTGCTCCCGACCTTAGCAGCACTTTTACATTTTCTAAACTCTTTGCGAATACTGCACAGTGTAGAGGTGTATAACCATTTTTATCTCTTGCATTTACCTCTGCTCCTTTTATTATTAATAATCTCACTGTTTTGTAATCAGAGATTTCTACTGCTTGATGCAAGATCATTTCTCCTTCTTCATTTCTTTTATTAATGTCTTTAAATCCGTTACTTGATGCTTCTTTAAAAAACTTACTCTTGCTAAAACTCATTGCGATAATTCGCACTGATATAAATAATATAATTTCAACTTTGTCTGAAAAAGATAGTAATTTATGTCAATTACTTAAGGTATTTACTATTACTGAAGTTTCTGTAATAACCAAAATACCAAAGACAACTATCTATCGCACACTAGAACGAATACGCGATAAATTCTCGATTTTAGAGAAGTTATAAGCTCTTGATTATATTTGCTCAAAAATTTTTTTTTGCAAATTGCGGACGAATTGCCTAGGTCATCGTACATATATATTTAGGTGCTGGGAGAAAAATAAAAATAATGAACAGCAATGAACGGCTAAAAGTTCAAATAGGTATAAAAATGGTCATCTTTGGTCCTTATGGTATAGGTAAAACTAGTCTCTTAAAGACCATAAATGAACCAACAATTTGTCTTGATTTTGAGGCAGGTTTACTTGCTGTTCAAGATTGGCAAGGGGATTATGTAAGTATTCGTACTTGGAATGAGGCAAGAGATATTGCATGTCTCATAGGTGGTCCTAATCCTGCGTTAAAATATGACTCAGCGTATAGCCAAAGACACTATGAGCATGTATCCAGTAAATACAAAGAGCTTTCTTCAGAGTTTCTCAAGTACCGATGTATTTTTATCGATAGCATGACAGTAGCCTCGCGTTTATGTCTATTGTGGGCAAAAATGCAACCTGAAGCTTTTTCTGAAAGATCAGGAAAACAAGATATGAGAGCTGCTTACGGATTACTTACTCAAGAGATGATGGCTTGGCTCAATCAGTTTCAACATATTCCAAATAAAGACATCATTATAGTTGGAACTCTTGGACAATACCTTAATGATTTCAATCGCTCGACTTGGCTACCTCAATGTGAAGGTGCTAAAACCGCAAGTGAAATTCCTGGCATTGTTGATGAAGTAATTAGCATGGTTGGAATCAAGAAAGATTATGGTACAGAAATTCGTTCATTTGTCTGTCAGACGATTAATTCTTGGGGATATCCTGCTAAAGATCGAAGTGGTTGCCTTAATATGGTTGAAGAACCGCATCTAGGAAAACTTCTTACAAAAATTAAAACTAAAGCTTTTGCAATTCAACCTGTCACGCCCAACATATAGGAGGTTATTATATGCTACAAAACTTTTTAACTACTGGTAAAAAATTCCTTTTTTAAGTGTGAAAGAATACCTGGACGATCGATCGCCAATACCAGAGGATATAATCTCACCAAGAATTCTAACTAAAAGAGGTTTGTTAGTATTTGGTGGCCTTCCTAAGATTGGCAAAAGCTACTTTTTGATCTCTTGGCTTGTTTACATGGCTGCTGGTAGATCATTTCTCGGTATGACACCAAATAGACCTTTGAAAATCTTCTACATGCTAACTGAAATTGAATATGAATATATGAAAGAACGTTTGCAACAACTTGATAATGAACTTTTAAATGTAGCTGCTAACAACTTAATCATTACGCCAAAAATGCACTTATCATTTAATCATGATGAAATAAGTGAAATTAAGGAGATTGTAAATGAACGCTTTAAAACTAATGTTTTGGCCATAGATCCATTATGTAACATCTTTAGCAGTGAATAAAGAAACAGTTGGTAGTAGCGAGCCAAGTTATATTATGCTGGAACTTTACTCTAATGCAGAGTCAGCGCTGAGTGCAGCAAATGCCAAGTTGAAACAATTGAAGCGTAACAATGAAGCTTTAGATATAACTATGCCTGGTAATCCTCAAATTTTTGCAGAAGCTAAACTTAATCTTGTAGACTTTAACCAAGAGGTAGATGGTGAATGAATAGTTAATAGAGCGGAGCATACATTAAATAGCTCAGGTTACCTTACTATGTTGTCAGCATCTTTGAGTAAGTAATGTAAATAAAAAATGAGTAAATGATCTATTTAATATTAAAAAGATGTTGAATATGGATAAATTGGGTCAAGATACAAAAAACAAGCTGCATTTTTGGTGGCTTATAACAGTAATAGTATGTATTATTGCTACCTATTCCTACATGAAGGCAAAGGCTGCAGATAATTATAAAACGATATTACGCATGCCTCTCAAAATTGTAACTTAGAGACTATAAAATTCTTAGTAGAAAATCTATTAGATATTAATGTGCAGATTCCTAAATTAACAGCACTACATTCTGCTGCAAAAGAGGGATATGCAGAGGTTGTAAAATTCCTAGTAGAAAAAGGAGTTGATATAAATGCTACGAAATATGAAAGATGGACACCTTTACATGCAGCTACATATGAAGGCAAATTGGAGAAATGAGATTTTTATTAGACAAAGGTTCAGACCCTACCATTAGAGATACAGATGGAAAAACACCAAGGAAATTCGCTGTATTAAGATCACGGCATAATAAGGACAAACCTTATAATGAAATCATTAAGCTTCTTGCAGAAGCAGAGGACCGATACGAATCAACAAAAAGTAATCACTAGAGCTATAATTTTTCTATAATCTGCATATAAATTTCCAAAACTATCCATAACAAGTTCATATTTTTACATGAAAAAGCAAAAAATCTCAATAAAGGTAATACTAACAATAGTTGTACAGACTGTAGGGTTAATCTGGTGGTTGGCAAAACTCGACCTACGTGTACATATCCATGATAAATTTGTAGAAAAAAACCAAGAACTAATCGAAATAGTCTATCGACTTGAAGAGAGAGTGAAAAACCTCACTGAAGAAGTTAATGAACTTGAAGCTATTCACAAACACAAATAAATTTTACAGTGACAAAGTACATTTTATCTGTAGATGGAGGTGGCATTAGAGGGATAATACCTGCCATTATTCTAGCAGAAATTGAATCTAGGACAAAAAAGCCAATTTCCCAGATTATTGATTTAATGGCAGGAACCTCAACCGGTGGGATTATTGTTGCTGTACTTTGTAAAAGCAATAAACTTCAATACTTTGCCAATGATTTGGTTGAACTTTACCAAGAGTATGGAGCATATATCTTTCAATCATCATTTTGGAGAAAATCAATTGCTTCTTGGCTTAGTAGTTCTCAGTACTCATATAGAAATATGGAATTTCTTCTCAATAAATACTTTGGTGAAAGTACTATGGCCAATGTTGCAAGTAATCTACTGCTCACCAGTTATAACATTCACAATAGTTGTGAATTTTTCTTCAAAAGTTGGAAAGAAGAAAACATTAAGTTAAAAGATGCACTCAGAGCTACAACAGCTGCTCCAACGTACTTCACACCAAAACGTCTGAAAATTAGCCAAACAGAGAGAGTGTTGATAGATGACGGAGTGTTTGCCAATAATCCAGCGGCTTGTGCATATGCAAGTGGTAAAAGGTTATTTCCAAATGATGAGATTATACTGCTATCAATAGGTACTGGTGGAACAAATAGAAGTATAAAGTATGCTAACTCAAGTAGATTTGGCAAAATAGGGTGGATCAAGCCACTACTGAATGTGATGTTTGCTTCTGGATTGGATTGCGTTAATTATCAACTAGAACAAGTAATAGATGATAAATACATAAGAATACAATCGCAATTGAAAGTAGCATCGACTGAGATGGACAATATTACACTCAAAAATATCAAATCTCTTCAGCAAGAGGCAAATGCAATGATGAAGTACAACCAGAAATTAATAGATAAACTTTGCGATTTCATATCTTAATTTATACCAAGCAAAATTCAACTTAGCCAAAAAAGTTGGTTAGCAAATTCTACTGGTTAAAGTATTAACTAACTTTACTTATATCTTAAACACATTCGATTTTCACACTCACCCAACTCATCAGAAGTTAGGCCACTTGCTCGCACAATAATATCAATAGCAACACCTTCCTTAACTGGATCTTTTGCAATCTTGATTTTCTCTGCTTTTTTAACCTTTTCTTTACCAGTTTGCATTCCTTCAGATAAAGATCTGGCTACCGTATCCAGTAATTCTTGATCCTCAATTTTTTCGCATTTACCTATAAACCCAAAAACTGGCTCATTTTCATATTCTGTTAGTCCAAGAGCTTTAATGTTAACTGATAATGTCTTTGCTATCTTATATAATATTTCAATTGGAATATCTGTATATCATCGTTAATAGTCGTATATTTCTTTAGGTGTTGACCGATTTTATTTGCCAAGTCCTTCTGAGTGTATTACCGTATTAATCTCTGCTCTTTTATCCTTTTCCCCACTTTGTAGAGTATAGAATCAGTACAAATTTCTTTCTCTATATCATCATATTCATAAGTAGATAAGAGAGTCACTTGGGAAATAACATTAACTGAAACTCCTTCTTTCACTAGATTTTTGCTACTTCTATTTTCGCTTCTTCTTGTCTAATTTTCTCGCTAATATATATAAACCATTACTAATGGATACAGCTTCTTGCGTAATTCCTGATCCTTAATTTCTCTATGTATTTTTGTTAGATAGACTATTTCTTTATCATCATCTTCATACCAACTGTTTTCTCTTAGTACTGTTGGTCCTGGAAGTAGATCTATAACATTAACCGACAATGCTCCTGCTATTATATACGATTCTTCGATTGTAATAGCCTTGCACCCTAGTTCAAAGTTATGTATTTCCTCATGTGTTAAACCAATTTTGCTTGCTAATTTTGCCTGAGTATACCCTTGTACTATCCTACAACCTTCTATTTTTCCCCAGCTCGTAGCTTACTGAGCCAATATGCTATGAATTATCATAGATAAATCCTCTAAAAGCTGTTTTTCCTATAGAAGCAAACATATATTCTATCACAAAAAAAATCCACTATTGGCTAAGTTTTTATGAAATCAAAAAAATTTCTCAATCATATAATTTGATAAGCCTGTCGTTTGCAAGATAATATCAACAGAAATTCCTTCTTTTACTAAATTCCTTGCAACTTCAATCTTCTTTTCCTCTCTGACCTTTTCTCTATAAACATGTATACCTTAAAATAAAGACTTGATTAGCATATCGCGTAATTCCCGACTCTCAATCTTTTTGTATTCTTCTATCAACTTTGATAGCTTTTCTTCCGCTTCACTATCCTCATCTGATTCGGGAAGTAGATCTATGATACTGATTAATAATACCTTTGCTATTTCATCTAACATTTCAAGTGAAACAGCAGCTCGTCCTTGTTCATATTCATATATTCTTTGATTTATATTACGCCCACTTTGCTTGCTAAATCTTCTTGAGTGTATCCTCGTATCAATCTCCATTCTTTTATTTTTTGACCTACTTTATACGGAATAGAAATTTTTTCTCATCATTATCATATTCATCAATAGATAAACTGGTCGTTTGAGAGATAATATGAGCAGAAACTCCTTCCTTAACCAAACCCTTTGCCACCTCTACTTTTACTGCCTTTCCACTTTCTTCCTCACTAATACGGATGAATTTAGTTAATAAATAAAACGTTTCACGTAATTCTTGGTACTTAATCTCTTTATGTCTTCTTACTAGATTTAATATCTCTTCTTCCTCATACCTTTCCTCATTTGATACTTATTGTCCGCAAGCTAGATCTCTAGCAGTTATTGATAATGCTTATGCTAATTCATATAACTTCTTAATTGAAATTCTACGTGTTCCTTTTTCATATTGCAGTATTACCTGATATGTTGTATCGATTTTTTTTGTGCTAAATCTTTTTGAGTATATCCCTTTGCTAACCTACGATTTATTACTTCCTGCCCTATTACTTTATAATCTAAAAAATTAGAGCATTTATTCTCTTTTTTCACATTTTATACTCCATAACGAGAAGAGCTGTCACGTATACTTAATTGGGAACCTTTTTGACAAACCGAACTCATCTCCTTTCAAACAATTTTTCTATATCACTTAGTTTCATTTCTATATACGTTGGTCTTCCGTGATCAGAATATGGAGTTTTCTCAATTTGTTTTAGTATCTTATTCATCTCTTCCAATTTCATTTTTCTTCCTGCTCCGTGGCAAGCGATTATGGATGATATTTTGTTCACTTTATCCTCTATTGGTAGCGTATCTTCTATTTCCATTAACTTATCTACTATATCAACTAGCATCTCTTTTATATCTGTTGTTCCCAAGATTGCAGGTATTTCTTTTATCGTTACTTTATCTTCTGATTGTATTTCAATATCAAAACCCATTTCAAAAAGCTCATCTTTATAAGTTTTAACCATCTCCATTCCAGCTTGGTTTTTAATTTCAACTATTTCAGGAATGAGAAGTTTTTGTCTTTTTATGCTTGTTAAGCACTCGTATATCTATCTCTCATAGGCTGCATGTTGATCTACTATAATCAGCCTATCTTCAGCCTCAGCAATAATGTAAGTATTGTAGACCTGACAGCGTGCATATCCTAGAGGGTGATCCTCTATCAAATCAATTTGCTTCCTTTCTAAAACCATCGTTACCTTTTGGGGTGGGGATTCTCCATGCTTAAAAGTTTCTGGTAAGCTTTGCCTTCTTTCATCTGGTGCATTGAATTCTTTCATTAGACGATTTTCTAAAAGACTTGGTCTCTTTTCATAAAACTCTTTTTGATTTTTCCTCTTTACTATCAACCTTCTCTTGGCTATCACATTCTTCAATACTTTGAGGTTCAACATCACTTGCTGCGAACGTACCTATTCTTGTCGATAATGCTTTCTCTTCTCACTATTTCATATGTTGACCTTTTATTCTAAAATCTTACTTCTGATTTATTTGGATGCACATTTACATCTACTTGATCGTATGGTATCTCTAAGTTCAGCAATGCAAAGGGATACCTATTGTTTGGAATAAAATCGTGACACGCAAATCTAATTGCACTAACAAGTAGATTATCTTTTATTGGCCTGCCATTAACAAACGTATAGATCTGAGTTGAATTGCCACGACTAATAGTTGGTTTACAGATGTATCCCGTAAGTTTGATGCCGTCTTTTTCCTCTTTAACTTCCAGCGAACTGCTCTGAAATTCTTCTTCTACTTCACATAGTCTGTTAAAGAATGAAGTTTGTTTAGCATATTTTAAGAGCTTTTTATTACTGGAAGTGAGAGTAAATCAAATACTATAGTTAATCATTGCTAAGTTATTTACAATTTCAACAATGCTTTGTGTTTCCGCTCTTTCGGTTTTCAGAAGTTTTAGCCTATTTGGAGTAGCAAAAAACAAATCTCTCACTTCAATATGTGTACCTTGCAATAAAGAACAAGGCATAAGTTCTCCTATTTTTATCCACCTTCATACCTTATAGACCATACTTCCTTTGCTCCACTTGCCTTAGATGATAATTTCATTATACTTACTGCTGCAACTGAAGGTAGAGCCTCTCCTCTAAAGCCAAGATGTCTTATTTCTATTAACTAACTATCGCTTAATTTTGAAGTAGCGTGGCGCATAAATGCAAGTTCCAAATCTTCCTTTTCTATTCCATTCCATCATCTGTCACAGTTATAAGGTTACGCCCACCACTTTCTATTTTGATCTCCATCTCTGAACTTCCAGCATCTATTGCATTTTCTACTAACTACTTTACTACACTTGCTGGCCTCTCTATCACCTCTCCCGCTGCTATACGGTTTATAGTTTCTATATCTAAAAGAATTATTGCCATATGAGTTTCTCTTTCACTGCTTCAATCTGCTTCTTTCTCCATTTTTTAATCTACTCTCTCCTTGTGTAATATTTGGCTCCAAAGTTCCTAACTCTTTGTCATTTGTATAACATGGATATAATCTAACCTCCTATTTTTTACTTACATCATCTTTTGATTTTCCTCATGCTTTTCAAGATACGCTCTAATAAAAATTAATTATTGCAAAGCTTTTAGTATTATTGTAAAAAGAAGTGTTAAGTTATTGTCTTATTATTTTATGAAAAAAAGCACCTCTTTATCAGTCGATAGTGTAGACTATATGCTGTCTAAGCTCCATCCAGTTTTAAATCGTTCTAGGTCCTTGTGTAATCTTTTAACGGTTTCGCGCAATAGAGAAAAACATTCTGCATTGATGAAACACTTGAGTTTGGATCATGGATATGATTATGATAAAGTTTATTTGTGGAGAAAGTTGGAAAGTATCTCGGATAAAATAAGATCTTTATCTATGAAAGCCGCAGATTTTCTCTTTGTTCTCTCTCCTGATAGGAAGTTGAAGCGTGTTCCTAACATCACCACAGAGGGTTTTCTTGGTTCTCTATCCTCATTTTCAGCAGAGGCCAAGGCTCTTTCTGAAATAATCTGTCAATCAACTCTGACAACACGATCATCTTCTTCCCAAGAGGATCTGTCTTTACTTCTTAATGAAGTCGTTGAACTTATCGACTCCTTCCTAAGTGAGAAAAAAGGCATTAAAAACCCAGTGGCTGATGTTCTACCCTCTTCTACAGACGATTCCTTTGAAGTAAACGCCACTGTGAAAGTAAGGGTTACTGAGGGATCGGAGACTGGGTTGAATTCCTTGGGAACGCAAGGACTTGATAAGATTGTAGTAGCGTTTTCTACACAGTCCAAACTCCCAGATAGGAAGGTAGTAAATTTGTCTGATACTGTTAGTTGCGCACTTCACGATCGTAGCTATGGAAGGAGCGCTAATGGGGGAGAGTCTCTACCTGTGCCGCTTTCTTCCAGGACTCAGTTTGCGGTTAGCACTGCTCAAGCAGATGATGATAATCTTAGAAGCGAGGCACCATCTTCAAGTGATATTCAATTCAGCTCTCAGAAAAGTGGGAAAAAATTGAGAAGTACAGAACTTTTTAGGAGCGATAGTGAATTTAGTTCTCGGGAAAGTTCGAGAAATAGGGGCTATTCTCGGAGAGACGGTGAATTTAGTTCTCGCGAGAGTGTGAGAAGCCCGGTACCTCCTAGGAGGGATAGTGAATTTAGTTCTCGGGAAAGTTCGAGAAGTAGGGGCTATTCTCGGAGAGATGGTGAATTTAGTTCTCGGGAAAGTTCGAGAAGTAGGGGCTATTCTCGGAGAGATGGTGAATTTAGTTCTCGGGAAAATTTGAGGGATAAGAGAGGCCATTACAATTATGATCAAGGTGGTTTCGTATCCAAAAGTTTGGGGTTTTATAATCAGTCTACCTCCTGTGACTCTCTCCCTTTAAATTTAGATTATGTGTATCCTTTCCCGTACGCTGCCATGAGCTATGGACCTGTTTTCCCACGTCCTCCTTTTCCCTTTGGTACTTCTCCTATCCCTAGCTACCATAGCCTCCCTAATATTCATCGGTTTTCCGGTTCTAGAGCTGTTTCTTCTGCTGGTTTTAATCTCCCTTCTCCACGCCTAATGATTAGGGATTCCTTTTCCAGTAGTGCAAGTAGTTTACCGCCTGCTAGTGATATAGTTTCTTCTAATGTTGGTACACTATCTAGTAAACTAGAAAGTGTTGAAGTTTCTAAGCCTCAGGAAACAAGAGAAGTTCCACGTTGAATGTGACTATGCTAGTTTATTTGACTTCCGGTTACAATTCTTTCTGGATGATTTGATTAGTACGGTTCCTGCTGAGGCAAACTGTGGTTATAAACGTAAAATGTGAAGTCTAATGACAGGATGACTGAACTGGTGGAGTATTTAGCTTTTTCTCCACCTTTTCTAGGTGAGGTCAGACTTGTTGATTGTGGATTTGGTTTGACTCCCTTTATCTTTTTCTGTATGTTTTGCACGGTGTCATTTTTACCCTATTATTATGCAATTTTATCTCTATCTAACAGGTGATCATCTTGATTTGAGGGGAGTAAGTCAGATCTCCCACGAAGAATTGCGAGACTTCTTAGAAAGTGAAGAAGCAAGAAAGACGGTACGTGTTATCTCTTTAAGTCCAGAACTAATCAGTGACGATTATGATCTTGGTGCTGTTTTCTCTTCCCTTGATGTAGATTATCTTGAATCGATTAACTTGGTAGCAAGAGAAGGTAGCGAGGGAGGTGTATCTAATCCGGATTTTGGTGAACTTCGTTCCTCTCTTAGAAAATGGAAGAATATTTATTCCATAAATATAAGGGGTAACCGAGGTATTACTGTAGATGCGCTAGTAAAATTGTTTTTGTTTAAAGGTGCTAAGGGATTGTCTTCTCTTGATATGAGCAGTATCGATATACTAGGTGATATTTACCCACCTCTCTGCTCTCTTAAAAATCTTTCTCATCTTTATTTGAGAGGAAGTCTAACTAAGCAAGGGAGCTTGAAAGCTTTGATCGAGAGCGGTTGTATAATAACACTTACCTGTCTTGATTTAAGTAACAATGCTATTAGTAATCAAGATCTAGTTGCTCTAGTTAATAGCAATCATATCCAAAACCTTACTCGTCTTTACCTCAATGATAACAATATTGATGATCAAGGTCTTAAACTTTTAGTGCAGAGCAAAAATCTGTCAAAACTTAGTAGTCTCGACTTGAGCAATAATTCCATTGAATTTTCGGATGTAAATTCTTTATATAAAATTAATCTTAGGTCTCTTATCTCTATTGATCTAAGCCGTAACTCTAAGGGTAGAAGGGTTTCATTTGTCTCTACTCCACTCAATATTGATTACAGAAATATTACCTCTCTTAATTTATCTTTTTCATTTTTGATTACTGTTGATGTTATAGAAGGCTTATTTCATCAAGGTAATTTAGAAAACCTTGATTTTCTTGATCTCAGTGGCAACAGCGTTAAATGTGAGGTTATGAAAGCTTTAGCTAATTCTATGATTAAGCAACTTACACAACTTCATTTAAATAAATGTTCAATTGCTAATGAAGATTTAACTTTATTAGGTAATAGTAGCTGGATTAAGCATGTGCGCCACCTTTCATTAAGTGATAATAAACTTAATCTCTTAGTTTTCAATCTACTTAGTAGATGCCAAGGTTTTGACGGTCTTACACTGATTGATTTAAGTGGTATTAGATCTGAGAAGGTGAAAAATGGTCTAATTCAAGGTAATATTAGAAACATTACCTCGCTTTTTTTAGCAAATTCAAACATTGATAATGATATTTTGAAAACTTTAGTTGATGTTTTTGATCTTAAAAAGCTTATTTGTATTGACTTAACAAATACTCGCGTTTCTTTTCCATTCATAAAAGATTTAATCAAATCCCATCTTACAAGTCTTCTTTCACTAGGATTCTCTTTTGAGAATTGCACAATTGAAGAAATGTATAGTAACATCAATTCTTTAAGTAAAGTCGTTGCTGAAAGATTGGAAGTAACTTTTTTTAATCATCCTCTAGGAAAAGATATCACGAAATTTAGGACTATAGTCTCTGGATCTGGAGATAGATTGCACAATCATGATTCTATAGCGCAACAAGTCGAAGATCGCTCCCTTAATACAGACAACCTTTCAAATATGACAAACAGTGATAAATCATCCTTAAACGACCTTATTCATCGTTCAAAAAATGCTATTGATTTACCTAGTATTGTTATTAGTCAAGACAAAGATATATATCTTGATGGTGATTTGAGAGAGTATTCTCAAGTACAGCGAGAAGAGACGTGTACTCGTTTTCAAGAAGGAAATACAATCCAACTGATGAATTCTTCATCGTTTTTAAACCTATCAGAAACTTGTGTTAATAAAAAAAAAATCGTAAAACATCGGTTTATTGGTGATCATATCAATGATAGTGTCAGGTTATCAGAGTGGATCCAATCATCTTGTAAATCTTTTTCCAATAATATTCCACTTGGACAAAATCACACAACATTTGAATTGTCATTTTCTTTTCTTCATTTAGATTGTTTGAAATTTTTTGTTAATAAAAACCTTGGTTCTCTTGTGGAGATTGTTTTTTCTCACTGTAAAATCGGCGATGAGGGTGCAAAGTTTTTGTCTGAAAATCTTCCGCGCACATTTAACACAATCACTATACAATCCTGCGACATAACTCATATTGGTATATCTTATTTATTTAAGAGAGGTCTCTCATATATTAAGGCTTCGGACTGTATTCCAACAGCTTATAATGTTGATACCTCCACTCAGTATAATCCCTTACCTCCATCATCTAAAAGTGTAACTTTTGCTAATGGTTCTAGGTTGATTTTTAAGAATATGGGCATCTCTGGGGGGAGTTTTAAGAAGTATTTCTTGTCAGGTGAGGTGAATTTCTCTGGAGTTGTTCAGCTTGATTTAGAAAAAAATTCCATTAACAAAGATGATCTTCTTGCTCTATCTAAACAATTTATTGGCAATCTTTCAAAATTAAATTTAGCTGGTAACGGGCTTGATGATGAGTGTGCAACAGTTTTAAAAAGTTGTTGCTTTCCGGAATATATGGAACTTAATTTAGGAGATAATAATATTGGTAATAGAGGTTTACAATCTTTGCTTGAAGCTGGTTTTTTTGAAAAGCTTTCTGTGCTTCGTATGCACAATAACAGATTTAATTATGAAGGTTGGAGAACTTCAAAAATTCTTACTTTTGAAGCCCTTCAGTACCTAAATTTATCTGACAATTCTATTGGTTCTCAGGGTGCAGAACTTATAGCTTCTCATAAATATCCAAGGCTTGAAAAGCTTTATATTAGTAATGCTGCTCTTGGTGACGAAGGTGTGAGATTTTTAACAGGAAATAGTTTTCCGTTACTTGCCTGTGCTGCTTTAAGTTCTAATAATATTGGCAATATAGGCGTAATAAGTTTGGTCGATAAGATGTGGCCAAAGCTTATTAGTTTGACTTTAACAGGTAATCCCATTGGGTGTTCAGGTGTGTTAGCTTTTGCCCGTAGAAATTCGCAAGAGCTAAAAACGCTTTATCTAGATGTCTTTTCTCATATCCCTCCCGAATGTATAGCGAGTTTATTCAGGTCTAACCTTGATGTTCTGAGTATTCGAGTTCCTACTAAATGTAAAATTGATGTGGAAACATATGAGAATATTAGACCTATAGATAACAATGAGGAAATAACTTTTTCTGCAAATTCTAAGTTTACCTGTGTAGATACACGTATGCCTGGTGGAAGTTTTGCAAAATATTTCTTGCATGGTAGAGTTAATTGTGGAGGTTTTTCTAAACTTGACTTATCAGGGAATACTCTCTCCATAGATGATATTTGCGCCTTGGACGCTGCTAATATGAAACAACTTGATGTTCTCAACTTAAAAGATACTAATATTAATGACGAAAGTTTACAAAGGTTAAGTAGTATTGGTTTTATGAGAATTCGGGAGATTGATTTATCTGATAATTCTATTAGTGGTGAGGGTGCTTTGAATTCTCTTTCTAATTGTGCTTGGAAAAGCACTGTAAAAGTTTTCCTTCATAATAACATAAATATTAATGAAAAACACAAAATTGAGATAAAGAATTCTTGCGTAGTTAATGTCTATTTTGATCTGGAATATAGTGAACACCGTAATTCATCTCGCAATTCATCACGTAATTCATCACGTAATTCATCACGTAATTCATCACGTAATTCATCACGTAATTCATCATGTAATTCATCACGTAATTCATCACGTAATTCGTCTTGTGGTTCATTACATGGTTCACTAGATGACTGGTCAAGTGATTCAATTTTTAACGTAAAGTTGAATAATTTACGTACAAGTTCACCTAATCTAAATCCCTTGTCAGATGGGTTGATTGAGAAGGCTGTGTCTTTCACTTATAATGATGATGAAACCTATCCTTTTCTTTCTGGAGCTATTGCTGAAGAGGTTCTAGAGAATGCTGATGGCTATAATAAAGAAATTACACGTATTGATGATATAGAAATGAATGGCGATAATGCATTAAATGCACCTCTTCATTCCTCAGCTGAATATATTTCTACTGCTAATGAAAATTTATCTTCCAGTGCTATTGATGTTGATGAAAATATGGTTTGCGGTAGTACTTCTTTGTTGAAGAGAAGATCTGAGGTTCAATCTATATCGCCATTTAAGCAGGAAATAAAACGCCCCAGAGTTGAAGATCATAATTTTATTACCGATGATAGAGACAAAGCAAGGTTAGGATCTGATAATCTTAGCATGCCACGATCCGTCTTGATAGATTCTCAGGCTGGTAGTCTTTCTGGCTTTGGTAGATGTAATGACGGACGCTAGCAGAATATATTGATGAAGGGAGTATTAAAAACTTTGTGTGCCACATTATGAGATTGTGAGTAAATTAAGCGAATCTCAAGTGAATACCAAGGCTTTTTCTGTCCTGATATTAATACTTAAAAAGGTATACAAATGGTTTGAATAAAGTAGCAGTATAATCATGGATGAACAAGTATTGATTTCTTAACATGTAATACCAATAAATTTGAATAATATAGCTACTTTCAACACCCAAAAACAGCACACACGAGAAGAGTGCGTTTTATGGTTTCTTGGTCTAGCCTAAATGTGATGCGCGATTTCTAGAGATGTATTAATCCCTTGAGCACTGCTACTCTCAAGTGTACTTGAAGATCTATCATAGTGGTATATGCCTGCAAAGGAATAATCAAACAACATAAACTACAAACGTTAACTGCTATTCCTACTACTACTATTTCCAAACAAACCGTAATAACCATTCCTAAGACGTAACAAGAACAGCCAAAATGAGACACTTATTTTTTGTGCATTCTCTACAGTAGTATCTTTTGATAACGTTTTATACTCATCTTTTTCTTTGATTGTTTGTAACCTATTTTTACCTTTTTATTATTTTTGACAACATCTTCTTCTAGATTTTTAATTATAACACTGTCATCTAAATACATTAGTGCACAATTTCGTAATAATGTACTATTCAAGTCTTCAGCAGTGAGCTTACCAAATATTGCTCCTATAAAATTAGAGAGATCTTTTTCATCAAAATTTTAAGCAATTCAAAAAAAACATAAAAATTACTTATCCCAAGATTGTATCAATATTAGCAACTTTTGCTTGATAGAAGGT
This sequence comes from Wolbachia endosymbiont of Trichogramma pretiosum, assembly GCF_001439985.1. Taxonomy (NCBI): domain Bacteria; kingdom Pseudomonadati; phylum Pseudomonadota; class Alphaproteobacteria; order Rickettsiales; family Anaplasmataceae; genus Wolbachia; species Wolbachia endosymbiont of Trichogramma pretiosum. Next base: position 1,109,590 of record NZ_CM003641.1, read on the forward strand.
TTCTATTATACTTCTTTTGAACAAATTACTATGGGATAAACTACCGTATGAATTAAGTAATATAATTGGTAAATTATTTATAGTAAAACCACCTACATTAGCAACAGATTTTTCTGGCGGAGCGCTTACTTGAGAGTCTATAGCTTGCCTAAGTTTGCCTAACTTTTCTTCTATACAAACATACTTTTGATCTATAACTTTTCTAATGAGCATGTCAAGTAACATTATCGTACCATTTACATCCATTTTTGCATTTACTTGTGAGATTGGACTTGGAGTGCTCTCAGGTTTAGAACTTAACAATCCACTTACAGAGCTTTTTACCTAGTCAAATAAATCATTTATAGCTCTTTTTACAATAATCCGAACAGATCGTAATATGCTACTTGCCTGCTATAGCCATCAACAGATATCTTATCGTATTCAGACTGTTATAAGAAAGCCATATCTATATAGATAGCCATATTTTCACCACTTATAACCTATTGAAACCCCAGTTATGGATTATCCAAGTCAATAAAGCTTAGAAATAGAGGGCTTTTTCGACTGCATGGAATACGAAACTAATGTTGAAAAATATGTACCAAAAACTTATGGGAGATCTGTGCCGAAGCTCAAATTTATTTTTCAAACAACCAAAACTGTCTCAATAATCAACATTTTTCTTAATAGAATCTTCTCTTTTAAAGAAATTAGTGTGTTTTTCATGCCTTTTTTCACTTTAGTGGCGAGTTTTAGACCTCTATCGAAGAGTTTCTCAAAGAGGTCCTTCTTCTTTATCTCCGAACAAAAGTCCTGTCAATTTTTTAGTCAAATTTGGTGCAGGTTTTCTGTCGTCAACGCTGCCTTTAGTTAGCTTAATAACTTGAACTTCGCCTATTTCATTGATTACCAGATGCAATTTAAAACCGAACATAGGTAGTCTTTCCTATATTTGCCAACTCTTTGAAAACTTTGTTTTTTGCGATCCTTTTTGCGTGGCAAACAGCGATTGCAGTTGTATCACTATAGAGTGTTTGCTTGCTCGCAGAACCACTGCAAAAGCATTGCCAAATACCATAAAACCCTGGTTTTAGAGCAATAAATCTATGATAGTAAGGGGGTTTTGAAAACTCAGAACTGTACAATAATTTAAGATAACTCAAGTAAAAAACTTGAAATTTTTGCGCGGCGATTGGTGGTAGAGTAAGATTATAGTAAGTATTTCTGGCACGGTAATTTCAGGTATTCTTGTTTTTTTTGCCACTTGATAGAAGCTTTTCTGAAAGTTTTTCATCAGCAATGTGACAAATATCTTATATGAAACAGTAAAATATCTTTCTTTATAGGTAACCTCTTAATTTTTGCTAAAATACCTGAGTTTACCCTATTCCTCTCTTTATTAATTCTACTTTCTAATCCATAACTGGGGTTATTAAGTTGATATCTTAAGATAGTTTCTAAAAAATTTACTACTATACTTATGGTTTTTAAGTATGATGAATTTTTCTTCTTCAGTATTACTTGGCTTTATTTTAGCTCAAAAGAGCTCATTTGAATCATTTGGTGTTTCTATTGGAGCATTTTGGGTTTCCTGCTAGTTTCTTACACGTAGATTAAGTATATTAGGATTATTATTATCTTCTTTGTCTAAAATTGTAATAAATATACGTGTGATTAATAAAGGTTCTTATAACTTACTTGTTAGATTAAGTTGTGTCTATCACATATTCTTACATTGAAAGATAAATCCTCTAACAGATAGTTTAGAAAGCAAAATAGAAAATCTACAACAGGAAAATTTTGATCTTAAAAAAAATATAGAGTTACAAAAACACTATAAGAAAATGGTAGAAGAGGAAGTAAGTGAACTTTCCAGAGAAATGCAAAACCTAGAAGAAAAAACTAAAAAGCTTGAAGTTAAATTACAAAAAAGTATAAGAAGTTTAACTGAAAATGATCAAGAAATCGAACAGCTAAAACATAAAGTAGGAATATTATTATTAGAAATTAAGAACAAAAGTGATGTAACTCAGAACTTAAATAACCAATTAAAAGAGGCAAAGAATGAAATTAAGTTAACAGACAAAATAAATAAAGAGTTACATCAAAAACTGGGTTTGACTGAAGCTGAGTTAAACAGAGTAAGAAAAGAAAGTACAATGCTGATAAACAGTATAGAGAATTTGAAAGGTCATCATGAAAATCAGATACTAGAAACAAAGAAGGAACTTAGTGACATAAGAGATCAATTGTATATTTATTTATCAGATTATAAAGAGCTATTTGCAGAATTAAGTAGTCTGCAGAAGGAAAACGAGAGTTTAAAACAGAAAAATTTCTATATTGGTAATGAAGTGTCTCTTGCAGATGAAATAAACAAAGAAAACGTAAGAGAAGACAATGTTAGCCCTTGCCCTGATTATGATGAAAGTTTTGGTGGTTGTTATAGTCAACTATTCTATACTGACGAGATAAACCGCAAAGAAAAAGGAAAAGATACTTTTCTTTTAATCCGTCAAAAAGACTCTTTTTCTCTAACAAAGGTAAAGCTGAATACAAGAGAAGAAGAAAAGTATGAAAGTATTTGGCAAAAAATAAATAAGATTCATGATTATCTAGACATTTTAGGTTGCTCTGGTAGTGAAGAAGAGTATGAGGAGTGCGAAAAAGAATTTGATAAAGTTATAAGCGCAGCACTGGAACAAGGAATAATGTTCACTTTTCCATATAAGTCTGGTATGTCCTTGATAGATCGTATAGCTGACACATTTCAAAAGCTATATTTATATGCTGAAACTACTCGAATTCATGAGTTCTTACACAAGAGCAAAATATTTCAGGTAATATCAGAAGGTGCATCTTTAAATAGATCGAGCGACGAAGAGCATGAAGATTTTGTGAACATAATTTATTCAGATTTAGACACTTTGAGTAAACGATCCGAAAACCTTTTAAAGCTTAAGGAATTAGCACTTGAAAGTATTTTAAATAAAAGTGAGCAAATTGATGGGCATGACTTTGGACTAGAAATAGATAATGGATATTTTTGCATAGATTATCCACAAAATAGTATTGTTGAAGTTGCAAGGATATTCAATAATCAAAAAGCTAAAGATTTAAATCTAAACATTGGTATACTTCAAATTGGAAACAGTATAATTAGAGTTGAAAATGTAGGAGGAAGGAGAAATTATACAGAATTATCGGGAGATGTCATTGAAATGTCTTTTACCACTGAAGTAGGAGAGATCAGTATTCATCTGTGTCCTAGTGATAAAGACAACAATAAAAAAGATAAGTGATAATGACAAGAAGAAACTTGATCAATTAAAAGAGAGTATGAAGAGCTAAACAGATTTAACTGGTCAGAAAAAGAGTTTATAGCATATGAATAGGAGACCAAGAGTATTCGTGATGAACAAGCTGCTCTTGCTCAAAAGCTTGATGATGCCAAAAAAGAAGGAAAGATTGAAGTTGCAAAAGCGATATTGACTAATAATGTTGACTTAACGACGTGGTAGTAAAAAGATTATGGTTATTGACTTAATGTTACATATTGTACATAATACATTATTTATCTTAGCTTGAGTGATAAGTATGGGTGAATTTAACGGGATAGTAAAATCTATCATCAATCTACTAAAACCAAAATCCAAACCAGAACCATCTGATTTTGAATATGAATCCATTATAGAACATTTATTATCTAAAGAGCATTTTTTAAATGAACTGATGAATGATATGTGGTACTTAGGAGCTTTACCATCAGTTAGAAACTATAATGAACCACCGTCTTTGATAGATAGCAAACTTGGATTAAATGAACAGATTTGTGTTTGGCTTGCTCTGGATCACGATCTTACACCAAGTCAAAAAATTTTAAACAAAAAGTTACTTAGTGCTCTAAAACACTTAGCTTCTAACTGTGGTTCATTTGATAATACTCAGCCACTTGAAGGATTTTTACATGATAATAAAAACAATAAAGATTTAAAAGTAATTCTTGACCTAAAAAGAGGAGAATCTCAATCAACAGTATTGCATGGGATTGCAGGAGAAAATATTGGTGGATTTCGTCGCACAGGAAATCAGGCTATAGATTTACTCCTAGAAGCAGGTGCAGATCCTAACATACAAGATAATAAAGGAAAAACACCACTATACCTTGCTGCTTCTAAAGGTCATTACGATAATGCAAACTCTCTTCTCTTGAAAGGAGCTAACCCTAATATAACAAGTAGAAAGGGGAGAACTCCAAAACAAATAGCAACTAATAAACTCCACTATGATGTTGAAGAATTATTTTTAACTGATAAACAGAAAGAGATGAATAAGGAATTGTATGACTTACTTGTACTCGATTCAGACTGCACCAAAAATTTAAAGGAGTTTTTAAGTAAGCATAAAGGAGATTCAGACCTAAAAGTGGTGCTAAATATTCGGCAAGGAATGGGTATATCAAAAGTATTTTCTTATGTCGATCTTTTTTCTTGGGACAATGAAGGCCTTATTCAAGAGTTAAGAAAGATATTTTTAGAAGCAGGAGCATTAGATCATCCTATGAATATTTATCGTCAGCAAAAGGAAGGACAGGTCAGTAAATTACTCGTTAATTTAACTTCAAATCAAAAGGAGGAGTTAAATGAGTTTTCTTATAAGGTATTTCGAGCTCAAAACATGGCTGAACTTGAAAAGATTGTAAACGATGCTGTAAAGTCTGGTGTACGATTAAACTATTCTCTTTCACAAGATTTCTTTTTAGGTAATGAGTACACTTTTACTGATTATGTGATGAAAAAAATCAGTGAGTTGGAAAAAAATCCTAAAGTTTCTAGTAGTATAATATGTCAATTAGTATCAAAAGGGGCAGTGTTTGGTAATACAGTTGATGCTAACGCACTGATATCAGAATTTAAGGAGCATAAAACTAATCTGAAAAAAGCTTATATGGATTATGTTAGCAATTCTCATAAGTTTATTGAAATCGCAAAAAGTGCAACCAATAGAAAGCTAAAAGATGTAAGAATAGACAACTCCGTTTTTTACTTAGAATATTCTAAAGATAGTAAAATAGATATTACAAAGATAACAGATGGGTTAAGGGATTTAGGTATAACCGATGGAGATGTAAAATGTGGAAGAAATATAGTAAAGATCGGTAAAAGTGAAGTAGAAATTAGAACTGAAAATGGCATAAGGAATTACACAGATCTTACAGAAGGTAGCAGTATAGAATTAACTTTCTATACTAGTTTGGGAAATATAGAAGTTAGGCTATATCCTGACGTACAGAATAAAAGCAAAATTATAGTAGAAGTGAGTAATAGAGAAGAAATATTAGAAAAATTCAAAGGTCGCGAAGAAGAGTTAGGCAATGATTGCGAGCTTGGTAACTACTGGGTCTACAATGCTATTGAACAGGGATATTTTGAAAGATCTGGTGGATTAATGCGTCCTGAAGTAATAAAGGAGTCTAACAACAAATGGAAAGAACGTGAAGAATTAAGAAGGACTTCTGATCCTGGGAGAGAAGTTTCTAGGTAGATTAATTTGCCATAAAGGTTAAAGATTATTATTTAAATATAAACTACTATAATTTATAGATTTTAGATCATTTTCTACCACTCTTGCATCCATTATGCTAAAATCTCAATTATTTATATTGATATTTTTACATAATTGATTCCGTAACATTGACTTACTTTTCTATATCAATTTCAACATCTTTTTGTGTTGCCCTTTGCATTAGCTCCTCTTGCAATAACCTTTTTTAATTTTCTGGCATATACTTTTTTCAATATTTTTTCATATTGTTGTTTTTATAAACGTTACGACGCTGAGCAGTAAAATTTCTCCCTTTGCTCACTTCACAGCATCGGTATTTCTCTTAAATCAGCTAATTTCAAACCCCTTGGATGTCTCCCATTTACTATATCTTCTTTAATCTTCGGAGCTAAATAATTAAATCTTAAAATTTGTTGTATACGTCTTGTACCGATATTAATTTTGGCGCTTGGTTCCTTCACACTTTCATATTTCCCTCTTCTATTTGTCATTTCCAGGAATGGGCTCTTACCACTGCTTTCAGTAGCGCATTATTTGTTTTTCCTTCTGGTTCTACTACTGTGCATTTATTTCCTTTCTTCTTTATTGGTATAAATTTTCCTCTGATTCAGAGTGCACTTCTATTCCTTCTCCTTTCACCATTACTTTATTTATTAACTTTTTCACTGCTTATTTCTGTTTTCCAAAGCTTAAATTTTTCCACTATTTTCCCCATTTTTCACATATCTGCTCCGCTCTCTTCATTACTTCTTTTTCCACTTCTCCAGCTATTACATTTCGGCTTCCTGATTTACAACCCTTTTCCCTTAAATGATTATTGCACACGTAATAAAGTTAATTAAATAATCGATACCTTTTATTCTCTTTTTTTGAGTATGTCAGAGTCATGTTTACATCACAGCTCCTGCACTTAATTATTCCCCTAAGTAGCGCTTCCTCATATTTTGCTTTTCTATATGGTTGATTCTTTATCAATGCCTGCGCTTTTTGCCATTTTTCCTCTTTTATTATTGCTTCATGCTTTCCCTCATACTCTTTCTCATAATGTCTGATTTTTCCCACATATATTGGATTTGTTATTATTCTTCTCACCGTTGCTTTTTTTAAGATATCCGATTTTGTTCTGTAACCTTGACTATTTAATTCCCTTGCTAGTTCTGCCATTGACTTCAGCTCCAAATATCTTTCAAATATATGCCCTACTATTTTCGCTTCTTTCTCACTCATTATTAATTCTTTATCTTTTACATCATACCCAAGTGGCAAAGTTCCACCAATCGATAAGCCTTGTTCTTTTGATGTTGCTATTTTGTTTTTTACTCTCTCGACTATCATCTCTCTTTCTAGTTGTGCTGCACCTGATAACACTGTTTGTACAAATTTTTCCATTGGCGTATTTTTGTCAAATATCTGTGTTACTGCTACAAAATTTACTCGGTGCCTTCTAAAAAATGATGTAACTTCTATAAACCTGCTGCAAAAGAGAGGGAATGGTTATAAAATAGGAGGTATAGCAAGAGAATAGAGAGGGAAGATGAGCTTAAATTACCATAATCTAAAGGAATGTCCGAGAAATTTTGGAGATGTAATAGGTTTGAAAATAGAAGAATTCGAAAAGGTTGTAGAAAGAGTGCACCCAGAGTGGGAAGAAGTTCAAGACAGAAGAAATGCCATGTCAAGATTGCCTGTATTGGAAGATAAAATACTCTGTATAATTCTATATTATTGAACTTACATAACGCACCGATTCTTGAGCTACCCATTCAACTTACATAACTCAAACATCTGCCGATTACTCAAAAAAAAATAGAACCTCTTTTGGCTAAAAAAAATCTCAATAAAAAAGGAAATAACTATGACTCCAGAAAGAATTTTGAAGATATTAGCAGATGTTACAGTATAAGCAATACAACTGCCAAAAGATAGGAAGAAAAGAAAATTTTCTTACTCCGGAAAGAAAAGATTAAACACAATGAAAATGTAAATCATTATAAGAGACGATGGACAAATTCTATCAGTGTCAAAGTCACACAGAGGTCGAATTCATGATTTTAAGATACGAAAACAGGAAAAATGTTGCTAAAAGAGAGTATAAAGTATGCTGATTATGGTTATCAAGGGTGGGAAAAATTGCAGAGTAACATTGTAATTCCATATAAAAGGTATCGAAAAAATCGCTGACCGATGATCAAAAAGAGCACAATCGAAATCTGGAATCATTTGGAATGAGAGTAGAGCATAAAATTCGTGAAATTAAGGTTTTTAAAATCATGTCGCATACCTATCGCAATTTTCAGAAGAAATACAACATGAGATTTAACATAATTGCTGGTCTGGTAAACCTCAAACATGAGTTTTATCGATCCTCCTGTTGACCTAACTCATCCTTCAATTAGTTCCATAACGTTTCGCAGTAGGTCTGTAGTTCGAAAGCTTTCTATAGGATAAGTCTCACCTGATTTACAAATAGAATTGTTATGTCAGATGTTTGCTATTTATTCTTAAGCTAATTTTAACAGCATTTTGCTTTTTTTAGTATGTAGGGGTTTTCTAGAAATTATCGTATTGAATTTTATGATGTTATTTTTGTAACATTGTTATACATATCATGGTAAGGGAGTTGGCAAAATGTTTCAAGGAGTTTTCTATTGGCTAAGGTCGTGACAATAAAGTTAAGCACTGCCAAAAACTATGGAAGAAGTCATTATAGTTTGTATTATATCTTGATAAAATGGTTCGCATAAGTTATCTAGAAGTGCAACTAAACAAATACAAAAATCAAAGTGTTGCGGTTTTCGGCCTTGGTAAAACTGGTTTGTCCGTTATTAATTCTCTAACAAAAAGCAGTGCAAAAATATATGCATGGGATGATAATAAAGAGCAAATAGCAAATGCAAAAAAGATATATAAAGAGTGTAACTATATTCATCCCAATAAGTATAATTGGCATGAGATAAGCACACTGGTTTTGAGCCCTGGAGTGCCAATACCAACGCATTGGGTAGTAAAACTTGCGAGAAGCTTTGACTGCAAAATAAAATCAGACATTGAGCTATTTCTCGAAACTAAAACTACAAGCCAGAAGGTTGTAGGCATCACCGGAACAAATGGCAAATCAACCACCACGTCACTAATAGGGCACATATTAAAATCCATAGGGAAAAAAGTAGCTATTGGCGGGAATTTAGGTGTGCCTATTTTGGATTTAGAAAGAGATGCAGAAATTTATGTAATTGAATTCTCCTCTTTTCAATTGGAGCTAATAAATAAAATTAATGTAGACATTTCTGTATTGCTCAACATCACACCAGACCACATAGATAGACATGGAAGTATGAATAACTACATAGCAACTAAATTAAAACTGATAAACAGTAGCAAGATTGCCGTGATAGGATGTGATAACAAAATTACCGCTGATGTATTCAATAAATTTACTGGGAACAAAATTCCAATTTCAGTAACATATTACCTGGTGTCATTCCAGCGTATGACCAGAAAAGAAAAACCATTGCCAACTACTCAGATGATAGAGGGTAGTGCAAGAGATCTAATATCATTGGCAGATAACAATTTGCTTGATTATAGTGAACAGATTACTGGTATAGATCGAAATTATCTGGATCCCAGTGTCAGCTACTTGGATGACAAAAGGAGTACTGAGATTCAGGAGATCTCGCTAAAACTAGAGAATCACAACTTATCAATGAGTGATATGAAAGTAAACCTAGTATCCAATGTAGAAAATATAGTAGCTGCACACGCTGTGTGCAAGTTACTTGGAGTAGATAGCAGCACTATTGTCAATGAAATCAAATCCTTTCCAGGGTTAAAACACAGAAATGAATTTCTTGGCAAAATACATAATGTACTTTTTATCAACGATAGCAAAGCAACCAATGCAGAATCGACCGAAAAGGCAATTTTATCTTATAAAAACATATATTGGATTGTTGGCGGAAAAAGCAAAAAAGGCGGAATAGAATCATTAATCAAGTATTTCACCAAGATTAAAAAAGCTTTTCTTATTGGAGAATCAACTGAAGTTTTTGCAAACATTATGGAGAACAAAATAGATTATATGAAGTGCTATAATCTAGAAAACGCATTTAAACTGGCTTTTGAAGAGGCCACAAATAGCAAAGAAGAAGTAGCGATATTACTTTCTCCTGCATGTTCTTCTTTTGATCAGTGGAAAAATTTTGAAGAGCGTGGTGAAGCATTTTGCAGAATGTTTGAAGATCTCAAGTACAATTATATGTGATGTTTAGTATAGTATTGTATGGAAAAAAAGTTAATAGTAGATGAGCTGATTAAGGTTATTCCATTTGAAGGAATAAGTGACGCAACCTTATTGAAAGTGTGCAAGAACCTTAACCTAGCCAATAGTTTTTGTAAATTTCAAAATGGAATATATAGTGCTTTGGAGTACATAGCAGAGGACTTAAATATCTCAATGGAAACTGAACTTTGGAATTCCAACTTAGAAGATATGAAGGTAAGAGAGCGGATAAAGTTAGCTGTCCAAATACGCCTTTCAAACTATGCTAAGTTACAAAGTTACAGAGAGTTTTTAAAAAATGTTTTATCATTCTCTATATTACCCCAAAATACATATTTTTCTAGTAAACTCTTGTACAGAACTGTTAGCGCGATTTGGTATGGCATTCATGATCAATCAACAGATTTTAACTACTATACAAAAAGAGCAATATTAGCTGGAGTGTACTTAAGTACGATACTTTTTTTTATCAATGATTATTCAGAAGATTTTGTAGATACCCTGTCGTTTCTTGACAAACGTATCAATAATGTCATGACATTTCAAAAGTTTAAAATCCGTTTGAATAGAATGATAAGAAACTTCTTATAGCCTCTTTACTTATACGAGTTACTCGTATTTGTATCTAAAGCTGCCTTGATTTTTATGTTAAGACAATTGAACATCCACTAACAGTGACCTTAACAAAGAACTTGGTTGAACGCAATACATTAGAGAGTAGTTTTGCTGGAAACTTGAAGTAGGCAGAATTGATACACATAAAGCTGATCCATGTACAAAAGTATCTGTTCAGATACACGACTAATGCTGTGTGATCCGTAGAGGTTATTATAATAAGAATATAAGATCAAATAGAAATTTGGATTTGCAGTAGTTTATAGACCTTATTACAATTGCAAAGGATAAATTAGTTAATCTAGGGTTAAACTACGTCTGAGTTGGATAAAACTATACAAAATGACTACTTTTAGCAGCAAACATTAGAGCGGTTTTTTCATAGTCAAAGTGAGGTAGACTAGGAGTGCTAACTACATAATTAACACCTGCGTTTGCTATTTCTACTAAGTATTTTACTACATCCAAGTGACCTACTTGAACAGCATCAAGTAAAAAGAGTGGAGCAACTATCTCCGTGAAGCTTCTTTTGCCTTTTTTTTGTTTGCTTAATATTTATAGCTAAAGCTTCAGGGTGTCATTTCAGTGCGTGATACAGAGATGTACGTAGATTGAAGATCAGTGCTTGAAACTGGAATCCAGAAATTTTTTGAGAACACAAGTTATGCTAAGTTTTTGTTGGTAAGAAAGGCTGATGTCTGGGCACTGGGATGACAGTAGTGTGAGATGGGGCTACTTGGGGATGACAAAAAAAGAATGTACTGGGATGACAAGAAATAGGGCAAATGTATAAAAATAAATATTTCTATATTCGGGAAATTGTGGACTTTAATATATCTGAATTTAGTAACTTCAATAAATTGTGATATATCTCTTACAGATTCATTCAAACTTAATTAAGTGGGAGTATTGTTAATGCGAAAAGGGTTTAATTAAAATGGTATGGCGTGTGAGGAAGACATACATCAATTGGTAGAAAGTGGATTTGATATTAACTCAAAAGATGTAAGCGGAGTCACTCTCTTACATAAGTTTATAAAAGAAGGCAATTTAGTTGGAGTAAAATCATTATTAGAGCACGAAGCTGACTTTAATGTTGTGGACAATGAAAATAGAAATCCACTGCATTATGCTATTATGCATGGACACAAAAAAATTGCTAAACTTCTTGTTAATCAACCGACAATTAATTCTAGAGACAAAAATGGATTTACTCCACTTTACCTTGCCACACTACAAGATGACACAGAATTAATGGATTTTTTAATAACAAAAGGCGCAAAAATTAATGAAAGAGATGCTGAGGAAGGCTATACTCCTCTTCACATAGCTTCACTATACGGTTCTAAAAAGAGCGTCCAGATTTTAATTGATAGCGGAGCAAATCTTGAATGTGAAGATAATAACTTTCGTACTCCTTTATTTTTGAACATTTATCAATGTACTACACATTATGAAAGTAGAGCAGAGATTATAGAATATCTGATAAAAAAAGGTGCAAACATAGAAGCAAAAGATGCAGAAAATAATACTACGCTTTTTCTAGCAGCATATAACAACAAAATGCAACTGGTAAAGCTTATTGTAAAGCAAGCAAAAGCTAGGTTAAAAGAGTTTATTTGCACAAAAAACAAACATGGTTTTGATGCACTGGATTGCGCTATTAAGCATAATAATAGGCAAATGGTAACATTTCTTGTCTCAAAGGGAATAGAAGTAGATGACCAAGATTATAGAGGTAACACCAGGTTACATAAAGCTAGCTATAATGGTGATACTAAAGCAGTTAAGTTCTTATTGGAGCTTAAGGTAAACGTTAATGCCGTCACTAGATGCAACAGAACTCCTCTGCTACTTGCAGCTAAAAAAGGCCATGTAGAAATTGTAAGAATGTTGTTAGCAGTAAAAGCCAATATGAATATTTGTGATCAACAAGGTTTTTCACCTATACATCTTACTATTCAAAAGGATTATTTTGATATAGCTCAGCTATTGATAGAAAAAGGGGCAATTAAGTATAGTAAAGATTATACTATAATAGGATTATTTATTGACAAGGCTCGTAGCAAAAAAAATTTTGAAGAAAATGAAAAAAAATTTTGTAGGTTTTTGATGCTTTACTTGAAAAAGATGCATAGTAAACACAAAGCCTTGTGTGTACTTTCAATCCTAGCTCTAAGCTTAACAATTATAGGTTTACCGTTTATTTTCAAGCCTATTGTTAAATATGGAGAAAGAAGTAAAATATATAAAAAAATTAGGGCTATGCTGATTTATATTTAAGTACAACAGGGGAACTAAGCTAAATAAAAATAGAATTAAATGTATCCGTTTAGCAGATTGGCAAAATAAAATAGACAAAACCATAAAAATAAATGGTGTCATGCAATTTGAGCTTACGCATAGATCCCACATAAATTTTTTGGTACATATTTTTTCAACATTAATTTCATATTCCATTCAAAGAATACTAATGTTGGCATATAAGTATGAATATTATGCTAATATAATTACTTTTTAGGTATACATGGCAAATTTATGCCTGGAAACAGTTTTTGTTTATTTCCTACACTTTCTTTATAAAAATCACAGGCGACTTTTATTAGCTAAAGTAAAGGTCAAGTATCTGGAATTCTGGACATAAAATCCTCCTGTATAAAAAGTTTAGAAAAAAATGCAGCGCACATATGACAGAAGTGCGTATACGCTGAAAAAGATACTCTACGTTTTTTATTGAAAAGTTAACTGAAAGTCTGCAGACAAAGATATATTTTGAGCTCTTAAAATATCTCTAATTGTCATTATAATCAGACTAAAAATATGAGGAAGTAATTTTTTTTGACAATAGATTTCTTGCACAACCAAGTGTCATACCAGCTGGGATCCAACTAAGTTGGTAAATACTTTACAACGTCTTTTGCGCGAAAAGGCTGGATGCAAGTGTCACGCACTGGCATGACATCGTCTTAGATGAAAATCAGTACGTGATGCACAAAAAATTGTGCATCAAAAGGGTGTCATTTGAGTAAATTTTTTTGTTGTAATGCCAATGTCAGCTACTTGTATGACACCTATTTGTTCCTATGATAGTCTTATCTGTCTATCTTATTTTGCTACTCTGCTGAACAGATACGTTTTTTTACCTTTTTTATTCTGTAAATTTTCTAGTATTTGTATGTTTAACATAAGAACTACACAAGACTACAAATGGTGAATCAGCATTACCTTAAAGAGAGTACCCATATTTTCAGTTAACCTTAAAAATTCACTGAAGATCTTATTCTTCTGTTCATTACTTGCATTTTTCATTAAAGCTTGTGCTCTTTCCTTTATACCAAAAAGGTGTAAAAATTCTCTTTGAGTCAAAATCTCACAATTTACGTGCATTAATGAATCGTTTAATGATTGAAAGTTCACAAGTGCAGTGATGTCACTATTACCGACGTTTTCAAGAAAATTAGTATATTTATGCTGCCTTATCGATTGCAAAGTGCTCTTATATTTAGGATATACATAACCATAATCTATAATCAGGGCAGCTCCTCCGTTATTGACTATCTTATTCTCAAGTTTCTTTAATATTTCGATTCCGGCTAGGCATACTTCCACTACTGCACCATTTAAACCCCCTGTCATTCCAGACTGGAATTGAGTTTTTGGTCTGGTTAAGCACTGGAGTAACAATGAAAGACTGCCATCATCTTGTTTTATTACTCTATTTTCATACCACTGCTCATCACGATAAATAAATTGGTCAATTGGAAGGGCGTCAAATAACTCATTTGCAAAAAAAATAGTTGGCTGATTTGGTAAGTTGTCGACATCTGTGTACCAATTAATATCTAATCCCTTTAATTTCCCCTTTTGTATTTTCTGTAAAATAGGGCTTATCTCAACTAGATGAATGTCCATTGAGCTAAAAAAACAGCTATATTTTTTGGTGACTCTTATTACATCACGAATAAGTGTTCCTTTACCTGGTCCAAGTTCAACTAGAGAAAATTTTGATGGCTTTCCTAATTTTTCCCATGTATTCATTATCCACACTGCAATTGTTTCACCAAATAGCTGACTAATTTCAGGTGCAGTAATGAAGTCACCATCTTTGCCAAGTGGTAATTTATTCATGTAATAGCCGTACTCTTTATGATATAGAGCAGCATTCATAAAATTACTGATGGATATTGATCCTTGGCTTTTATCAATTAATTCGTGTATATAAGTAAGCATATTATTAATAAATGTTTAACTATAGCATGCCATACTATAAAATAGTGGAGTATTTATATATATAATATAAGTTTAAAGGCGATAGTGCTTTGGTTATGAATAGTCAAGATACGGATTATGTTACCCTTGTACCTCAAGATGATGGTGTTGAATATAAATTTGAAGAAGTTGTCAGTTTTATAGAAAATAAGATTGTAGGTGCTGATGGATTAACTTTAGCGGAGGTATTTCAAGCATTAGTTAAAATGCTGAATGGTGACCTAGAGTTAGTAAAAAAAGTGTTAGAATATGCTGATGTTATGGTAAAGCATGGAATGAGGTTAGCAAAAGAGTCACAATTGAGCAGAGCTGATATTAGCAGAGCTTTAGAAGGGGAAAAAATTGTTTTCAATAGGCAAGATTTTATCAAAAAACCACCTCTTGTACCTTCTATAAAATCGGTTAAAAAGAAAAGCAGAGGTTTTTAAATGGTTGAGTCTATAAAAAAATTTACTGTACAGTGTGATTTCAAAGGGCAAAGTTCACCTTTTGCAATATACATAGGAGATCCAAAGAGTGATACTCATCCAATTCACTATCAAGATTCCTGGCTTGCAAAGGAGCGTGGAGGAAACATACCTAATAGAGTTAAAGAAAGTCTGCAAAAATTATATAAGTTATCTAAAGAAAATGGAATCTCTTTCTCAGAATTATGTGCATATGCTATTACTGTAGTTAGTAATAATGATAAAAAAAATGACTGCAAGTAGTTAGGTTCTCAATATTTCATTTATAGAAGTTTTTGATCTCGTCTTCTCGTCCACTTTTTTTACTATAACTGCACAATAGGTTGAAATGTTATTTTTAGGTGGAGTAGATCCCGGTATAACTACAGAGCAAGGTGGTACTTCACCATAAAATACCTTACTTGTTTCTCTGTCAATAATTTTTGTTGATGCTCCAATAAACACACCCATGCCAAGGACTGATCCTTCTCTTATTATAACACCTTCGGCTACCTCACTACGCGCTCCAATGAAGCAATTATCTTCTATAATGACTGGAGAAGCTTGAATGGGCTCAAGAACTCCGCCTATTCCCACTCCACCGGAAATATGGCAGTTTTTCCCTATTTGTGCACAACTACCAACTGTTGACCAAGTATCTACCATTGTGCCAGAATCAATGTATGCACCAACGTTGATAAAGCTTGGCATTAGAACAACATTTTTACCTATGTAAGCAGATTGGCGGACAAAACACCCAGGAACTGCTCTAATTTTTGAATGGCAAAATTTTTCTTCATTCCATTCACTAAACTTACTACCGATTTTGTCAAACCAGCAATTGGTGTTGTCTATTATTTTGCTTTCCTCAGTGAGGAAATGTAGTAATATTGACTGCTTTATCCACTTATGTACTATCCATTCTCCACTTGACAGCTTTTCTGCTACTCTAATTTTACCACTGTCAAGTAACTCAATTACCTCTTTAATTATTAATCTTGCTTCGTGTTTTAGATTATAGTCGTTAAGTTTTTCTTTATCTTTCCAAATACTTTCTACCTTATCTTGTAATTTTTTAGTTGCAAGTTTTTCATTTGTTACGTACATATTGATATCAGATTTATATTATATTATGTGTAAGCACTATGAAAATACAATGTCATAATTGTACTAAAACTTACTTAGTATCTCGTAGGCAAATAGGTGGATCTGGAAGAAAAGTGAAATGTACAAACTGCAATCACATGTGGCATGAGTATCTAAAAGAAATGTCAAGTGAATTGTGTCCTGCTGGTACACAAGAAAAAAAGGCTAGCTGGAGGCAAAGTTTAACTCTAGCTTTTGCAACAGTTGCAGGGTTATGCGTTATAATTGTTGGTGGTATCTTTCCAGGAGAGGTAAGTAAGATATATAAAGCAGTTAGTTCATATAAAGATTCAATAAGCCATAAATTACGATATAAAAAAGTGCAAATGGAAAATTCAAATGCAAGAGAACTTGTTGTCAATGAATTTTATCAAGATTACCTTTTTCTGTCCGATTTTAGACCTAGTTAAGTAGGCATAAGTCATCAATGTCATGTAAGTAACTGCACTTATTCCTTTATGGTGGTGTCATTCCAATGTCAGCTACTTTCATGACGCCCTATGATTGTTATTACATCTTTTACTATAGATTTGTTTCAGAAGATTACATCCAGAAAACTTGTATAGATTTTTTCTACTTCTGTGATATTATAAGCCTGTGATGATAAAATAAGTGGATATGGATAAGTCAGCGTATGAAGTCATAGAGCATGAGTATGATGTTGTGATAGTGGGTGCAGGTGGAGCAGGGCTTAGAGCAACACTTGGAATGGCTGCAACTAATTTTTCAGTTGCCTGCATTTCTAAAATTTTCCCTACACGAAGTCATACGGTTGCAGCGCAAGGAGGAATTAGTGCAGCTTTGAGTAATATTGCTGAAGATGACTGGCGCTGGCATGCATATGATACAATAAAAGGTTCAGACTGGCTTGGCGATCAAGATGCAATAGAGTATATGTGTAAAAATGCTGCCAAAGCTGTGATTGAACTTGAAAATTTTGGTGTACCCTTTTCTCGTACGGAAGATGGAAAAATATATCAGCGTGCCTTTGGTGGAATGACAACTCACTTTGGTAAAGGAAAATCGGCTCAGCGTACTTGTGCAGCAGCAGATAAAACTGGGCATGCAATTCTTCATACTCTATATCAGCAATGTCTTAAATTTAACGCTGAATTTTTTGTCGAATATTTTGTAATAGATTTGATTATGGACAAAGGTACATGCTGTGGGGTGATAGCTTGGTCGCTGTGTAATGGTACGTTGCATAGATTTCGTGCACATTTTGTGGTAATAGCAACAGGTGGTTATGGACGTGTTTATTTTTCTGCAACAAGTGCACATACCTGCACAGGTGATGGTAATGGCATGGTGGTAAGAGCTGGGTTGCCACTTGAAGATATGGAGTTTGTGCAATTTCATCCAACAGGAATATATGGTTCAGGGTGCTTGATGACGGAAGGATGCCGCGGTGAAGGTGGGTACCTTGTTAATTCTCAGGGTGAGAAGTTTATGGAACGTTATGCGCCAAAGGCAAAAGATTTGGCTTCTCGTGATGTAGTAAGTCGAGCAATGACAATTGAAATTAGAGAGGGAAGGGGAGTTGGGCCAAAGAAAGATCACATATACTTGAATATAGCTCATCTTGATCCGGAAGTAATAAAGCTCAGATTGCCAGGTATTAGTGAAACAGCAAAGACCTTTGCAGGAGTTGATGTTACTAAAGATCCGATACCTGTTATTCCTACTGTTCACTATAACATGGGAGGTATTCCAACCAACTATCATGGGGAAGTGATCACGTCGCAAAAAGCTAAAGAAGAAGTGGTAGAAGGATTATTTGCAATAGGAGAGGCAGCATGTGTTTCTGTACATGGTGCAAATCGACTAGGTTCCAACTCTCTTCTTGATCTTGTGGTTTTTGGTAGAGCTGCCGCGCTTAGGGCAAAAGAAAAATTGAAACCTAATACACCACATAAAAAATTGCATTCAGACTGCACAGACTTGATAGTAGATAGATTTAATAAAATGAGATTTGCTTCTGGACAATTCAAAGTAGCAAAAATACGAAGTGAAATGCAGCACACTATGCAGAAATATGCATCGGTATTCCGTATTGCTGAAGTTTTAGAGGAAGGTAAAAAAGCTATAAAAGAAGTAGCAAAAATGATGCCTGACATTGCAGTTGAAGATCGCAGTATGATATGGAATAGTGATTTGGTTGAAGCGCTGGAGCTTGCCAACATGGTTCCACAAGCAGTTATTACCATGGAATGCGCAGCTAATCGCGAGGAAAGCAGGGGTGCTCATGCTCGTGAAGATTTCCCTGAACGTGATGATAAAAACTGGATGAAGCATACTATGGCATGGCTTAAAGAAAAGAAAAACCAAGTCAGTGTAGAGATTGACTATAAAAAAGTTGCTGAAAAAACTTTGAGCGATGAGATTGATTTTATCAACCCGGAAAAGAGAATTTATTAGTCAATTCACCTAGTTCATTTATAAATGGTAGTACTGATATATATCTCATTTTAGTAGCTGGTCTCTCTGTATGTTCTGACTGCTCTTGTGCTGCTGAGTTGTTAGCTAAATTTTGTTGTTCAGTAACATTTTCAGGTTGTGTTGCAGTTTGAAGATTATCTTTACTGGTTTGCTGATCATTGGTTAATTCTTTAACATATTTCCTAATGCCGCTAAGTTCCAAAGTGAATATCAGACAGACTACTCCTGTTATAGCTATGATTGGTAACGCTGTTCCAATTGCAATTTGTCCTTGAAAGCAAGAAAGTGTTGCCACTGTAATAATAGTAGTTGCTAATGTGATTGCTAATAACACACTAGCTCTTCTGACCGGATCAATGCATTTCCATACAGCAGATGCTCCTTTTTTCACACCAGAACCTAGCTTTTTAATGCCTGATTGACATTTTTTCGAAGCAGTTCCACAGCGGTATTTTTCCTCAAGCTTCTCTTTTAGTTCTTTAGCTTTCTCATGTGCTTTCTGTGAAGTGCTTGAACAATCTTTTAGATCTCGTAAAGTTAAATAGTACTTTTTAGTATGGAGTTCTGGATCTTCTAACCATAAAGAATCAGGGTTAGCACCGTTTTGTAATAATGCTGCACAAAACTTTGTTGTATTATCATAATTAGTGGCTAAATCAAAAATTGTTTCTTGCGATAGGTATTCGATACTTTTTTTTTCTGCTTTTTTCTTTAGTGCTAATTCTAGAGGTGTATTTCCTTGCTTGTTAGTTGCTTTTATAGCTTCATCTAATTTATCTTCAGATATTTTTCTTTCTTTTACTAAGGCTGATATTAATTTGAAGCATGTAACTTTTTTCTTCCCTATTAGCAAGGCAATATGGTGTAAAGCATTATTGCCATTGGCATCTTTAAGGTTAATATCTGCTCCTTTTTTCAATAATTCCTTAAAAGATTTTTCATCTTTATCTTTAATTGCTAAATGTAGTTGATAATTATCATTACTATCTGGAGTATTTATGGTATGTGGCATAATTTTTTTGATTTTTGTTCTTATTTCTGATTTTAACTCAGGTTTCTTTACTGACTTTGCTAATTTTTCTAAGAAATCACAATAGTATGTCTTTTGCTCTTCTTTTAAGTATTGTAATTCTTTTGTAGATAATCCTAAATTGTCAGAGCTGGCTCCATACTCTAGCAATTTTGTAAGAAACTTAAGTGTTTTATCGTTATCTTGGATTGTGTGAGAATCATGTTTCCCTTTTATTATCTTGTTAATTAGTGCTACCTGAAAAGGAGTCTTTCCTTCTTGATTTTCACTATCAACAAGATCAACAAGTTGTGCTAGATTTTCCTTGGTGAGCTTTTTTTCTAGGATAACTAGAAACTTGTATTTCTGTTCCTTTTCGAGCGATGCAATAAGATGTAAAATATTATTTCCTTTTTCATCTTTTATGCTGTTAACATTCGTGCAATCTTTTAGATATTTTTTAAATTTCACGCTATCTTCATTTTTGATTACTTTTAGTAATTGAACATTATTATCAGAATCTGATATTCCGTTTACTTCATTTTCAAAATTGTTACCGTAACCACTTTCTGACTCATTGTCCTTGCGATTTTTATTAGAGTGACTTTTAGTGACTTCATAAATTGCTTGCCTTACTTGGTTTTTTGTTTCATCTGATATTTTTTTTAATTGTTCGATTACTTCACCTAGCACTGGAAGGAAACATTGGACATAATATCTGTGATATTTTCTCTGTTCTCTAAAAGACTCTTCTAATTTAGTTAATACTTCAGGACTAGCGCCTTCCTTAAATAACCTTTCACATTCCTTGAGTGTTCCATCTTGACTTCTTGGTTTTTTATGATCATGTTTTTCTTTTTTTACCTTTCTCTCTATAATATTATATAATTGCTTGTCTTTTTTATCTTGCTCTTGTTTTTCATTTTTGTTTATATATTCACCTAGTTTGTTTGCATTAGTAACTAATACACTTAGATCTGTACTCATATTAAAACCTCAATATTAAAAGCTATTTGGCGTTAACGAATTGGATTAAGCTTTTTAATTGAGCTAGATGTTATCGAAATATAGATGAAAAGGCAGAAAACTAGTTTCTATTAGAAAATCTATTGTCATATTAAAATCCCCACTTTAACGCTTGTCTACTATTTTAACTATTTTATCTTAAAAAATAACAAATGTGGCTAAACTGTGAAGCATGAGTGCTACTGAAAGAGGTAAACCAATGTTTTTATAGATCTTTCAAACTTGGTTTTTCTTCTAATTTTTTAAGCATTCCTTTACTTAGTATTGATTTTATTTCTTCTACGCTTTTATTAAGATCATCATTAATGATTACGTAATCATATTTATTACTTTTACTTATCTCTTTTTTCGCTTCGGCTAATCTCCGCTCTATTTCAATTTCATCATCACTATTACGCCTTTGTAGACGCAGTCTAAGCTCTTCCATTGAGGGAGGTAGTATAAAAACACTTACAACTTTTTCTCTTAATATTTCAAATAAATGAAATGCTCCTTGCCAATCTATATTCAGTAAAATACTTATGCCACTACTCAGGTTTTGTTCTATAAAATCTTTTGGTATACCGTAAAAATTTTCAAAAACTTTAGCATATTCAAGCATTTGATCAGCCTTACATAGTTCATGAAACTTTTCTTCAGTAACGAAAAAATAGTCTTTTCCATTTACTTCACCGGGACGAGGTTTGCGTGTAGTCATAGAAACAGACATAACTAAATCGGTTGATTGCTCAAGTAATTTTTCTGATATAGTAGTTTTTCCAGCTCCAGAAGGAGAGGATAGAATCAGTAGTATGCCCTCATTTTTTACGGTCATTTTTCTTTATTTAACAAGTACATTATAGAGCTTTTTTAAGACTTTGTATTTTTTGAATCAAAGTTTAAAAGACTAGAGCCCTCTAAATTAGAATTTGATAAACTGGTATCAATAAGAGAGGAATTATCAAAGACAGTATAACGTAAATCGGCTTTTTCAAGATTTGCCTTATTCAAATCAACGTTTACAAACTTTGCTCTACTTAATATTGAATTAGAAAAATTAGCATTTTCTAAATTCATGTCTTTAAACTCAAAGTAAGAATAATTTACATCAAATTTTTCACCCTGTGATATTTTCTCTTGCAGATCTTTAATTGAAGTTATAGCACTCTCTAGACCTGTAATTTTGCTCTGTCCCTGATTGTCAATCAAAATTGAATTATCAAATTTGCAATCTGTTAAATGAATATCAGCAATTGAACTTTTATATATGCTTGAAGAGAGAAAAGACATATCACTTATTGTCGAATCACTCAAATTGCTAAGAAAAAAACCAGCCTTTCTAAAGGTATTATTATAAAACACGGAGGATTTGAAATCACTTTCAATAAAATTTGAATTAGTGACTTTTAAGTTAGACCAGCTCGAATTATCAGCTAATAATTTGAAGAATATTGAATTTTTTATCTCACTGAAGTCAATACTATGGTGGGAAAGAGTACTATTATAAATTTGAGAGTCTTGAATTTTTGTCTTATACATTGAAGTTGTGCAAAGATCTGAATTTTCTATTTTTGCAGAAGTAAACAATGAATGGTCAAAAAACGAACCATTCATGTTAGAATTCACAACTTTAGTATTATGAAACTTTCCGTGACAAATGTTAGCATTATAGGCGTTAACTTTATACAATTCACTAAAACTAAAATCAATATTAGATAAGTCAGCATCCTGAAGGTCTGATTCTAAAAAATATGTATGCTTCATCTTGGAACCATTTAGTATAGATTTAGTGAAGTTTGAATTATCCCCTTTCACATAGGAAATTTGTGAATTGCTTAAATTGGCTTTTTCAAAGTTACTATCAACTATAATAGAAGCATTAAAATAGGCGTTCGAAAGATTGCTACCTGTAAAATCCAATTTTTTTATTTTAGCACCGTATATATTAGCATTTTTTAGTGAAGAGAATTGTATCTTGAGCTTGTGTGCATCCACTCCAAAGAAACTTGCATTATCGAAATTATTCTTCTGCATAACAGTGTCGTTTATTTCACTATCACTAAAATTTATGTAGCTAGCATTTGAGTTTGATAAATAGGATAAATTCATTTTTACATTCAAAAATTTGGTATGCAAACCAATTATATTACGCATACTTACTTTGTTGAGATTAGAATTGACAAAATCAGCATAACTGATATTAGATTGATCAAATATGATTTCTGTTAGATTTGTAGACGCAAATTTTGAAAAACTTAAATTTGTGCCTTGTATTTTAACGCCATGTAAACTAGCATTGGAAAAATTAGCACCACGTAAATCAACATCGATAAAAGACACATCTGATAAATCGGTGTTAGAAAAATCAGCACCAATTAAACTTACTCCCTCAAAAATAGATTTATTTAAATATAATTGACTAAAATTAGCCCCATTCAAATTAGAGCCAAAACCTTTCTTAAAATCTTGTGGTATGCCTGCTTTCTTACAATGTACTAAAAATTTAGCGAAATCTTTTTTATTGTAAGATACGTATTTTACATCGTGCAGAGCGCTTAAAAAATCATTGATTGGATTTTTTTCATCATCTATTTCATTTCCATAGCATAAATGACCAACTAGAAAAGTTAATATCAAAAGTCTAATTATCTTTTGCATCGCAGGTGCTTTCTTTTGTTTTTATAGCAAAGTTATACATCTCTGAATCTTCTTCATTGTTTATTTCTTTATCCTCTAAAAGGTATGGCATCATTTCGGCAATTGCGTTTATTATGTTGATCTGCTTCCTTTCGATTGCTATTTCAATAGGGGACTTAAAATTATTATCAACCACTCTAGGATCAGCACCTTGTAATAAGAGAAAGCGAACTGTGTCTATTTCACCTTGTTTCACTGCATAAATTAGAGGAGTATCACCCAATTTATTTCTAAATCTTAGTATTTCTTGAATTGTTAATCCAATTTTTTCTAGCTTATTTATTACTCCTCTTAGACAAATTAAGTTGCCCTTTTTTATGCAGTAAAAAAATTGCTTACTGTAATCATCAGTAAATATAGTTTTAGGAAGGTGCTCATTTAGGCTATCATATTGTCTTTTATATATAGACTTGCTTTTATGGTTCCATTCTTTTTTTATTTCTTTGTTTAGCTTTGTACATTTTTCGCTTTCTTCATTTTCTTTGTTTACAGGTGTTATATTGTCAGGCTGTTCTTTTTTCTTTTTCTCTGTTAATTGGCTTGTTGAAAGTTCGGTGTCTTTTTTGCTAATCCCCTCTTCAGGCTGTAGGTTTGTTTGATTATTGTGACTGATTTTCTTCTCTTCAGGTTCTTTTTTTTCTTCTGATAAAGGACTTGTTAGAGCT